>PNLY01000097.1 GCA_013823325.1 Methylobacterium sp.
CAGCAAGAAGGACCTGGCCAAGCGCATCGCCAAGATCGCGCCCGGCTACATGCCGATGGGCTCGAACGGCATGGGCGAGATGGGCTCGATGGAGATGCCCCTGCCCGACAACACCTTGCCGATGATGACGGGCTTCGCCCAGTTCGGCCCGGTCGAAATGGGCGGCATGTTCTCGGTGGTGAAGGTCCGCGAAGGGCTGGCCAGGAACGACTACAAGGACCCCGGCTGGTTCAAGCACCCGGAAGGCACCGTCGCCTTCGAATACAAGGGCCAGAAGCTGGCCGAGGCGCCGCGCGGCAGCTCCCCGACAGTGGCATCGAGCCGAGCGAATGGCGGGTGAAGGACCCGCGCAAGCCCAGCCTCGGGCCGGATGGCAAGCCGCGGCCAGCAGCGAAGAACTCCCATTCCAATCCCTGAAGGCACCAACCTTTCCAGCAGGAGAGCCTCATGACGACAGCATTCAAGCTCGCCGCGATCGCGGTCCTGTTCTCCGCCGGTTCGGCCCTGGCGGGCCCGGGCGGCGCCGGCCATGGCCATGGCGACGAGACCGCCTATGGCAAGCCGGGCGATCCCAAGAAGCCGGCCCGCATCGTCGCGGTGGCGATGGCCGAGCGCGACGGCAAGATGTCGTTCATTCCCGACCGGATCGAGGTGCGCCGCGGCGAGCAGATCCGCTTCCAGCTGCGCAACAATGGCGAGCTCGACCATGAGCTCGTCCTGGCGACGCTGGAGGAGAACCTCAAGCATGCCGTCGAGATGCAGAAGAACCCCGACATGGAGCATGACGATCCGAACGCCAAGCGGCTTCAGCCGAAGAAGACCGGCGAGATCGTCTGGGCCTTCACCAGGGCGGGCGAGTTCGACTTCTCCTGCCTGATCCCCGGTCACCGCGAAGCCGGCATGACCGGCAAGATCATCGTCAAGTAAGTTTCAACGAAAGGAGCATCCATGCTCAGGACGACAGCAACCCTCGCCCTTCTCCTCCTTGCCCTCCCGGCCGCGGCCCAGTCGGTCAGCGGCACGGTCACCAAGGTCGACGAGCCCCAGGGCAAGCTCACCATCAATCACGGCCCGATCAAGAACCTCGATATGGACGCCATGACCATGGTGTTCCGCGCCGCCGATCCGGCCATGCTGAAAGGGCTGAAGGCGGGCACGAAGGTCAAGTTCGACGCCGACCGGGTCAACGGCCAGATCACCGTCACCAAGCTCGAGAAGGCGAAGTGACCTTGCACCTTTGGGGTGGATCGCGCCGATCCGCCCCTCTGTGCCGGGGCGGTGCCCCGGCACTGGTCCTCCTGAGCTGCGTGTCCGCCGCATTCGCCTCAGATGGCGACCTCCAGCGCGTCCTGCTCGAACGCGGTTGCGTCACGCCAGGGATCGAGACCGTGCTGAAGCAAGGCTCGCTCGTCGCCTACCGGGCCAATTGCATAGGCACCTCCCCCAAGGTGATCGACATCTCTGTACCGAGCACGGCTGCAGCGCCGCCGCTCCAAGGCCTCCTCAGGCGGAGAGCCAGTGAAGCGCGCCTTGAGCGAGCTTCAGTCTCGCTTCGCTGCCGACCTCGAACAGCTCGCGCCCGGACTGGAACGGCATGTCGACCGCCACCTCGGCGGAGCCGATCCGGGCGCCATAGCGGACGCTGGCGCCGAGGAATTCGCGGTTGGCGATGATGCAGGGCAAGGACAGCGCGCCCTCTTGCGAGCCCGCCGGCTCGACGAGGCTGGCATGCTGCGGCCGGAAGACAAGCGCCGCGCCATCGGGAACGGCGGCCCCGTCGCCGATCGGGAATTTCACGCCGCCCTCGATCTCGAAGCAGCGCTCCGCACCGCTGCCGATGACGCGCCCCTTCAGGATGTTCGCCGTGCCGAGGAAGCCGGCGACGAAGAGATTGGCCGGGCGCTCATAGAGTTCCATCGGCGTGCCGACCTGCTGGACGATGCCGTCATTCATCACGGCGATGCGGTCGCAGATCGAATTCGCCTCCTCCTGGTCGTGGGTGACGAAGATCGTGGTCAGGCCGAGCCGCTGCTGCAGCTCGCGCAATTCGCGCCGAACCTGCACCCGCATCTTGGCGTCGAGATTGGAGAGCGGCTCGTCGAGCAGCAGCACTTTGGGCTCGACCGCGACGGTGCGGGCGACCGCGACGCGCTGCTGCTGGCCGCCGGAGAGCTGCGAGGGCCGGCGCTCGGCGAGATGGCCGAGTCCGACCAGCCCGAGTGCCGCCTCGACGCGCCGGTCGATCTCGGCGCGCTTCACACCACGCTCCTCGAGACCGAAGGCGACGTTGCGGCGCACGCTCATATGCGGCCAGAGCGCATAGGACTGGAAGACCATGCCGACATCGCGCTTCCACGGCGGTAGGCTGGAAATATCCTGCCCGCCGATTGCGACGCGGCCAGTGTCGGCGTGGTTGAAGCCGGCGATCAGGCGCAGCAGCGTGGTCTTGCCGCAGCCGGACGGGCCGAGAAAGGCGAAGAATTCGCCCGGCTCGATCGCGAGATTGACGTCCCTCAGCACATGGTTGCTGCCATAGGACAGGTTGACGCCTTCGATGTCGACGGAGACCGCCGGCGTGGTCAGGGAGACAGGTGCGTTCATGGTCAGTGGCCCAGTCCTTTGGCCTTCTGGCTGCGTTCGATGATGAGATGGGACAGGAAGGTGCAGGCGGCGACGAGGATGACCGCGACGATGCCAAGCGCCGCTCCCGGGCCACGGCCGGCTGCCGATTGCATGAAGACGTAGAGCCCGTAGGCCAGCGGCGCGTCGGAGTTGGACTGCACCAGCATCAGCGTCGCCGAAAGCTCCACCGCCGCCGTCGAGAACGAGGTGACGAAGCCGGCGAGGATGCCGCCCGCCATCAACGGCACGACGATGCGGCGCACCGTGCGCGACTTGGTGGCGCCGAGATTCTCGGCGGCTTCCTCAAGCGAGACCGAAATCTGCTGGAGCGCCGCATAGCAGGCTCGCAGCGCATAGGGCAGGCGCCGGATCGCGAGCGCCAGCACAATGGTGATCCACAGCGAGGCCAGCGGTGTGCCGTCCGGCAGGGTGACGCCGTAGAAGGTCCTGAGATAGCCGATGCCGAGCACGACGCCGGGGATGGCGAGCGCGGCCGTAGCCATCCAGTCCAACCATTCGCGGCCGATCAGCTTGGTGCGCAGCACGAGATAGGCGATGGCGACGCCGAGCACGATGTCGATGCCGCCGGCGAGACTGGCATAGATCAGCGTATTCTTGATGTAGACCGAGCTCTCGCCGAAGACCCGCGCGTAATGGGCGACCGTAAAGCCGTCGGGCAGCGGAGAGAACGACCAGATCGTGGCGAAGGAGAGCAGCAGCAGGCCGAGATGCGGCGCCAGCACCAGCGCCAGGATCAGGATGACGACGCCATAGCCAAGCACCGCCTCCCAGGGCGTCATCACCCGCTTTGCCAGACCACCGCCGCCGCGTTGGGTCGTCGCATAGTCGCGCCCCTTCAGCGCCCGCGCCGACAGCCACATGGCGGCGACCGAGGCGACGATCAGCACGACAGAGATGACGTAGCCCATCGGATCGGCGATGCCGATCGAGGTGACGCGCAGATAGGCCTGCGGCGCCAGCATGTCCTTGACGTTGAGCAGCAGCGGCGTCGCGAGATCGTCGAAGACCTTGACGAAGACCAGCGAGGCCCCAGCGAGATAGCCCGGCATGGCGAGCGGGAAGACGATGCGCCGGAACAAGCGGAAGCCAGACGAACCGAGATTCTGCGCCGCCTCCTCCATCGCCCGGTCGACATTGCGCAGCGCCGCCGAGAGGTTGATCAGGATGAATGGGAAGTAATGGATGGACTGGACGAAGATGACGCCGTTCAGCCCTTCCATGAAGTCGATCTTGAAGCCGAACCAGTCGTCGAGGAGCAGGTTCACCGAGCCGTTGCGGCCGAAGAAGAGCTGCATCGCGACCGCGCCGACGAAGGGCGGCATGATCAGCGGCAGGAAGCCGAGCGTCTGCACGATCGCTGCGCCGCGGAAGACGAAGCGCGTGGTCAGATAGGCCAGCGGCAGGGCGAAGACCGAAGCCCAGACCACCGACATGGCCGAGACGTAGAAGGAGTTCCACAGCGAGCGCATGAACAGCTCGGTGCGGAAGAAATCGTAGAAATTGACCAGCGTGAAGGTCGAGGTGCCCTTCTCGGTGAAGGCGACGTAGATCACCGTCGCAACCGGCAGCACCAGGAACATCAGCAGGAAGGCGGCGATGGCGAGCGCGAGCGCGATCTGGCCAGGTGTGGCGGCGATACGCCGCGCGCGTGGCGGCGTCAAACTGGGAACGACGGTCATGGTGAGCCTTGCACGAGGGCGTCATGCCCGGGCTTGCCTCGGGCATCTCCGGACAGGTGACATAGCTTCGACGAAGCCATATCCGGCATGAGACTCCCGGGTCGACGCATCTGCGCCGCCCGGGAATGACGGATCCGCTACTTCGCCGCCTTGAGAGCTTCCTCCGCCTTGGCCTTGGCCTTGGCGTAGTTGTCGCGGGCGAAGCTCGCCCACTGGCTCTCGATCTCGGCCTGGCGGGCGCCCTTCTCCTTGGCGCCAGTGAAGGCGCCGCGCAGCTCGGCGCTTCCAGCCTGCACCTGGGTGATCGGCAGCGCCGCGATCAGCGTCCGCGCCTCGTCGGCGAGCGCCTTGGCCTGGGCATTCGGCTTCTTGGCCAGCGCCGCATCGACCTCGTGCAGAGTCTTGGTGACGCCCTTCAGCGCGTCGAGCTGGAAGGAGATCAGCTGGTCGAACAGCGTATCGACGACGGCGGTGCGCGCTTCGGACTTGTCGACGTCGAAGCCGATCATCTTCTGGAAGCGCGGGTCGGTGAAGGGGTTGGGATAGTCGGCTCCGGCCTTGGCATAGACCGCCGGGTTGACCGGCAGGCGGCGGATGCCGGGGTCGAGCAGAACCTCCTGGCCAGTCGGCGAGAGCAGGAACTCGATGAAAGCCTCGGCGGCGGCCTTGTTCGGCGGATTGGCGATGATGCCGACATTGGCGGGAACGACCGTGGTCACCGTCGGATAGACGAATTTCACCGGGAATCCCGAGGCTTGCGCCGAGAAAGCAAAGAAATCGATGACGATGCCGACGCCGACCTGGCCGGAATTGACCGCTTCCGGCACGCCGAAGGAGCGTTCGGTGATCGAGCGCAAATTGCCCGACATCTCCTTCAGGATCCGCCAGCCCTTCTCCCAACCCTCGCCCTGCAGGATTGTCTCGACCGTCAGGTGCGTGGTGCCCGAGCGGGCGGGCGATGCGATCGAGACATGGTCGTAGAAGGCCGGCTTGGCGAGATCCTGCCAGTCCTTCGGCTCAGGCAGCTTGTTGGCCTTGGCATAGCGGTCATTCCACATGATGCCGTAGCCAGATGCCGCGAAGCCGAAATAGAAGCCCTGCGGGTCGTTGATCGGGTAGGAGCCGATCTTCTCGGGGATGCCGGTCGCCTTCGGCTTGTAGGCGAGGAGCAGCTTCTTGGCCTTCAGGACCTCGAAGGCGTCGGGAGCCGAGGCCCAGAACAGGTCGACCTGGTTGTTCGCCTTGGTCTCCTCGACATATTTCACGCCAGCATTGGTGTTGCGGTTCTGGACCTCCAGCGTGACGCCCGGCACGGCCTTCTCGAAGGCCTTCTTGATCGGGTCGGTGACGTCCTTGGAGAAGGAGGTTACCACCGTGACCTTGCCGGAGGGCGCCTGTGCCAGGGCGATGGTCGCGAGCGATGTGCTCAGCGACAGGCCGAGGGTGACCGCGAGCGCGATCCTGCGATTGAGCATGACTTCCTCCCGAATGATCTCTTCAGTTCGGCGTCGAGGCCGATGCTTCCCGGTCAGCAACTACGGTGCCAACCCGATCAACTGTTGATTCAATTCGGAAATTCGTCGTTTCGGCGCGAGTGCCGCACGGTTCAGGAGGCGTAGCGGTAACCCTTCGCAGCCCCCGATGGGTCAGCACGGTAACATCGCCGTCTTAGTCGGCGAGCGCGCCGGTCCCACTCAGCCCGTATCGACGCATCTTGAGATAGAGCGTCTTGCGGGTGATCCCGAGAGCCGATGCGGTGACGCCGATGCGCCCGCTATGGCGTTTCAGCGCGGCACCGATCGCCTCGGCCTCGGCCAGCGCGACCTCCTCCTCCAGCGTCCGCTCGATACCCCGCGACGCCGACTTGCTGATGTCGATCTCCTCGAAATCCTCGTCCATGCCGAGCAGGCTGCGCTCGGCGGCATTGCGCAGCTCGCGGACATTGCCGGGCCAGTCCTGGCGCATCAGGCGCTGCAGAAGGTCACGCTCGAGCGGCGGAGCGGAGCGTCCGACACGCGCCGCCGCCAGCGCCAGGAAGTGCTGGAACAGCATCGGAATGTCCTCGCGCCGATCGCGCAGGGGCGGCAGGCGCAGGGTCACGACATTAAGCCGATAGACCAGATCCTCGCGGAAGCCGCCCGCCTTGGCGAGCGCGGCGAGATCGGTCTTGGTCGCGGCGACGATCCGGATGTCGACAGGGATCTCCTTGTTGGAGCCAAGCCGCTCGATGCGGCGCTCCTGCAAGGCGCGCAGCAGGCGGACCTGCGCCGCCATCGGCATCGATTCGATCTCGTCGAGGAACAGCGTGCCGCCGCTGGCGTGCTCGATCTTGCCGATCCGGCGCTCGCGCGCGCCGGTGAAGGCGCCGGCCTCGTGACCGAAGAGCTCGCTCTCGATCATCGTCTCGGGAATCGCCCCGCAATTCACTGCGACGAAGCGCCCGCCGCGGCGATTGCCGAGATCGTGGAGAGCGCGAGCCGCGACCTCCTTGCCCGTGCCGGTCTCGCCGAAGAGCAGCACGTCGGTATCGGCGTCGGCGAGAAGCGCGAGCCGGCTACGCAGGCGCGCAACCGCCGGGGAACGACCGACCAGGCGGACCGCCCAAGGGTCCTCCAGCGTCACTCCTGCCCGCAGCGAGCGATTCTCGATGATCAGCCGGCGGTATTCACTCGCGCGCCGGACCGTCTCGATCAGCAGCACGGGATCGGCCGGCTTCTCGACGAAATCCCAGGCGCCTTCGCGGATCGCCTTCACCGCCATCGGAATGTCGGCATGGCCGGTGATCAGCACCACCGGGATTTCCGCGTCGATCGCTGTCACCGCCGCAAGCAGGCCGAAGCCGTCCCGGCCCGGCATGCGCACATCGCTGACCAGAACCACGGAGCTGTCACGGGTCAGATGGCCAAGCGCGGCATCGCCGGCGCGTTTGGCGATGACCTCGAAGCCGTCGAGTTCCAGCGTCAGCCGCCAGGCTTCGAGCACCTCGGCGTCGTCATCGACGAGGACAATCCTGGGAGCGGTCATGCATCGACTTCCAACGGGGCCATGACATGGGTCGTCGCACACTCGAGCGTGATCAGGAAACGCGTGCCGTCGGGGCCCGTCTCCGCCACCGCGAGCGTGCCGCCCAGATCCTTGATGATGTTGTAGGAGAGCGAGAGCCCGAGCCCGAGTCCCGAGCCGACTGGCTTGGTGGTGAAGAACGGATCGAAGATGCGTTCCAGATGGACGCGGTCGATGCCCGGGCCGCTATCCTCGACCCAGATCTCGACCGAACGGCCGCGCCGGCGCGCGCCGACCACCAATGTCGCGCCCGCGACGCCCGCGACGGCATCGAGTGCGTTTGCGACGAGATTGACCAGAACCTGCTCCAGCCGGATTTCCTCGGCATGCACGTAGAGCCGGCCAGTCGGCAGGTCGCGGCGCAATGTCACGCGCTCCGCATCGACTCGCGGGGCGAACAGCGACAAGGCGGTATCGACGATCTCGCCTACCTCGACGGGGGAGAGCACGACACCGGGCTTGCGGGCGAAACGCCGGAGATGGGCGATCAGCTCGGCCGCGCGCGTCGTCAGCGCCTGGATACGCGTCATCGCCTGGCGCGCCTCCTCCGGACGGCCACGCTCCAGCAGCAGCGCGCCGTTGTGGGCGTGGGAGCGGATCGCGGCGAGCGGCTGGCTGAGCTCATGGCTCAGGCCGGCCGCCATCTGCCCAAGCGCAGCGAGCTTGGCCGCCTGGATCAGATCGTCGCGCGTCTGTCGGAAGACGGCGAGCGCCCGCGCCAGATCGCCGAGCTCGTCATTGCCCGCCTTGGGCAGGACAGCGGAGGACTGGCCGCTGGCGATGCTGGTAGCAGCTTCGGTCAGGACGCGAAGCCGCGCCACGAGATGACGGCGGACATAGAACCAGCCGATCAGCAACGCCCCGAGGAGCGAGGCGGCCGCGATCGCCAGGAGCAGGTTGCGACCGAGCAGGATCGCTTCGGCCGAGCGGTCGGCGGCGGCTTTCGCGACGACCTCCGTCCTCTGCACCTCCTGCGAGACCAGCGTGCCGAGCTCGGTGACGAGGCGGCGGCTTTTGGAGATAAGGCGCTGGGCGTCGGCCATGGCGGCGAGTTCGGCCCGCTTGATGCCGGGTAATCCGACTTTGGTATCGGCAATGCTGATCAGGCGCTGCGTGATCTGTCGGACCGTGATCGTGTCGGGCCAGCCGGCCAGCGCCTTCGCCTCGACCTCGAGCTGGTCGACGGCTTCGCCGATGACATGGCCGGTCTGCTCCATGTCTTCGCGCGTCTGGACGGTGCCCAGCCGGCCGAACAGGCCGACGATCAGGTTCGACTGAGCATTCAGGGTCATGAGCGCTTCGCTCTTGCGCATCTCCTCGCGGATCGCATTGGGCTTGCCGGCTGCGAGGGCATCGCTGCCCGCCTGTCCCAAGGCCGTCTCGATGTTGAAGCGGGCATCGTCGGTGAGCGGCTCGATCTCGTCGAGAAGGTCGGCCTGCAGCCAACGCAACTCCTCGCTGACGCCGCGATTGCGCTCGCCTAGCGGAAAGCGCTGGTCGGAGACGCTGTCGATCGCGGCGAGATTGCCGCGGATCGCCGTCGCCACCGCCGTCAGGGCTTGCACGTCGAAACCGCCCTTCGCCCGCTCCGCCAGCACGCGGTCGAGCTCGTCCAGCCGCTCGCCGACCACGCGCCGGCTGCGCTCATAGCCGTCGCGCCGCTCGGCATTGGCGAGTTCCGGCATGCCGGCGATCACTCGTGCGCTGGCTTCGGCGAGCCTGGCGGCCGAGGCGAGGCCAGGCAGGTGGTCGCGAGCGATCGCGGCCAGCTCCTTGCTGAGCCGCTCATAGGAGATGACGCCGACGATGCCGGCGCTCACGGCGAACAGGCCGACGCCGAGGAAGGCCGCGATCAGCCGCCCGCCGATGCCGAAACGCCGACCCGCCCAGGAACGCTTCATGGCCGACCTTCCGCCAGCCCGCCCTCGGTGCCAGCCCAGCCCGCGGCGACCAATCGCTCCGCCGCCTGTCGCAAGCTGGCAGCGGCTTCGGTCGCGTTGGTCGCGATCACGCTGCGGATCCCGGTCTCGATCCGAGACTGCTCTTCCGGCACGGCGAGGCCTCGCGGCACGCGCACAAGCTTGCGGAAGCGTTCCGGTCTTTCCAGCTCCGCCGCGGCGATTGGAGGCCGGGTCAGGGACGCGCGGGCTTGCGTCAGCAAGTGCGCCGCCTGCTCGTCAGGGTGGCTCAGGAGCGCCGCCTCCATGACCTGGAGGCCCCGCCAGAGCCTGGCATGCTCAGCGCGGCGGAAGGTGATCCACTCGTCGAAGACAATGTTGACCAGCTCATAGCGGCCGGCCGAAAGGGCTGCGTCGAAGCGCGCCTTGTTGAACAGGCCTGCAGTCTCCGACAGATGCGGCGGCGTCTCGTCCGGGCCATAGGCCGCGGGCGAAACCGCGAGACGGCCTATTCGCGGCTCGCGCAGCAGCTTCTGCCCCTCGGACGAAAGCACGAAGTCGATGAAGAGCTCGGCCTCCTTCGGGTTGGGAGAGGTCGCCAGCCGCGCGATGTTGGCAGGCGCGAACAGCGTTTCCTCGGGCAGGACGAATCGGTTGGCTTCGCCTTCGGCCGAACCCGCCTCGGTCAGGAAGTCGATCGAGATGCCGATGCCGAAACGCCCGCGCGCGACACCGGTCGTCACGCCGAAGCTGCGCGCCGTGATGGTCGCGAGATTGCCGCCGATCGCCGACCACAGCGCCCAGCCTCGCTCCCAGCCGAGCGATTGCAGGAGGGCCTCGACCATCAGATGGGCTGTGCCCGAGCGGGCGGGCGAGGTCAGGCCGATATGGCCGGCATAGGCGGGCGCGGCGAGATCGGCCCAATTGCGCGGCACCGGCAGGCCGCGCGCCGCAAGATAGTGGGGATTGTAGACCAGGCCGTAGCCGGAGATGGCGAAGCCGAGATAGCGGCCGGCCGGATCGTTGACCGAGTAGCCGGCCATGGTTTCGGGTGCGCCCGTCGCACGTGGCTGGAGCTGCGCCAACAGGCCGGCCTGTTTCAGGAGTTCGAAGGCATCGGGCGCCGAGGCCCAGAGCAGATCCGTGTCATGCCGCTTGCCGGCATGGATGTCGGCGACCGCGGCGGTGGTCTTGCGCTGCACGACCTCGACGAGGATGTCGGGGTACCGGGCCCGGAACGCGGTGCGGAAAGGCTCGAAGAAGGAAGGTGGGAACGAGGTGACGATCTGGACGCTGCGCGTCTGCGCCTGTCCGGCGCTCTGCCAGCCGAAGATCAAAATGACAAGCCAGAGGCAAAGGGCGCGACGGTTCATGAAACCGTCATATATCCGGCGATAGGGCCCGCATAGACCGCGAGACGCGACTTGTCGGGCGACACCGAGCGGCCGCGAGCAGGCTCGTCGGGCTCCAGCCTAGGCTGTACTCGGCAGGTTTTGGATGCCGCGGCCGCATCGGTATTGGGGAGTGTCGGTCGCCGTCGGATGGCAAGGCCACTTTAGTTGTAAAACCAAGGCGTCTCGCCCGGCTGGAATGTGACAGTTTTATGTCACATACTCTAGCCGGCTTACAACAACATCGCCCGGGAGAAACGCCGCAAATGACCAAGCTTCTGACTTGCCTGTCCGCCACGACCTCGCTGCTCTTCAGCCTCGGGCTCGCCGGTCCGGCACAGGCGCAGGACGCCTGCCCCAATCGCGGCCAGCTCGACACGATGTATTGCGACGCCAACAAGGATCTGGTCGCCGACGTGCCGACCGATCCGTCGAAGCTGAAGGACCCGTCGGCGCTGGTCTGGGCTTACACCCCGGTCGAGGACCCCGCCGTCTATGCCAACATCTTCAAGCCGCTGACCGACCATCTCGCCGCCTGCACCGGCAAGCGCATTGTCTATTACCCCGTCCAGTCGAACTCGGCCGAGATCGAGGCGATGCGCTCCGGCCGCCTGCATTTCGCCGGCTTCTCGACCGGCCCGACCGGCTTTGCCGTCAACCTCGCCGGCGCAATTCCCTTCGCGGCCAAGGGCTCGGCGGAGGGCGTGCGCGGCTACAACCTCGTCGCCGTGGTCAAGGCCTCCAGCCCCTATCAGAAGCTGTCGGACCTCAAGGACAAGAAGGTCGCCCACACCTCGCCCTCCTCCAATTCCGGCAATCTCGCCCCGCGCGTGCTCTTCCCCGAGCATGGGCTCGAGGCCGACAAGGACTACAAGCCACTGATGTCGGGCGGCCACGACAAGTCGATCCTCGGCGTCGTCTCGGGCGACTACGACATGGGCGCCGTCGCCGGCGACGTCTACGAGCGCATGATCGTGCGCGGCACGATCAAGAAGGACGACACCCGCGAGATCTATCGCAGCGCGATCTTCCCGACCTCGTCGTTCGCCTATGCGCACGACCTCAAGCCCGAGCTCGCCAAGAAGCTGACCGACTGCTTCTTCTCCTTCCGCTTCACCCCGGAGATGACCAAGGAGTTCAACGGCGACGATCGCTTCCTGCCGATCACCTACCAGAAGGACTGGGCGATCGTGCGCGACGTCGCCGAGAAGTCGGGCACGCCCTACAACAAGTCGGCCTATGACGCGGAGGCCAAGCGCGAGGCGGAAGCTGCCGCGAAGAAGGCGCAGCAGCCCGCGCCGGCCAAGCCCTGACCGAAAGCCTTTCGCAGCCCATGAGCGCCCTTCCCGTCGCAGAGGCGCCCGGCCATGGCCGGGCGCTCGTCATCCGCAACCTCGTCAAGGAGTACCGCAAGGGCCAGCCGGTCCTGCGCGACATCTCGCTCAGCGTCTCCGAGCCCGGCATCGTCGCGATCATCGGCCCGTCCGGGACGGGCAAGTCGACGCTGATCCGCTGCATCAACCGGCTGGTCGACCCGACCTCCGGCTCGATCATGCTCGGCGGGACCGACCTGGCGAATCTGCAGGGCGAGCCTCTCAGGGCGGCGCGGCGCCGCCTCGGCATGGTCTTCCAGGAGTACAACCTGGTGGAGCGGCTGACGGTGATCGAGAACGTGCTCTGCGGCCGGCTCGGCTATGTCCCGGTCTGGCGCGCCTGGACGCGGCGCTTCCCCGAGGAGGACATCGCCCGCGCCTTCGCGCTGCTGGAATCGGTCGGCCTCGGCGACTTCGCCACCCGCCGCGCCGACCAGCTCTCCGGCGGCCAGCGCCAGCGCGTCGGCATCGCCCGCGCGGTGATGCAGGAGCCGGACCTGATCCTCGCCGACGAGCCGACCTCCTCGCTCGATCCCAAGACCTCAGTCGAGATCATGGAATTGCTCGCCAAGGTCGGCCGCGAACGCAATATTCCGGTGCTGGTCAACATCCACAACGTGGCGCTGGCGCGACGCTACGCGTTGCGGATGATCGGCATGTCCAAGGGCCTCGTCATCTATGACGGCCCGCCAGCCGGGCTGCAGGACAGCCATCTCGCCGAGATCTATGGCGGCGAAGGCTGGATGGAATGAGCGCCCCTCCCCTCAGCGCCGGCGGCAGCCTGCGCGCCCGCGCCTTCCCGCCGAACTGGCCGCTGCGCCTCGGCGCGGTGCTGTTCGTCGCTTATGTCATCTACGCCGCCGGCATCGTCGACATCCGCTGGGAGCGCTTCGTCCAGGGCCTCGGCAACGGCGCGCGCTTCCTCGGCCGGATGTTCCCGCCGAACCTGGCGCACGACAAGCTGCAGCTGCTCGCGCAGGGCATGCTGGAATCGCTGCAGATCGCCATCATCGCGACCGGCGCCGGCGTGCTCCTCGCTTTGCCCATCGGCCTCTGCGCCGCGCGCAACCTGATGCCTCTGCCGGTGACGATCCTGGCGCGCGGCTTGATCGCGCTCTGCCGGACCTTCCACCCGGTCATCGTCGCCATCCTCTTCGTCAAGGCCGTCGGCTTCGGCGCACTCGCCGGCATTCTGGCGCTGATCGTCGCCACCATCGGCTTCATCGCCAAGCTGATCGCCGAGGCCATCGAAGAAATGTCGATGAAGCCGATCGAGGCTTTGCGCGCCGCCGGCTCGCCCTTCCTCTCGGTGGTGACCATGGGCGTGGTGCCGCAGGTGCTGCCGCGCTTCATCGGTTTTGCCGCCTACCAGCTCGATTCGAACCTGCGCAATTCCGCCCTGGTCGGCCTCGTTGGCGGCGGCGGCATCGGCGCCACCCTGTTCACCGCCTTCCAGCGCTTCGACTACGACTTCGTGCTGACCATCATCATCGCGATCATCCTGGCGGTGATGGCCGGCGAGATCCTCTCCGCCTTCATGCGCCGGGTCTACCAGGACGAGGCGCCGAGCGGCGAGGTCAAGCAAGGCGCCTCCGGCCCGGTCTGGCATCGCTTCACCGCCGCCGAACGCGGCATGCGGCTCGCCTTCTGGGCCGTAGCGGCGCTGGCGCTGGGCTGGTCGGTCCAGACCATCGAGGTGATCCCGGAATTCCTCTATGACGCGCCGGCGCAGACGGTCGACCTCTTCGCCAGGATGTGGCCGATCGACTGGGCCTATTTCCTCAAGACCGTGCAGCAGGCGCTGATCGAGACGCTGCACACCGCGACGCTCGGCACGGTGCTGGCGATCCTCATGGCGACGCCGGTCGCGCTGATGTGCGCCCGCAACATCTCGTCCTCGGTCTGGGTCAACACGCTCGGCCGCTTCATCCTGGTCGCGACCCGCTCGGTGCACACGCTGGTCTGGGCGCTGCTCTTCGTCGCCGTCTTCGGCCCGGGCGCGCTCGCAGGCGTGATGGCGGTGGCGGTGCATTCGATCGGCTTCACCGGCAAGTTCCTGGCCGAGGCGATCGAGGAAGCCAAGCCCGGCCCGATCGAGGCGCTGCGGGCAGCCGGCGCGCCCTGGCGCTCTGTGCTCATCAAGGGCTTCTGGCCGCAGGTGAAGCCGGCTTTCCTCGCGGTCAGCCTGTTCCGCTGGGACATCAATGTGCGCGAAAGCGCAGTGCTCGGCCTGGTCGGCGCCGGCGGCTTGGGCGTCGCCCTGCAGGCGGCGATGGACAATCTCTACTGGGATCAGGTCGGGCTTGTGCTCGTCGTGATCTTCGCGGTGGTGGTCGTTACCGAGATCGTCACCGCGACGCTGCGCGCCAAGGTGATCTGAAACGAGAGGCAGGCGCCTCTCGTCTCAGTTCCGCAGCAAGGGCAGGAGCTGGTCGCCCTGCCGCCTGATCTCGGGCAGATAGGGCGTGTCCGACAGGACGAAATGGCTGATGCCGAGGTCACGATATTTGCGCAAGGAACGCGCAACGTCCTCGGCCGAGCCGACCAGCCAGGTCGTGCCGGCCCCGCCGCCACCGAACTTGCCCGGCGTGGTGTAGAGATTGTCGTCGAGCACCTCGCCGCGGCCCTGCAAGTCGAACAAACGCTGCTGGCCGACGGCGACACCGCGCCGGTGGTCGTTCCAGCCGCCACCCTTGCCCTGCGCCATCTCGGCGACCTTGGCCTGCGCTTCGGCCCAGGCCTGTTCCGTGGTGTCGCGGACGAAGGTGGTGACCCGCAGTCCGAATTCGAGCGGCGGCAGGTCGCGGTCGAGATCGCGGCTCAAGGCCTTCAGCCGCTCGATGCGCTGACGGACATCGTCGAGCGGCTCGCCCCAGAAGAGCTGGACGTCGGCCTCGGTCGCAGCCACCCGCTCGGCCGCATCAGAGGCGCCGCCGAAATAGAGCCGGGGATGGCGCCGCGCGCCGCGCTGTTCGATACGCGGCACCACGGTCGATCCGTCGACCCGGAAATGCTCGCCGGCGAAGTCGACATTCTCTTGCGTCCAGAGCCTGCGAACCAGGCGCATGAACTCGCGCGTGCGGCCATAGCGATGCGCCTGGTCGCCCTCGCTGTCGCCATAGGCGGCGAGATTGTCCTTGCCGGAGACGATGTTGATGCGCACGCGCCCGCCGGTCAGGTGGTCGAGCGTCGCTGCGGCGGAGGCGAAGTTCGCCGGCCGCCAATAGCCCGGGCGGATCGCGATCAGCGGCTCGAAGCTGGTGGTGCGAGCCGCGAGCGCGGCCGCCACCGTGAAGGTGTCGGGCCGGCCCCAGCCGGTGCCGATCAGCGCGCCCTTCCAGCCATGCTCTTCCAGTGCCGTGGCATGACTGGTCAGGGTCTCCAGGCTGTTGTGTCCCTCGACCGCGGAATCGCCGCGATGACCGGGCTCGACGACGTTGGGGATGTACCAGAGATACTCGGCTTCAAGGCCCATGTCTTCGCTTCGCAATCGTATCAGCACTGCCCCCAAGACTGCCGCCCAGCCCGGCGTCGCGTCAATGAAACGTTCTTTCAAAAGAACGAACGAGATGGAATGACAATCTCCCCTTCTGCCAAGTAAGGAAATATCGTCCCTATCCCTGCCATGCCGCACAGGCATCCGGAGATTACGTGCTTCTCAATCCGCCAGGGAAAACACCGCCTTCAAGCGCCGTGAAGGGCGTTCTTTTCTAAGAACAATATTCGCTGATCGCGGTGCCGGAGCTTGAGATCGACCTCCACGGCTTCGGGATCC
This sequence comes from Methylobacterium sp., assembly GCA_013823325.1. Taxonomy (GTDB): domain Bacteria; phylum Pseudomonadota; class Alphaproteobacteria; order Rhizobiales; family Beijerinckiaceae; genus Allobosea; species Allobosea vestrisii. Next base: position 15,823 of record PNLY01000097.1, read on the forward strand.
CCGAGATCGACCTCTGTCTCGTAGCCGCCGCCGTCCAGGCGACTGCCGGTGATATGGTTTACCGCTGTCCTGCGATCGCCGCTGTCATCGCGTCGATGGTGCCACGGGTGCGGTGGACGACGTCGAGAAAGGCCTTGATGATCCGGCTGGCCTGCCGCTGTCTCAGCAAGACGACATGCGCGTAGGTATAGACCTCCGCGCCCTCGATCGGGATCAACCGCAGGGTCTCGTCCGGAACGAACTCGGCCTCCGAGACATAGCTGATGCCGAGCCCGCGGATCACCGCCTCGCGAACCGCCTCACGGCTGCCGATCTCCATGACGAGACGCGGCTTCGTGCCCGTCCGGGCCAGCGCGCCTTCGAAGGCGCGCCGGGTTGTCGAGCCCTGTTCGCGCACGATCATCGGCTCGCCCTCCAGCTCCGGCAGCCGGATGCTGCGCTGACCCGCCAGGCGATGATCGCGCCGCACGAAGACCGCGACGGGGTGGCGGCGATAAGGGATGGTCAGGAGCCGGTCGTCCTCGTCGATATAGGCGAGAACGGCAACGTCGCATCTGTAGCTTTCGAGGTCGCCCAGCACCTCGGCGGAATTGCCGATCTTCACCGCCAACTCGATGCCCGGATAGGCCTGGTTGAACGCGGCAAGCATCTCCGTGACGTGAAAGGGCCCGACGGCGCCGATCGAAAGCCGGCCCGTCCGCAATTCCCGCGATTCCGTCAGGAAGGCGAGAGCCTCGGCCTCTTCGGCGAAGAGGCGGGTGGTGATCCCGAGCAATTGACGACCGGTATCGCTCAGCTCGCGCCGCCGGCCGCGCTTGACGAAGAGCTCGACGCCGAACTCCTCCTCCAGCGCGCCGACCTGCGCCGTCAAGGTCGGCTGGCTGATGTTGAACGCCTCGGCGGCGGCGTTGAAGCCGCCGGCGTTCGCGACATTGTGGAAGGATCTGAGCTGAGTATAACGCATAGAGAATTGCTATCCATTCGGATCAAAAAATCAATTTGTTATAAGAACGAGGCTCTGTGAGCATCCTTCCCAACGCAGCCGGCAAGGCGCATTGCGAGGATGGAACGCATGAACTGGGCGTACTGGAACCCCGTGAAGATCCGGTTCGGCAATGGTCTCCTCGACGAGGTCGCCGGGCTGATCGGCCAGCGCCGCTGGGCCCTCGTCACCTATGACCAGCCGCTCTTCCGCGAATTCTCCGCCCGGCTGACGGGGATCGCCGGCGCGCCGGTGGTCTCGATCACCAATATCGAGACCAATCCGGACTGCGCCGATCTTGCCGAGTCCTGCCGCCAGTTCGGTGCGGCCGAGCCGGCCGAGGTCATCGTCGCGCTCGGCGGCGGCTCGATGATCGACGCCGCCAAGGTGCTGGCGGCCAGCGACGGCGACTTCGAGACCGTTCGCCGGCACCTCGTCGAGAAGAAGCCGCTCATCGAGGCGGCGATCCTCCCGATCATCGCCGTGCCGACCACGGCCGGCACCGGCTCGGAGGTCACCTCCTGGGCGACGGTCTGGGACTCGGCCAATGGCAGCAAGTATTCGCTCGCCCATCCCAGGCTCTATCCGGAGACCGCGGTGCTCGATCCCGCGCTGACGGTCGGCGCGCCGCGGGGGCTCACCCTCGCGACCGGGCTTGATGCTCTCTCCCATGCGCTCGAGAGCATCTGGAACGTCAATAGCAATCCGGTCTCGGCCAACTATGCGGTCGAGGCGGCCAAGGAGATCATCGAGACACTGCCGCGCCTGCTGGAGCGCCTGGACGATGTCGAGCTGCGAACTCGGCAGATGCGCGCGAGCCTGCTGGCCGGCCTTGCCTTCTCCAACACCAAGACCGCGCTCGCCCACAACATCTCCTACGACATCACGCTGAAGAGCGGCACGATCCACGGCATCGCCTGCTCCTTCTCGCTGCCGATGGTGATGCGCTGGGCGATGGGCGCGCAGCCGCAATGCGACGCGGCGCTGCGCAGGGTCTTCGGTCCCGACCTCGAAGCCGGTGCCGAGCGGCTCGGCGCCTTCCTCCGGGATCTCGGCGTCGCGACCGACCCTGCTGCCTACGGCGTCTCGGCCGGCGAATGGAACCGCCTCGTCGGCAAGGCGCTCGAAGGCGAGCGCGGCCGCAACTTCATCGGACGGCAGGCGGCCATGGCCGCCTGAGAACAAGCACCGGGCATCGACGCCCATAACGGCTCACCGGCAGATCAAAGATCGCCGGATCATCTTGGGAGGATGACATGACCATCACGCGTCGGACGATTCTTGGAAGCTCGCTGGCCGCCGGAGCGCTGCTGGCCGCGCCCGCCCTGGTCCGGGCCCAGACGAAACTGGTCCGCGTCGGGCTGATCCCGTCCGAGGATTCCCGGGCGATGCTGGAATCGAGCGCGCAGCTGCTCGCCGCGCTCCAGAAGAACCTCGGCATCCAGGTCCAGGGCTTCGTCGCCTCGGATTATAACGGCGTGATCGAGGCGATGCGCTCGAACCATGTCGACGTCGCCTATCTCGGCCCGTTCTCCTATGTGCTCGGCACCACGGTCGCGGCGATCGAGGCCTTCGCCACCGCCGAGACGGCCAAGTCGAGCCGCAGCTTCTATCGCAGCCAGATCATCGCGCGGAAGGATAGCGGCATCAGCGACTGGAAGGACCTGAAAGGGCGAACCTTCGCCTTCGTCGATCCCTCCTCGACCTCGGGCCACCTCTTTCCGAAGGCCGGGCTGATGAAGCTCGGCTTCGATCCCGAGAAAGATTTCGGCCGCGTCCTCTTTACCGGCTCGCACGACGCCAATGCGCTCGCCGTCGCCAACAAGCGCGTCGACGCCGCGACGATCGCCGACCGCATCCTCGATGCGGCCGTGCAGAAGAAGCTGGTCGACCGCGCCGACATCCACGTCGTCTGGGAATCGGACCCGATCCCGGAATCGCCGACCTGCTGGCGCAAGAACCTGCCCGAGGATCTGAAGGCGAACATCAAGTCGGCCTTCCTGAACATCCGCGACATCACCTGGGCCGACCAGGGCAAGCTCAACCGCTTCGTCGAGACCAACGACCAAGCCTACGACATCATTCGCGAGACCGCGAAGGTGCTGAAGCTCGATCTCACCAAGATGAAGTAGTCGCGCAAAACGCGACCGGCGGAGGAAGCGGCATGATCAAGATCGAAGGGCTGAAGAAGTCCTATGCGGGCCGCCCGGTCCTGCAGGGCATCGACCTCAGCGTCAAAGCCGGCGAATTCCTCGTCGTGCTCGGCCCGAGCGGCGCTGGCAAGTCGACGCTGCTGCGCTGCATCAACGGGCTGGCCCAGCCCGATGCGGGTCGGACCGTCATCGACGGCAAGGTGCTGGACTTGAAGCGTGGCGCCGCGGGCAAGCGGCCGGTCGCGATGATCTTCCAGCACCACAATCTGGTGAAGCGCCTGTCGGTGCTGAAGAACGTGCTGGTCGGGCGGATGGCGGGCCTGTCGTCCTTCCTCTCGATGCTGCAGCTCTTCCCGAAAGAGGATGTCGCGATCGCGATGGACTGCCTGGCCCGGGTCGAGCTCGCCCAGAAGGCGAATTCGCGCGGCGACCAGCTCTCCGGCGGCGAGCAGCAGCGCGTCGGCATCGCAAGGGCGCTGGCGCAGCAGCCGGCGGTGATCCTCTGCGACGAGCCGGTGGCGAGCCTCGATCCCAAGACCTCGCGCATCGTGCTCGGCTACCTCAAGGCGATCTGCAAGGAGGAGGGTATCGCGGTGATCTGCAACCTCCACCAGGTCGACTACGCCGTCGAGTTCGGCGAGCGCATCGTCGGCCTGAGCGGCGGACGGGTGATCTTCGACGACACGCCCGACCAGCTGACCTCCGAGATCGTCCACCAGATCTATCCCGGCCTGGAGGATCCCGGCATCAGCCGCGTGCTGAAGCCTCGTCCGGCCAGCCAGCCCGTGCTGGCGCCGATGATCGCCACCGCAACCGCCTGACGGGGAACTGAGCCAATGTCGTTCGGAACGCTGCAACTCGTCATTCGCCCGCCACAGGGCCGCTTCGGCTGGTGGGGCGTCGGCTTCGTCACCCTCGCCGCGCTGGTCTTCCTGTGGTGGGCCGCGCTCGGCTCCCAGATCAACGCCAACAATCTCTGGAACGGCATCCCCTATATGGTGGACTTCCTCGTCCGGATGATGCCGCCCAATCCGGAGTTCCTCGAACGGCTGTGGCGGCCGGCGCTGGAGAGCCTGCAGGTTGCGGTCTGGGGCACGCTGCTCGGCGTCGTCATTGCCCTGCCGGTCTGCTTCTTCGCGGCGCGCAATCTCAGCCCGAGCCCGGTCGTCTTCCATGCGACGCGGCAATTGCTCAACTGCATGCGCGGCATCAACGAGATCATCCTGGCGCTGATCTTCGTCGCCGCCATCGGTCTCGGCCCCTTCGCCGGCGTGCTGGCGCTCGCCATCCATGGCGCCGGCATGCTCGGCAAGTTCTTCGCCGAGGCGATGGAGGATATCGACGAGGGGCCGCTGGAGGCGTTCCGCTCGGCCGGGGTCGGCCCGTTCAAGACCTTCTTCTTCGGCGTGCTGCCGCAGGTCCTGCCGGCCTGGCTCGGGACGATCTTCTACCGGCTGGAGACCAATGTGCGCCAGTCGACCGTGCTCGGCATGGTCGGCGCCGGTGGCATCGGCTTCGAGCTCGTCTCCTCGATGAAGCTCTTCAAGTACCAGGACACCGCGACCTGCATTCTGGTCATCCTCGCCATGGTCCTGATCGCCGATCTGGTCTCGTCCCGCGTCCGCGCTTCGATCCGCTGATCGGCGCCGG
>PNLY01000098.1 GCA_013823325.1 Methylobacterium sp.
GGGGTTCTCGGCTTCGAGGAACAGCAGCTGCGCCACGATCAGCGAGGCCGAGTAGTCCTCGACCGGGCCGGTCAGGAAGATGATGCGCTCGCGCAGCAGGCGCGAATAAATGTCGAAGGCGCGCTCGCCGCGGCTCGACTGCTCGACCACCATCGGGACGAGATTGTTATAGGTCTCGATCGGGTCACGCATCATCGTCGGTCCTTGGGGTCAAAGCGGGCGGGAATCAGCCGATAGCGGCGAAGACCCCACATAAGCATGCCGGCGGCGGCTGAAAAGGGAAGCGCCGCCCGCAGCGTGCGGACGGCGCCGATATCGTCAATCAAGGCGGCAAGGATCAGGCCGAAGCCTCGTCAGTCGTCTCAGCGGCGGCCTTCTTGGTCTTCTTCGCCTTGCCGGCCTTCGGCTTGGTCTCAGTGGTCTCTTCCGCCTCGTCATCGGCGAAGAGTGCCTCGCGCGAGACCGACTTGTCGGAGACCTTCACCTGGCCGAGCAGATGGTCGACGACCTTCTCCTCGAAGATCGGGGCGCGGATCTCGGCGAGCGCCTGCGGGTTCTTGCGGTAGAACTCCCAGACTTCCTTCTCCTGGCCCGGGAACTGGCGGGCGCGCTGGATCAGGGCCTGCGTCACCTCGTCATCCGAGATCTGGACCTTGGCCTGCTCGCCGATCTCGGCGAGCACCAGGCCGAGGCGCACGCGGCGCTCGGCGATCTTGCGGTACTCGGCGCGGGCCTCGTCTTCGGTGGTGTCCTCGTCGGCGAAGGTCTTGCCGGCGTTCTTCATGTCCGCCTCGACCTGGCTCCAGACCGCCGCGAACTCTTGCTCGACCAGGGTCGGCGGCAATTCGAAGCTGTACTTGCCATCGAGCGCGTCGAGCAGGGCCTTCTTGACCTTGCGGCGCGACTGCTCGCCGAATTCGCGGCCGATCTGCTCGCGAATCGCGGTCTTGAGCGCGTCGAGCGATTCCATGCCGAAGCCCTTGGCGAGTTCGTCGTCGATCTTCAGCTCGCCCGGGGCCTGGACGTCGTCGACGGTGACGGCGAACTCGGCCGGCTTACCGGCGAGATGGGTCGCGGTGTAGTTCTCGGGGAAGGTCACCGAGACGGTGCGCTGCTCGCCCTTCTTGACGCCCTCGAGCTGCTCCTCGAAGCCGGGGATGAACTGGCCGGCGCCGAGCTCGAGCGGGATCTCCGAGCCGGTGCCGCCGTCGAAGGGCTTGCCCTCGAGCGTGCCGACGAAGGAGATCAGCAGGCGGTCGCCCTTGGCGGCCTTGGCGCCATCCTTCTTCGATTCGAAGGCGCGATTCTGCGAGGCCATGCGCTCCAGAGCGGCATCGACATCAGCCTCCGGGATCTCGGCGACGGGCTTCTCGAGCGAGACGTCGGAAACGTCGACGACCTCGATCTTCGGCAGCACCTCGAGCGCAACGGTGAAGGCGAGATCGCCCTTGGCCTCCATCGCGGCCTCGATCTCGTCCTTGTTCTCAGGGAACTTGATCTGCGGCTCGAAGGCGAGCTTCAGGCCGTTGTCGGCGACGATCTTCTGGTTGGCCTCGTTGACGGCGTTCTGGACGACATCGGCCATGACCGAGCGGCCGTAGAGCCGGCGCAGATGGCCGACCGGGACCTTGCCGGGGCGGAAGCCGTTGATGCGGGCCTTGCCCTGCAGGCCGGCGAGGCCGTCATCCAGCCTGGTCTTGAGGTCGGTGGCGTTCAGCACCACCTGAAATTCGCGCTTGAGGCCCTGGGACAGGGTTTCGGTCACGTTCATCGTTCTGATCCGCCAACAGCTCTTTACTTCAATGTCCAAAGCGCGACGCCGGGGATCCGCCGCCGCGCTCACGAAACTCGATCCTGGTGCGGGCGAAGGGACTCGAACCCCCACGACTTGCGCCGGCGGAACCTAAATCCGCTGCGTCTACCAATTCCGCCACGCCCGCCGACCTGGTGCGCCGCACCGCGGTCGTCGCGACAGCAGCACCGTTAGGCCGCGCCGCTATAGCATTTCGGGCGCGTCATGCAGCAAAAAAATGCGACATTTCTGCGAAGGCCGCTTCCGTACGGCTTTGCGCTCGCCAGAATGACGCAGCCCGGCTATGTCGCGGGCATGAGCAAAGACGCTTCGCCACCGGCCTCGCGCCCTCATCCCAGCCGCCGCCGGATCATCGCGGATGGCGTCGGACTAGCGGCCCTGTTCGCGCCAGTGTCCGCCTTGGCCCAACAGGCACCTCCTGCTCCGCAAGCGGCGGCGCAAGACGCGCGCAATCTCGTCGCCGCGTCCGCCAAGGTGCGCCTGCGCCCGGCTCCGGCGCCGGAGACCGAGATCTGGGCCTTCGACGGCGCAGCGCCCGGCCCCGTGTTCAAGGTGAGGCAGGGCGAGACCTTGCGCCTCAATCTGCAGAATCGAACCGACAAGCCGCTCAGCCTGCATTGGCACGGCCTGCGCGCCGACCATACCATGGACGGCGTCGGCGGCTTCAGCCAGGAGCCGGTGCCGCCGGGCGGGCAATTCGAGTACCGGCTGACGCCGCCCGATTCCGGCACCTTCCTTTATCGGCCGATGCTGCTCGGCGGCTCGTCCGAGCCGGCGGGGCGCGGCCTCTCCGGCCTGCTGATCGTCGAGGAGAAGGAGCCTCCCGCGGTCGATCTCGATCTGCCGGCGCTGATCGGCGACTGGCTGCTCGGCGACGACCAGAAGCTCCTGCCCTTCGCCGCCGAGGGACAGGATGGCGCCGCGGCCGGCCGGCTCGGCAGCTGGCTGACCGTCAACGGCAAGCCGCCGCCGCTGCCGGTCAAGCTGCCACCAGGCTCGCGTGTTCGCCTGCGCCTCGCCAATGCCTGCAACGCCCGGATCATGCGGCTGCGCTTCGACGAGATGAAAGCCTTCGTCGCGGCGGTCGACGGCCAGCCGACCGAGACCTTCGAGCCGGTCCGGGGGCAGCTGCCCTTCGCGCCGGGCACGCGCTACGACGTGTTCTTCGACATGCCAGAGACGGTCGGCTCCGCCGTCAGCGTCACCGCGCTGATCGGCCCCGGCGTGCCGCTGGTCCGCTTTACCTCGGACGGCGCGGCGAAGCCGGCGCGCCCAGCGATCGCCGGCATGCCGCTCAATCCAGCGTTGCCGGCGGCGGTCCGCCTCCAGGATGCCCGGCGCAGCGAGATGATCATCGAGGGCGGCGCCAGGATCACGCCCGAGAACAAGCTCGACCTCGCCGGGCTCGACCTTGAGAAGCCATGGACCGTCAACGGCGGCCAAGGCGATCCGAAAGGCAAGCCGCTGTTCAGCGTCAAGCGCGGTTCGCCGGTGGTGATCGGCATCACCAACAAGACCGCCTTCCTGCAGCCCTTCCACGTCCACGGCCACTGCTTCCGCCTGCTCCATCCGCTCGACGACGGCTGGGAGCCCTATTTCCTCGACACGGTGCAGATCCCGGAGGGCAAGCGCCTGCACATCGCCTTCATCGCCGACAATCCCGGGCGCTGGCTGATCTCCTCGACCGTGCTGGAACGCTTTGACCGCGGCTTGTGGAGCTGGTTCGAGGTGACGTGACGCAACGTCGGCTTGTCACGCCGGCGGGCGGCTTCTAAACCGGCCGCCTCAGCCAGGAGCCTGCCATGACCGCCAACGCCATCGTCACCGTCGGCGCCGACCTCGCCGGGCCCGTCCGCTTCGGCAACGGCCTGCCGCTCGCGCTGATCGCCGGCCCCTGCCAGATGGAGAGCCGCGACCACGCGCTTGAGGTTGCGCTGGCGCTGAAGGAGGTTTCCGAAAAACTCGGCATCGGCCTCGTCTTCAAGACCTCCTTCGACAAGGCCAACCGTACCAGCGTCAAGGGCCAACGCGGCGTGGGCCTGGACGCCGCCCTGCCCGTCTTCGCCGAGATCCGCGAGCGCACCGGCCTGCCCGTGCTGACTGATGTCCACGACGCCAGCCAGTGCGCGCCGGTCGCCGAGGTGGTCGACATCCTGCAGATTCCGGCCTTCCTCTGCCGGCAGACCGACCTGCTCGTCGCCGCCGCCAAGACTGGCCGCGTCGTCAACGTCAAGAAGGGCCAGTTCCTCGCGCCCTGGGACATGGTCAATGTCGCGGCCAAGGTGACCGAGAGCGGCAATCCGAACGTGATGCTGACCGAGCGCGGCGCCTCCTTCGGCTACAACACGCTGGTCACCGACATGCGCGCTTTGCCGATCATGGCCGAGATCGGCGCGCCCGTGATCTTCGACGCCACCCATTCGGTGCAGCAGCCCGGCGGCAAGGGCGCCTCCAGCGGCGGCCAGCGCGAATTCGTGCCGGTTCTGGCGCGCGCCGCGGTCGCGGTCGGCGTCGCCGGCGTCTTCATCGAGACCCATCCCGACCCGGACAACGCTCCCTCGGACGGGCCGAACATGGTGCCATTGCGCGACTTCCATGCGCTGATCGCAGAGCTGCAGGAGTTCGATCGGCTTGCCAAGCGCTCGGCGCATTCTACGCTGGCGTATGTCTGACGCCCCCAGCGCTCCGCCGCCCGCCGCGCCCTCGCAAGGCTCGCTGAATTCTCTCATCCTCGTGCTCGGAGCGTGCGGGTTCGCCTCGACCTTCACGATGCGCTTGCTTGACCCGCTGGTGCCGACGCTGGCGGCCGAGTTCGGGCGCAGCATCGCCCAGGTCGCGGCGATCGCGACCGCCTTTTCCTTCGCTTATGCCATCGGCCAGCCTTTCCTTGGGCCGATCGCCGATTCACTCGGCAAGCTCAGGACGATCGCGACCTGTCTCGGCGCGCTCGCACTCCTGTCTCTCGCCGTGACCTTCGCCGGCTCGTTCGAAATGCTGACGGTCGTGCGCATGGTCGCCGGCATCGCCGCCGGAGGCATCATCCCGGTCGCGATGGCGGCGATCGGTGACCGGGCGCCCATGGCCGAGCGGCAGATCATGCTTGGGCGCTTCCTGGTCCTGATGATCGTCGGGCAGATGGCCGGCGCCGCCTGCTCGGGGCTGATCGCCGAGCATCTGGGTTGGCGCTACGTCTTCGTGATGGCGGGCAGCCTCGCCGCGATCGCCGGTGTTCTGGTGCTGGTGGTGCTGAAACCCCGGCCGGATGCGCGCCGCGCCCCGCTCAGCTTTGCCGGCGCGCTCGCGAACTATGCTGCCGTCTTCGCCAATCCGCGTTCGAAACTGCTCTATGGGCTCGTCATCGTCGAGGCCAGCCTGATCTTCGGCATGCCGCCCTATATCGCGGCGATCCTGCAGGAGCGCGCCGGCGTCGGCCCGTCGCAGGCCGGCCTCGTCATTGCCGGCACGGGCCTTGGCGGCATCGTCTACGGCGTGCTGACCAGGATCCTGGTCGAACGGCTCGGCCCAGCCCGGATGACCGTGATGGGCGGCATCGTGATGGGCCTGGCCTTCGCCCTCTTCTCGCTCGCCTTCCTGCCCTGGTGGAGCGCGATCGCGATCTTCACGCTGAACGGCTTCGGCTTCTTCCTGATGCACGGAACCTTCCAGGCGCAGGCGACCGAACTTGCCCCCACCGCACGCGGCTCGGCGGTGGCGCTGTTCGCCTGCGCCCTGTTCTGCGGCCATGCGCTCGGACCGGTGCTGATGGGCACCGCCCTGCACCTGTTCGGCACCAGCGGGGCGATCCTCGTCTTCGCAGCCGGGATCACGCTGCTCGGCTTTTCGGTACCGCGCATCCTGCCGCTGGCTGGCAGCAGGACTTGAGGGTCAGCGCTGAATGTCAGCGCCCGCGATAGGGCGCGACGCCCTGGTCGGGCAGCCACAGGCCCTTGGGCGGTTCGCCGGTCTGGAAGAACACGTCGATCGGCATGCCGCCGCGCGGATACCAGTAGCCGCCGATGCGGAACCATTTCGGCTCGAGCAGCTCGACCAGCGTTTTGCCGATGCCGACGGTGCAATCCTCGTGGAAGGCACCGTGATTGCGGAAGGCACCCAGATAAAGCTTGAGCGACTTCGATTCGACCAGCCAGTCGCCCGGCAGGTAGTCGATCACCAGGATGCCGAAATCCGGCTGGCCGGTAACCGGGCAGATCGAGGTGAATTCCGGACAGGTGAAGCGGGCGAGATAGTCGGTGCCGGCATGCGGGTTAGGCACGCGGTCGAGGCGGGCTTCTTCCGGCGAGCGCGGCAGCTCGCTCGCCTTGCCGAGCTGGAGGGTCGAGGCGTCGATGGTCATGTCGTGGTCCTGAACAGGTGGACATCCGCCGTCGGCAGACGCTGAGTTGCCGCGGCTTTTAATCCCCGGCTCGGATAAATGCCACCGCCCCTTCCCGTCGCCGCCGCTTGTGTCTAGAAGCGCGGCATCCCTTGCCCACCTCAGCTCCGGAGCCTGACATGACCGCGATCATCGACATCATCGGCCGCCAGATTCTCGATTCCCGCGGCAATCCGACGGTCGAGGTCGATGTCGTGCTCGAAGACGGCTCGATGGGCCGCGCCGCCGTGCCATCGGGCGCCTCGACCGGCGCGCATGAGGCGGTCGAGCTGCGCGACGGCGACAAGAGCCGCTATCTCGGCAAGGGCGTGCTGAAGGCGGTCGAGGCGGTCAACGTCGCGATCGCCGAGGCGATCGTCGCGATGGACGCCGAGGATCAGACTGCGATCGACCAGGCGATGATCGAGCTCGACGGCACGCCGAACAAGAGCAAGCTCGGCGCCAACGCCATTCTGGGCGTCTCGCTCGCTGTCGCCAAGGCCGCTGCCGATGCGTCCGGCCTGCCACTCTATCGCTACGTCGGCGGCACCTCGGCCCGCGTCCTGCCGGTGCCGATGATGAACATCGTCAATGGCGGCGCCCATGCCGACAACCCGATCGACTTCCAGGAATTCATGATCATGCCGGTTGGCGCAGCCTCCTTCGCCGAGGCGCTGCGCATGGGCTCGGAGGTCTTCCACACGCTGAAGAAGGCGCTGCATGACGCCGGCCACAACACCAATGTCGGTGACGAGGGCGGCTTCGCGCCGAACCTGAAGTCGGCCGAGGCCGCGCTCGACTTCGTCATGGCTGCGATCGAGAAGGCCGGCTACCGCCCCGGCGAGGACATCGCGCTGGCGCTCGACTGCGCTGCGACCGAGTTCTTCAAGGACGGCGCCTATGTCTATGAAGGCGAACGCAAGACCCGCGATCCGAAGGCGCAGGCCAAGTATCTCGCCAAGCTCGTCGCGGGCTACCCGATCGTCTCGATCGAGGACGGCATGGCCGAGGACGACTGGGAGGGCTGGAAGGCTCTGACCGACGCCGTCGGCACCAAGTGCCAGCTCGTCGGCGACGACCTCTTCGTCACCAACGTCACGCGCCTGTCGCAGGGCATCAAGGCGAAGACCGCGAACTCGATCCTGGTCAAGGTCAACCAGATCGGCACGCTGACCGAGACGCTGGCCGCCGTCGAGATGGCCCAGCGCGCCGGCTACACCGCGGTGATGTCGCACCGCTCGGGCGAGACCGAGGACGCGACCATCGCCGACCTCGCCGTCGCGACCAATTGCGGGCAGATCAAGACCGGCTCGCTCGCCCGCTCGGACCGGACGGCCAAGTACAACCAGCTGCTGCGCATCGAGGAGGAGCTCGGCAACCAGGCGATCTATGCCGGCCGCTCGGCACTGAAGGCGCTGGCCTGAGCTCATGCTGCGCCGCAAGAGGCGGCGCCATGCGGCAGGCACTCTAACCGCTGCTCCGGCTTCACGCTAAGCCGGAGCATGCATCAGACCGTTCCGCTCACCGACGAGGCGCTGCGCCGGCGCAAGCGGCTGGCCGTCGCCGGCATGCTCGGCAGCGTGCTGATCTTCGGCTCGAACTTCGTCATCAGCCGGCACGCCGTGCTCAATGGGCTCACCCAGCACGATCTGCTGGCGCTGCGTTTTGCTACCGCCGGCCTGCTGCTGCTCCCGGTCTTCCTGAAGGCGGGCGGCTTTGCCAATTGCGGCGGCGTGAGCTGGCGGCGCGGCGTCTGGCTGGCGATCACCAGCGGCTTCCCGATGACCTATCTGATGCTGACCGGGCTTACGCTCGCCCCGGCGGCGCACGGCGCCACCATCGGCCCGGGCATGGTCACCCTGATCGGCATCGCCGGCAGCGTCGTCTTGTTCGGCGCGGCGCTGACGCGCAATCTCGTCGACGGCGTCATCGGCGTGCTGGCGGGCCTCGCCTGCCTCGGCATCGCCGGCAGCACCGGCGCCTCGGCCGGCACCTTGCGCGGCGATCTCTGCTTTCTGGGCGTCGGCCTGCTCTGGGGCTTCTATCCCTTGCTGATCCAGCTCTGGAAGGTCGACGGGCTGAAGGCGGCTGCGATCGTCTCGGTGCTGTCGATGCTCTATCTGCCGGTCTACTTCCTGTTTTTCTTCCGCGGTTTCGACGTCGCGCCCTGGTGGGTCCTCGTCGGGCACGCGATCAATCAGGGCGTGCTCAACGTCATCCTCGGCCTGTGGATCTGGGGCTGGGCCGCGCATGTGCTCGGCGCATCGGTCGTCGGACGCTTTCCGCCGCTGATCCCGGTCACCGGCACCTTGCTCGCCGTACCGGCCCTCGGCGAGATCCCCGGCCCGCTCCAGGTCGTCGGCTTCGCCCTGATCATCGGCGGGCTGTTCATCGCCTCATGGCGCCGCCCGACGTCGCGCCAGTGACATCAGGCCGAGATTCCACGCGATACAGACCAGCAGGCCGAGGCCGAGGGCCGGCCAGGAGCCAAGCGGCACGGCGGTGACATGGACCAGCGCCAGCGCAAAGCCGAAGCCGAGCAGCCCGAGCAGGCTGTTGGCGATCACCGCAGCGCTGGCCGGCCCGCCGATCCGCGGCTGCAGGATCGCGATCAGGCTCGACAAGACGATCGGGAAGGTCGCCAGCACGCCGGACCAGGCCGGGCCGACACGCGTGCTGACGGTGGTGACGGTCCCGGCCAGGGCCGCGACCGCCGCAGCCCGCAGCGGGATCGCATACCAGGGCCGCCGCGGCGTGATGGCGGGACGCGCGGCGAGATAGGGCCGCACGATGCGGTGCAGGATCAGGAAGACGACCGGCGTCACCGACAGGAGCACGGCGAAGGGCAAGGCCAGCTCATGCAGGCCCGAGACGATCAGGAAGAAGGTCAGCAGCGCCGCGACGAGGCAGGTCACCGTGCCGAAGCGCTGGGCGAGCAGGACATAGACCAGCGACAGCCCGGCATTTGAGAGGTTGGAGCTCATGCTGCCGAGCGCGCTCGCCGAGATGAAGACGGCGTCGTGGTCGAGCGCGAGGAAGACATAGACCGGCCCGGCCGAGATCGGCAGCGTCGCGATCATCGCCGCCAGCAATGGCCCGCTCCGCTCGGCCAGCAGCGAGCAGCTGACGACGATGGCGGCCGCGACCGCCATCTTGATGAGCAGCAGGCCGAGCCCGGGGTCGATCACGCCGGCTCGCCTCTGGCCCAGCCTTCTTTGGTCTCGGCGATGAAGTCTTCCAGGCGGCCCGCCGCGATGGCGGCGCGCAGGCCGGCCATCAGTTCCTGGTAGTAGGCAAGGTTCACCCAGGTCAGCAGCATCTTGCCGAGCATCTCCTCGGCCTTGACCAGATGATGCAGATAGGCGCGCGAATAGGTGTTCGCCGCCGGGCAGGAGGATTGCGGGTCGATCGGCCTGACATCCTCAGCGTGCTTGGCGTTCTTCAGGTTCATCCGGCCGAAGCGGGTGAAGATCTGGCCGTGGCGTCCGGCCCGGGTCGGCATCACGCAGTCGAACATGTCGACGCCGCGCCTGACCGCCTCGACGATATCGTCCGGCGTACCGACGCCCATCAGATAGCGCGGCTTCTCACTGGGCAGATGCGGCTCGACCGTCTCGATCATCGCCAGCATGACGTCCTGCGGCTCACCGACCGCCAGGCCGCCGATGGCGTAGCCCTTGAGATCCATGGCAGCGAGCTCGCGGGCGCTCGTGACGCGCAGGGACGGCACAGCGCCACCTTGCACGATACCGAACAGCGCCCTCCCCGCCGGATCGCCAAAAGCCTTCTTGCAGCGCTCGGCCCAGCGCAGCGACAGGTGCATCGCCTTCTCGGCGACCTTGTCCTCGCAGGGCAGCGAGACGCATTCGTCGAGCTGCATGACGATGTCGGAACCGAGCAGGTTCTGGATCTCGACCGAGCGCTCCGGCGTCAGCACATGCTTGGAGCCGTCGATATGCGACTGGAAGGTGACGCCCTCCTCGGTCAGCTTGCGCAGATTGGCGAGCGACATCACCTGGAAACCGCCGGAATCGGTCAGGATCGGGTGCGGCCAGTTCATGAATTTGTGCAGGCCGCCGAGCTTCGCGACCCGCTCGGCGCCAGGGCGCAGCATCAAATGATAGGTGTTGCCAAGCACGACATCGGCGCCGAGCGCCTTGACTTGCTCGGGATACATGCCCTTGACCGTCGCGGCGGTGCCGACCGGCATGAAGGCCGGCGTGCGGATCACGCCGCGCGGCATGCGGACCTCGCCGGTGCGGGCAGCGCCGTCCCGGCCGAGAAGATGGAAGCTGAAATCCGTCGTCATGGACGCGGGCCTAACCCAGCGCTGTCTTGGACGGAAGAGCTTTGCGCGCTGTGCCGGCCTGTGCCGGCAGCCGGGCGCTCAGCGCTTGGCGAAAGCGGCCTGGTAAACGTCCGGCTTGAAGGCGAGGATGCGGCGGTCGCCCAGATCGAGCACCGGGCGCTTGATCATGGTCGGCTGCGCCAGCATCAGCGCGATCGCCTTTGTCTCGTCGAGGCTCTGCCTGTCGGCCTCCGGCAGCTCACGGAAGGTCGTGCTCGCCTTGTTGAGCACCTTCTCCCAGCCGAGCTCGCGGCACCAGGCTTCGAGCCGGGCTTTATCGATGCCGGAGACGCGGTAGTCGTGGAAGGCGTAAGCGATGTTGTGCGCGTCCAGCCAGCTCCAGGCCTTCTTCATCGTGTCGCAGTTCTTGATGCCGTAGAGCGTGACCATCGTCCCGACCGTCCGTGATTACCGTCGCTGCGGGGTCGCATGGTGCCGGCCGGAGATCAAGCGACGTCTCCGCCGGGCCTGCGCGCCCGAGGTGCGCGGCCATGCGGCGGCCCTCGCGTTCCGTCATCCGATCGGCAACGGTGATGCGTATCGGGGGAACAGGGATTCGCATGGGCGCGTCATGACCGATCATCTGCGACAGGTCGCGAACCGCGACGACGAGCTCGATATTCCTTTCCGCTCCTGGAAAAACCATCCTGCTGCCGGGGTGGACTTTCCGGACCTCTCCATCGCGACCAGCCAAGCGGCCCGGACGCGCCCGATCATCGACGCGCTCGCCTCGCGGATTCCGGCCGGAATCGAGGTGCTGGCCGGCCTCGACATCGGCGGGCTCGGGCTTGCCGGGGCGCTGGCCTACCGCAACGGCCTCGGCTTCCTCGACATCCGCAAGGTCGACTCGCTCCGTAACGAGGTGATGCGCAGCATCATGGCGAATTACGAACTCGGCGAAGGGGTGGTGATCTCGAAAGGCGCGCGCCTGGCGGGTCGCCAGGTCGCGATCGTCGACGATTGCCTGATCTCGGGCGGCACGGCGCTGGCAACGGCACGATTGATCCGCCGGCTCGGCGGCCATTGCGACACGGCGCTCTTCGTCTTCGACATCGAAGGCATGGGCGGCCGCGAGCGCCTTGCTCAAGGCGGCATCACCGCGGAAGTGCTGCGGACTGTCCCGCGCACAGCGCCGGAGGGCGAAGGCGTCTAGGCAAAGCCGGCGCAGTCAACGGCCGCCGAGTTGCCAGCGGGCGAGGTGGTCGTGGCGGCTGGAGCCATGGATGCTGCGGATCAGGACAAGGTCGCGCACGGTAAAACGCACCGGTGGGACTATGGCGTTGGTGACCGGGTGTTCATCGTAAAACACAGTCAGATGCGGGTTGAACCCGGGCTTCGTTCGAAACCCATTCGCCTGCATTGCATTACGCAGGCGCCAATAAAAATCATCGAGAACTGAAATCTTCTGGGTCGAGGCGAGGAAGACGGCTCGTGGGTCGCCTGGCCGCCCGTACCCTCTGGCATGATCGAAGGCGATATCGAAGATGGGCGCCGAGACCGATCCCCCAATCGTCTTCAAGGCAGCGATAATCCAAGCTGGAGCCTCTCCCTGTCCTTTGATGCCACAGAGCGTGATATGATACCGGCTCGGTCCGAGAAGACGACTGCGTGATCCGAGCAACCGACACAGGCTACGCCCAAAGATATCGATCGAATGGGTGGCATCCGCGGGTGGCCGGAAAGCGAAGAAGTATCTGTGTTCGTCGCGATCAGGAGGCGGACGCCTTCGTGCCGGAGCGCTTCCAGCGCCAAGATCGACATCTGGGCCGAACAGATTGAGCTGTCTTGAGGACGGCTTAGTCATCCCCCTGATTAGAACAAAATAAGAACATTAGCAAGTTCGGAGCTTGCCAAGCAACCACCCTCACCCCGCCGCCCGATATTCCGACGGCGACATGCCCGCCCGGGCCGCGAAGAAGCGGGAGAAATAGGCCGGGTCGGAGAAGCCGAGCCGGAAGGCGATCTGCGAGACCGGCGAGCGGGTGTAGACGAGGTCACGCCGCGCCTCGATCATCAGCCGGCCCTGGATCACCCGCATGGCGGAATGGCCGAGAACCTCGCGGCAAACGCGGGTCAGATGCGGGCCGGTGACGCCGAGGTCGCGCGCATAGGTAGCGAGCGGCTCATGCGTGTGGAAATGGCTCTCGACGCGCTCGACGAAGCGGCGGACCAGCACGGCGCGGGCATCGCCCGCTGCGCTGGCCGCGACCGCATGCGAACGGGCAGCGCGGGCGAACCAGATCGCGATCAGCCGCGCATGAGCGGAGAGCGCCAGCTCTCGGCTGCCGCGATTGCGGCCGAACTCGGCGAGCGCCGCCTCCATCGTCATGGCCAGTTCGGCAATGCCGGGATCGCCCGGTCCTCGCCTGCCGACGAAGGCCTCGCCCAGCAAGGTGCCGAGCGCCGGCTCGGCCTCGATCAACGGCGTCAGGGTCGAGGTCGCGACACTGGCGACGAAACCCTCGGTATCCGGCTCGAAGCGGAACTCGTGGATCGCCAGCGGCGGCAACAGCAGGACCGTACCGGGGATGAGCCGATGGTCCGCGCCGTCGATCCGAACCCGCCCGCCCCCCGAGGCGATCAGGAAGAACTGGGCCATGTCCTGGTGGCGATGCGGCTCGATACGCCAGTCGCGCGGGGCGCTGCGGGCGCTGATCCGCTCGATATGTAGCGGGTCCGGGAAGCGCTGCTCCCGCGGCTCGTCATAGAGCCAGTAAGCGGGCACCGAAGCGAATGTCATCCAAGCTTTCCGATGTTCGATTTGTCCAAGAGGTTGGGTGAAAGCTCCATTCCGGTCAAGCGCATGCAATGGCAAATTCGCGTGAAAGTACCGGGGCTCCGCGAGCACCGGATTCACGGGAGGGTGCGATGCGCACGCAGGTCGTCATCGTCGGAGCCGGGCCGTCCGGCCTGCTGCTCGGCCAGTTGCTCAGCCGCCAGGGCATCGACAACGTCATCCTCGAACGCAAAAGCGCCGACTATGTGCTGTCGCGCATCCGCGCCGGCGTGCTCGAGCCGGGCACGGTCGACCTGCTTAACGAGGCCGGTGTCGGCCAGCGCCTTGCCGAGGAAGGCCTGCCACATGACGGCTTCTCGCTGGCTTTCGAAGGTCGCTTGCAGCGCGTCGATCTCAAGGGTCTGACCGGCAAGCAGGTTACGGTCTACGGCCAGACCGAGGTGACGCAGGACCTGATGGAAGCCCGGCAGGCCGCCGGCACGGCCAGCTTCTACGAGGCCGAGGACGTCCAGCTGCATGATTTCGAGGGCGCCTCGCCGCGCGTCAGCTTCACCTTCGAGGGCAGACGGCATGAGATCGCCTGCGATTTCATTGCGGGCTGCGACGGCTTCCACGGCATCTGCCGCGCCTCGGTGCCCGCAGGGGCGATCGAGACCTTCGAGCGCGTCTATCCCTTCGGCTGGCTCGGCCTTCTGGTCGACCAGCCGCCGGCGGCGCATGAGCTGGTTTATGCCAGCTCACCCTTCGGCTTCGCGCTGTGCTCGATGCGCTCGCAGACCCGCAGCCGCTATTATGTCCAGGTGCCGCTCGACGAGAAGGTCGAGGCCTGGTCGGATCAGCGCTTCTTCGACGAGTTGCGTCGGCGGGTGCCCGAAGAGGTCGCGGCGGCGGTGACAGCCGGGCCTTCGTTGGAAAAGAGCATCGCGCCGCTGCGCAGCTTCGTTGCCGAGCCCTTGCGCTTCGGCCGGCTGTTCCTCGCCGGTGATGCCGGCCACATCGTGCCGCCGACCGGGGC
Organism: Methylobacterium sp.; assembly: GCA_013823325.1. Lineage (GTDB taxonomy): Bacteria > Pseudomonadota > Alphaproteobacteria > Rhizobiales > Beijerinckiaceae > Allobosea > Allobosea vestrisii. The sequence goes on from PNLY01000098.1 coordinate 14,286, forward strand.
CAAGGGGCTGAACCTCGCCGCCAGCGACGTGCATTACCTGTTCGAAGCCCTGCGCGAGCACTATGCCGAGCGCTCCGATGCCGGGCTCGACGCCTATTCCGGCCGGGCGCTGGCGCGGGTCTGGAAGGCGGTGCGCTTCTCCTGGTCGATGACCAACCTGCTCCACCTCTTTCCGGAGGCGAGCGCCTTCGACCAGCGCATTCGGCGCGCCGAGTTCGGCTACCTGACGCAGTCGCAGGCCGCGCTCACCAGCGTCGCGGAGAACTATGTCGGCCTGCCCTATTGAGGCTGGACAGGCCGCGGCACCTTCCCCTCACCGCGGCGGCAGCTTCTCGTACGTCCTGGCCTCCGGCGGCACATGGTCCCAGGGCTGGGCCACCGAATGCCAGAACACCATCTCCGGCTGGTAGCGGCCGGGCTCGTCGAGGCTGCCGGCGCGGACGATGAACAGGTCGGGAATATCGGGAAAGGTCAGGTAGACCGGTGAGCCGCAGGTCGGGCAGAAGGCGCAGCGCTTGACCGTGCCGCCCTCGCCGACGACGTCCCAGGTGCTCGCCTTGCCTTCGACCGTGACGGGCGCGCCGACGAAGCTGAGATAGGAGCTGTGCCCGGTGCCGCTCTGCCGCTGGCACTGGCGGCATTGGCAGTCATTGCTCTCGACCGGCTCGGCGGCAATCTCATAGCGGATCGCGCGGCAGGCGCAGCCGCCGGTATAGGCGTGAGTCATCATCGTTCTCCAGGATGGAATCGGGTGCGGCCGGGATCGTGGCAGCAGTTCGGCAATGGTCAGTCGTCCTCGCGGCGACGTCGCCGAGGCGCGGCAGGATGCTCTTCCAGCCCCGGCCCATATTGGTGAAGGCGACCTCGTTGCGCGGCAGCTCGAAGCCGGAATGGACGAGCCGCACCCGCGTGCCGTTCGCCGCCCTGGTCAGCGTCCAGGTCACGACCGTGTCGAGGCGGGAGCCGTAGCCGGCATTGCCGTCGTCGCCGCCCTTCCAGGAATAGGCCAGGCATTCGTTCGGGACCACCTCCAGCACCTGGCAGCGGATCGTGCCGTCCCAGGCGCCGGCAGGCGTGGTCTTGAAGGTGAAGCGCGTGCCCTCCACCGGAGCGAAGCCCGAGGGCTCCATGATCCAGCGGGCGATCAGTTCGCTCGAGGTCAGCGCCTTCCAGATCGTCTCCGGCGCATGCGGCAGAACCTCGTCGACGATGATCGCCTGTGTGGCGGGCTTTGGCTCGATCACGGGTCGATCTCCTTGAGAAGGGTGCGCAGGGTGGCGAAGCGCTCGCGCCAGAACGCGCCGTAGTGGCCGATCCAGTCGACGAGCGGCGCCAGACCTTCCGGCTCGGCGCGATAGAAGACATTGCGGCCCTCCGGCCGCTCGGCGACGAGGCCCGCCTGCTTCAGTGATTTGAGGTGCTGGGAGATGGCGCCCTGCGTGACACCGCTGCCGCGGGTCAGCTCGGCGACAGTGATCTCGTCGCAAGCGGAAATGCGCTCAAACACGGCCCGCCGGGTCGGGTCGGCGAGCGCGCGCATGACGGTGGAGACGGAGGCGACCTCAAGCATGAGAAATCAATTAGCAATCACTAATTCATTAGTCAATGCTAATTTAATGAAATGCGGAGCCGTCGGCTGGCGACCTGCTTGCTGCTCTCTCAGTCGATACGATTGCTCAGCAGCCGGCGCGGCGTCGCGGTCAGCCTCCGGCCGCCTTCGGCCTCGACGACGACAGTCTCGCTGAAGCCGAGTCCGCCGGCTGAGACATACATGTGGAAGACCATGCCCTGCTCCAGCCGCCAGTGCGCGTTCGGCAGGAAGACGCGGGAGAAATCGCTGGTGCGCGGCGTGCGGCCATAGAGGCCGAGCGTGTAGCCGGTGACGTTGTCATAGACCGGGCGCAGCCCCTCGGCGAGCACGGCCTCGCGCAGGACGGCATCGACCTCGCAGGCCAGCGCTCCCCGGCGCATCGCCGCGAATTGCCGATCCTGGAGGGCGACGAGGCGCTCGGCCAGCGGCGCGAGATTGCGCCGGTCCTCGCCGATCAGCACCGGCCGCATCAGCCGGGCGCCGTGATTGCGGACCTTCGGGATCAGCTCGACATGCAGGATATCGCCGTCCGCCAGCGGCTGGCCGATCATGACACCGTGCAGGAATTCATGGTCGCCGACACCGGGCAGGATCGGCCCAGTCTCGCCGGTGTCGGCGCCGTTTTCCAGGAAGCAGGCGGCGGCGATCGCCGCTGCGGCTCGCGGCGACAACCCCGGCCGAGCCTTGGCCGCGATCGCGGCCATCGCCTTGTCGGCGATTCCGGCCGCCTGTGCGATCAGGGCGATCTCCGCCGGAGACTTCACCGCCCGCAGCAGGTCGCTCGCACGCGGCAGATCGATGAAGCGCGCCTGGGGCAGCAGCCCGGCGAAGCGCTCGCGCGCCGCGGCTGTGAAGCCATAGGACGCATGATCGGCGCCGATCGCAGCGCCTGCGAAGCCGCGCCGGCGGATCTCCTGCGCCATCACCTCATGCGGCTCGGACGTATCGGCAAAGCCGACGATGTCGGAAAACCAGCAGGCGTCGCGACAGGGGCCGGCATCGAGCCCGCGCAGCACGAACCAGGGCTCGCCTTCCCTCGGCAGGAAGGCGGCGCGATACATCGTTTCCGAGACGGTGTAGCCGGTCAGCCAGGCGAGGAATTCGGCATGATCGACCAGCAGCAGCTCGGCGCCCGCCTGCGCCATCGCGGCACGGGCCTTGGCGACCCGGCCGGCAAACTCTTCGCGCGGGAAGAGCGGGCTCACGCCACTTCGCAGATGTCGAGGATGGTCAGCATGTAGATGCGGACCATGTCGAGAAAGTCGCGGATCTCGACGCGCTCGTCGGGCATTGTGTTGTAGCGCCCGCCGGGGCCGCAGACGATGCCTTCCATGCCGGCCTCGGCATAGAGATGGCCGGCATCGGTGCCGAAGAAGCCGGGCGGCTTGATCGCTCCGGTCGGCTGCGTCTCGCCGCGCACCACCTCATAGGCGGCGTTGACGGTCTTCACGATGCGCGCGTCCTTGGCGACCTCGAAGGCCGGCATCGACTGGTGGCCTTCCTTCTTCTCAATGCGGATCGAAGCCTTGAGGCCGGGAAAGCGCTGTTCGAGCGCCGTAAGCTCGCGCTGCATGTCGGCGAGCGCACCTTCCTGCGTCTGGCCGGGCGCATAGCGGCCGGAGCCCTTGAGCTTGCAATAGTCCGAGACCTGCGGAGCCCGCCATTCGTGCAGCTCCTTGCCGAGCGCGCCGTGGACGACGCCGACATGGACGCGGTTGATCGATTCATGCTCGGGCGACGGCGCGCCGGAGAAGGTCATGGCATTCAGCCGCGGGATCAGGTCGCAGGCGGCCATGATCGCATCGACCGCCTGCTCGCGCTTGGAGAGGTGGCGGGTATTGCCGATGAGCTCGATCACGAAGGAGAAGGCGCAGGCGTGCATGGTCACGGCCTGAACGTCGGTCGGCTCGCTGTTGACGAAATAGTCGGCGCGGATGCCGCTGCGGATCGCCGCGACCGTGCCGACGCCGCCCTGCAATTCGCCGACGACATAGGTCAGGATCACGTCGCCCTTCAGCTTCACGCCGGCATCGCGCAGCGTCTTGACCGCGCAATAGGAGGCGGCGTCGCCCGCCTTCATGTTGGAGACGCCGATGCCATAGATGAACTCGTCATCGACCACGCCGCCCCAGGGATCGACCGTCCAGCCCTCGGTTGCCGGGTTGGTGTCGAGATGGCCGTTGAACAGCAGGCTCTTGCCGCCGCCGTTACCCTTCCAGCGGCCGATCGCATTGGCGCGGCGGCCGTCGTCGAAGGGTTGCGCCTCCGCTTCGATGCCCATCGCCTGCATCTGTCCGACGACATGGTGGACGAGCGCCTTTTCGCCCTCGGTCTCGCTGTAGCTCTTGTGCCTCACCCAGTCGGAGAGCAGCGCGAGGCAGGCCTTCTCGTCGAGTGCATGGATCAGGTCGCGGGGGTTCATCGTCGGCCTCGCAAGGTCAGGCGGCGGCCGTGGCCGGGGCGGGCACGGCGGCGAGCAGGGAGCGGGTGTAGGGGTGGAGGTCGGCGCCGGAGAGCGCGGCGACATCGACGAGATCGACGAGGTCGCCGCGATACATCACCGCGATCCGGTGGGCGATCTGGCGGACCAGGTTGAGGTCGTGGGTGATGAAGAGATAGGCCGTGCCGAAGCGCTTCTGCAGGTCGACCAGCAGCTCGATTACGGAAGCCTGCACGGAGACGTCGAGCGCCGAGGTGATCTCGTCGCAGATCACCAGCTTCGGCCGGGAGGCGAAGGCGCGGGCGATGGCGACGCGCTGCTTCTCGCCGCCGGAGAGCTGGTGCGGATAGCGCTCGGCGTAAGCTGCCGGCAGGCGCACCTGCTCCAGTAGTTCGCCGATGGCACCCGCATCCCGGCGGGAGCCCCGCTCGCCATAGAGCACGAGCGGGCGCGACAGGATCTCACGGATGCGCTGGCGCGGATTGAGCGAGGAATCCGGATGCTGGAAGATGATCTGGACGTCGCGGCGATAGGCCCGGTCCATGTCGCCGAGGCCGGTGATCCTGCGCCCGGCGAAGCGGATCTCGCCCTCGAAGCGGTTGAGCCCCGTCATCGCCTTGGCGAGTGTCGACTTGCCCGAGCCGGATTCGCCGACGATGCCGAGGATCTCGCCCGGCTTCACCGACAGGCTGACCTCGCGATTGCCGGTGAACTGCTTATTCGCCCGCCCGAGCAGGCCACCGAGGAAGGGCTTGCGGCCATAATGGACGCTGACCTTCTCGACTTCGACCAGCGGTTTCTCCGCCACCACGGGAGCGGCCTCAACCAGGCGGTGATCGGGCCGGGGCACGGCGGCGAGCAGTCGCTGCGTGTAGGCGTCGCGCGGCCGGGCGAAAACTTCGGCCACCCCGCCCTGCTCGACGATCCGGCCGCGATGGATCACGGCGACCCTGGTCGCGATCTGCGAGACCAAAGCGAGGTCGTGCGAGATGTAGAGCGAGGCGACGCCGGTTTCCTCCTGCAGGGCCTTGAACAGGTCGAGGATCTGCCGGGCGGTGATGACGTCGAGCGCCGTGGTCGGCTCGTCGAAGATGATGCATTCGGGCTGGCAGGCGAAGGCGGTGGCGATGACGACGCGCTGCTTCTCGCCGCCCGAGGCCTCGTGCGGATAGCGCCGCATCATCTGCTGGGGGATCTTGAGGCCGACATGGGCGAGGCGCTCCTCGCCTTCCGCCCAGGCCTGCCGACGCGACAGGCCGCGATGGCGCACCAGCACCTCGGCGAGTTGTTCGCCCAGCGGTAGCGTCGGGTTGAGCGAGGTGCTCGGGTCCTGGAAGACCATGCCGATGCGCCGGCCGCGGATCGCCTCGATCTGCACCTCCGAGGCCTTCAGCAGGTTCTGACCGGTCAGGCTGATGCTGCCGGCCTCGCGCGCGCTCTTCGGCAGATGACGCATGATCGCCCAGGCGAGCGAGGTCTTGCCGGAGCCGGATTCGCCGACCAGGCCGAGCACCTCGCCCTTGGCGATCGCGAGCGTGACGTCGTCGAGCGCGCGGGTGAACCCGGTCGGCGTCGCGTAGTCGAGGCTGTAGCCGGCGATGTCGAGGATCGGTTCGCCCATCGCTCAGCTCCTCGGGTTCAGCACGTCGCGCAGGCCGTCGCCGAGCAGGTTGAAGCCGATCGCGACCAGCGCGACCGCAAGGCTCGGCCACAGGATCATCCAGGGGCTCAAATGCATGAAGCGCCGGGCTTCCGAGGCCATCAGCCCCCATTCCGACGCCGGCGGCTGGGCGCCGAGGCCGAGGAAGGAGAGCGTCGCGAACAGCATCACCGCAAAGGCGACGCGGATCGTCATCTCGACGATGATCGGCGCGATCACGTTCGGCAGCATCTCGCGCCCGACGATGAAGGCGGCGCTCTCGCCGCGCGCAATCGCGGCGTTGACATAGTCCTGCTTGCGCACGGAGAGCGCGACCGAGCGGGTGACGCGGGCCATGCCCGGCGCGAAGGCGAGCGCGATGGCGAAGAGCGCGTTGAGGCTGCTCTTGCCGAGCAGGTTCACGATCAGCAGCGCCAGCAGCAGGCTCGGGATCGACATGATCGCGTCGACGGTGCGCATGATCGCCTCGTCGCTGCGCCCGCCGAGGAAGGCCGAGA
>PNLY01000099.1 GCA_013823325.1 Methylobacterium sp.
CCCGCTTCGCCCCCACCAGCTCGTCCCATTTCCGGAAGGCGACGACCATCTTGTCGGGCTTCAGCGGCAGCTCGATCGGGTTGTTGGCGATCAGGTCGGCATATTCCGGCCGGCCGAACTCGGCGATGACCTTCTGGCTCGATTCAGGCGCCAGCGAGAGCGGCACGTTCTTCACCGCCGGACCGGGATAGAGATAGCCCTCGTCATAGGAATAGGCCTGCATCTTCGGCGTCAGCACGTGCGCCATGATGTCGAGCACGACGGCGAGCCGGTCATTGGGCAGGCCCTTGGGCACGCACATGAAGAACGCGTCCGAGACCCAGTGGAAACCCTTCAGAGTCTGGATCCTGGCTTCCTTCGGCACAATGCCGAGCGCGCGCGGGTTGATGTCCCAGCCCGTGGTCGAGATGATGATGTCGCGCGAGCCGTCGCCGAACTCCTTCATCGTCGCGCCGGTGCCGGCCGGATAGTACTCGATGTACTGGCCGAGCTCCTGCAGATAGGCCCAGGTCTTGTCCCAGCCGCCGACCGGGTCCTGCGGGTCCTTGTCGCCGAGGAGATAGGGCAGGCCCATCATGAAGGTGCGGCCGGGGCCCGAATTGGTCGGGCGGGCATACATGAACTTGTTCGGATTGGCCTTGGCCCAGGCGAGCAGCTCCTCGGCCGTGGTCGGGACGTTCTTGACCCGGTCGGGCATGTATTCGAGCAGCGGGCCGGAGGGATAGTAGTTGACGACGACGCCGAAGCCGTCGCCCTGCGCCTTGTGCAGGTTGAGCGCCGCCGGCTCGTAATTGGCCTCGATGTTCGGGAACTTGTCGGAAAAGTCGGGCAGGATCTTCTGCCAGAGCTTCTGCTCCAGGCCAGCGGCGAGGCCGTCGCTGCCGGTCAGGATCAGGTCGAGATCGATCTTGCCGGCATCCTGCTGCGCCTTGAGCTTGCTGGCGAGCTCGGGGGCAGGGGCCTTCACGAAGGCGATGCGCGAGACCAGCTTGGGATTGGCGGAGCGGTAGTCCTCGAAGGCCTTCTGCATCAGGGCGAGCGCCCCGCCGACATCCATGACGCTGATCACGACCGGGCTGGTCGGCAGCGGCGGCGAGGCGGCCAGCGCCGGGCCGCCGGCGGCGAGCGCGCCGAGGCCGCCGAGCACGGTGCGGCGGTCGATACCCTTGAGATGCTTGGTCATTTGCCTTCCCCTCATATTATCGCGCCATTTTGGCGGCGCTCATGCGTCGTAGCGGCGTTCCTGATCGGCGAGACGGACGCGCCGGACGAAAAGCTCATCGGACCACTCGACCTCGCCCTCTGCAAGCGCGATGCCGTGCGCGTCGAGCGCCGGCCGGATCGCAGTAAGCGCATGGTCGGAGGCCATGGCGAAAGCCTGGGCGGGCGTCGCGATGCCCCAGGCGACGACATTCCTGACGGCCTCGTCGAGGCAGAGCGCCGAGCCGGCGAGCAGGCCGGCCTCCTGCCGCACCGAGCCATCCGGCATGCGATCGACCGCCATGCCGGCGAAATGGTAGCGGCCGACCGGCGCAGCGGCGGCGACCACCGCATCGGTGACCAGGATCGAGCGCTCGAAGCCCTTGGCCCGGATCAGCGCAGCGAGCGCCTTGGGATGGATATGGATGCCGTCGGCGATGAAGCCGGCCATCAGCCGGTCCTCGGCGAGCTGGGCGAAGATCGGGTTGGCGAGCTTGTGCAGCGTCTGCGGCAGGCCGTTGCCGAGATGGGTCGAGAGCGAGAGCCCTGCATCGGCCGCGGCCGAGACCTGATCGAAATCGGCGGCCGAGTGGCCGATGGCGACGATCTTGCCGGATTCCGCCAGCGTCTTCGTCAGCGCGACGGCGCCCTCGCTCTCGGCGGCGAGCGTCACCATCAGGATCGGCCGCGACAGGCCGCGCTCGATTTCGGCGATCAGCTCGGGCTTGGCTGCGGTCATCGCCTGCGGCGGGTGGCAGCCGTGATAGCCCGGCGCCGGGTTCAGGAACGGGCCTTCGAGATGGTAGCCCGGGCACATCAGTTTCCCGAGCCTGCTGCCGGAGACGGCGGCGTCGAGCGCCCGGAAGCGCTCGACCAGCTCGTGCGGGTGGGCGGTGATGATCGTCGGCAGACAATGCGTCACGCCGGTCGCGAGCATCGCCTCCAGCGCCCGGTCGAGATCGGCCGGGGTGATCGCCGGGTCGTTGAAGTCGACGCCGGCGAAGCCGTTGATCTGGAGGTCGACCAGGCCGGGCGAGACGGGCATTTGCGCCTCAGCCCTTCTTCAGCAGCGAGGCGGCCGGCGGATCGAGGAACAGCACCGTATTGGGATGGCGCTGCAGGATCGAGGCCGGGTGCAGCGGGGTGATCTCGCCTTCGAGCGCATCCTTCACCGCCTGCGCCTTGCGCGCGTCCGGCACCGAGAGGACGATCAATTCGCTCTTCAGGATCTGGCGGATGCTCATCGAGATCGCCTGTTCCGGCACCGCTTCAAGGCTCGCGAACCAGCCCTCGCCGTATTGCTGCTTGCGGCAGGCCTCGTCGAGCGTGACGACGATATAGGGCTCGTCAGTGTCGAAATCGGCCGGCGGATCGTTGAAGGCGAGATGGCAGTTCTCACCGAAGCCGGCGAAGCAGAGATCGATGCGGCGGCCGGCGATCAGGGCATTCAGGCGCTTGGTTTCGGCTTTGGGATCCCCCTCGCCATTGACGAAGTTGAAGGCCGGCTTGACCGGGAGCGGGGAGAGGAAGCGCTCCTTGAGATAACCGCGGAAGCTCGCCGGGTGGCTCTCGGGCAGGCCGACATATTCGTCGAGATGGAAGGCGGTGACCTTCGACCAGTCGATGCCCTCAGCCACGACGAGGTTCTGCAGCATCTCGAACTGGCTCGCGCCGGTGGCGACGATGATCGTCGCCTCGCCATGACGGGCGATCGCGGCGCGGATCGCTTCGGCGCCGAGTGCGGCAGCCTGCCGGCCGAGCTCGTTCTTGTCTTGGGTGATGCGGGTGTCGATCATGCTGCTCCTGCCCGGCATCGCTGCGGGTTCCGCGCCTGGGATACTACCATACCAGCTCAGAGCCTAGCATGAGCGTGAGACGATGCACCTAGCGTGAAGGCATGGCGCGCCGCTGTTTTTCGCGGGATTTGCGCGCATAGGTTTGCAACCGCGGTCGATTTCAGCCGTTAGGCAACGCCCAGGGGCCGGTCGGGTCTTGCCGGCTTCAGGCATGCCGCGAGCCGGCCTAATCAGCTCTTTCGCAAAATCTTGTCCATGGCTTTTCCCTGCGTGAGCTCGTCGACCACCTTGTCGAGATAGCGGATCTCTCGCATCGTCGGCTCGTCGATGTCCTCGACCCGGACGCCGCAGACCACGCCCTTGATCAGGCTGCGAGCGGGATTGAGCTTGGGAGCGGACGCGAGGAACGTCTCGAAATCGACCTGGTCGTCGAGCTTGGCTTGCAGCCCTCGCTCGTCATAGCCGGTAAGCCAGAAGATGAGCTGATCGACCTCTTCCTTGGTCCGGCCCTTTTTCTCAGCCTTCTTGACGTAGAGCGGGTAGATGCTCGCGAAGCTCGTCGTGTAGATTCTGTGCTTTGCCATCTGATCCTGCGCCCATCCTCGTTCCCGAGAGCGGCCCGGCGGCGGGCGGCGGACAGATCGCCGGTTTCCCGGCTACCGCTCGGTGATCTTGAACTCGATCCTGCGGTTGCGGCGCCAGGCGTCGTCATTGTTGGCGACGTCGAGGGGCTGGAACTCGCCGAAGCCGGTCGCGGCGATGCGGTCGGCAGGGATTCCCTTGCTGACGAGATATTCGACCACGGCGACGGCGCGGGCCGTCGACAGGCTCCAGTTCGACGGGAATTGCGGCGAGCGGATCGGGCGGTTGTCGGTGTGGCCGTCGACGCGCAGGATCCAGGGCAGGTCCGGCGGCATTTCGCGGGCGAGATCGGCGATGATCGCTCCGAGCTTGTCGAGCTCGCCGCGACCTTCCGGCTTCAGCACGGCCTGGCCGGCGTCGAAGAAGACCTCGGACTGGAAGACGAAGCGGTCGCCGACGACGCGGATGTCGGGCCGCGTGCCGAGGACCTGGCGCAAGCGCCCGAAGAAATCGGAGCGATAGCGCGCCAGTTCCTGCACGCGCTGGGCCAGCGCGACATTGAGGCGCGAGCCGAGCTCGGAGATGCGCGCCTGCGATTCCTTGTCCTTGGCTTCGGAGGCGGCGATCGCTTCTTCCAGCGCTGCGAGCTGGCGGCGCATGGCGACGATCTGCTGGTTGACCAGTTCGACGGTGGCCTGCGCCTTGGCCGAGAGCTGCTTTTCGGCGTCGAGCGCTTTTTGCGTCTCGGCCAGCTGGGTCGGCGCGTTGGTGCGGGCGGCCCCGTCGAGCAGGCCCTGGACGCGGGCGCGCTCAGCTTGCTCGCTGGCGAGCGAGGATTGCAGCAAAGCGAGCGAATCCTTCGCTTCCTTGCCGCTGGAGCGCTCCAGCGCAAGCAGGTCGCTGAGCTCGGCGATCTGGCGGTTGAGGCGATCGAGCACCGTGTCCCGGCCGGAAATCTCCTGCGACAGGAAGAACTGGCCGAGGACGAAGACCGAAAGCAGGAAGACGATGCCGATCAGCATCGTCGAAAGCGCGTCGACGAAGCCCGGCCAGAAATTGACCTCTTCCCGGCGATGCGAACGCGACAGGGCCATGCTCAGCCTTTCCAGCGATCAGCGCCTGCGATGCCGCAGCACCATGGCAGGCTCATGACTCGCTCACCCGCTCGGCGGCGAGGCGCTCGATCAGGCGCTTCAGGTCCTTCTCGCGCGCCGCCTGCGCCTCGACCCAGTCGCGGATCAATTGCTGCTCGGAGCGCATGTGCTGGACCAGGCCCTGGATGCCCTCGGCGAGATTGGCCAGCGCCTGCGTCGCGGCGCGGTTGTTGGAGCCGTCCTGCATGGCGGCCTGGAGCTTGTCGAGGCGCTCGACCACGACGTCGCCAGCCATGGCCGGCCCTGCGGCCGGCATCACCAGTGGGACGGTCGCGGAATGGCCCGTGGCGCTGCCGAGATAGCCCTCGACCTCGTTGCGGAAGCGGCGCTGACTCTGCCCGACCTGAAGGTCGAGGAAGCCGAGGATCAGCGAGCCGGCGATGCCGAACAGCGAGGACGAGAAGGACAGGCCCATGCCGGCGAGCGGGGCGGCGAGGCCGGCCTTGAGCTCGTCGAAGAGCACGCCGGCTTCCGCGCCGGTGCGCAGGCTCTTGATGACGTTGCCGACCGAGGAGACGGTCTCCAGCAGGCCCCAGAAGGTGCCGAGCAGGCCAAGGAAGACGAGCAGGCCGGCGAGATAGCGCAGCACCTCGCGTCCGTCGTCGAGCCGGACCGCGATCGATTCGAGCAGGCTCGCTGCCTGGCTGGGGGCAAGATTGCGCTGCTCCAGCGCCGGCAGCACGGGGGCGAGCGGGCTGATCACCTGGTTGCGCCGCAGGGTCGCGCCGGCCGGATTGGCGGCAAGGCGGGTGGCGGCGCGGGCCTCGCTGTCGACACGCCAGAGCTCGCGCAGAGACAAGAGCACGCCGACCGCGAGCGCGCCGGTGATCAGGCCGTTCAGGCCCGGATTGGTCATGAAGGCGGTGAGCAAGCCCGCCTGCAGGATGAAGATCAGGAAGCCGATCAGCGCGAGGAAGACCAGCGCGCGGAGGACATAGCGCAGCGGGCGGGAGAAGCGGAACGTCTGCGGCCGACTGGGCGCCGTCGCTGGGGGCTCCAGCGGCGGGACCTCCGGGGCCGCCTCGTCATTGGCCATGCCTGCTCATCCGATCCGGTTTCGTCGCGGGGGCGACTGTCGCCTCCCGCCACGCCGGGATCAAGCGGGAAAGCGGCTTTTGCAGATCAAGTTCCTCAAGGCGATGACAATTCGCCGTCAGGCGAGGGTGAGTCAGGGCGATGCCGGGGACGAGATAGCTTCGGACTTGCTCTCGATCGCTTCGCTTATCAGCCAACCCTCGACGGCGTTGCGCAGGTCGCTATAGGCTGCTTTCACCGCAAGTCCGGACGCGGTCTGTAGCGCAACGGTAGCCCAGAGCAAATTCGTCATCAAATTTGTCTTCGAGCTGTGAATTTCGAACAGCTTGGCCCTTCTCTCCCACTGTCCAGACGATTCTTTCTGAATAAATTCAAATACTGAATCGTGATAATTAAATATTATTAATAGCCAAATAAAAGCTATGATAAAAAATGGAACCATATAAAGAAACGAAATTGCAGTGTATTCTCGAATTAACCTGTCAATTTTGCTGTTTATGAGTGGTGTCATATCTTGCTGCGATGACATTTCGCTGATCGCTGCGAACTCTTTGAGGAGCGCGTTCTCAATGCGATCTGTCCGCGCGCGCTTGGGAGCGCGCCCTGGTGCTGCCGACGACAAGAAGCGAGCGGCTTTGTTGATCTTCCACAGCTCTCGTGATGCCAGGATTGGCAGCACTGCAAAAGCGAGCAGCGTCGCATTAAGTGCTATGTCAAAAATTGGTATTGGGTGAGTATCAAGGATGGCAGCAAGGTTGCTTATTATCGTAAGTTGATTTACAACAAGGAAGATCGTTATGTATTCATAGAATTGCTGATTTCTATTGTTCCTGCTGTAGAATGCAATCAGTTTCTCCAGCATTTACGTGCCTTCTGCTCATCCGAGGTGGCCTGCCCGGCAAAGTCTCGTCGGGCTGGCTTGCGCAACTCATGATTGAGCAGAGACTCGTTGCGATCCGCTTAAAGCACAGCCTTCAATGCCGCACGCAACGCCGGCTCGCCGGCTTCGTTCCCGCAGATCACGTCCTTGGCCGAGGTCGGCTGCTTGCCGTCGAGCGTGCCGAAGGTGCCGCCCGCCTCGCGCACCATCACCGCGCCGGCCCCAAAATCCCAGGTGTTGAGGCCGCGTTCCCAATAGGCGTCCATCCGGCCGGCGGCGACATAGGCGATGTCGAGCGCGGCCGAGCCCATGCGCCGGACATTGGCGAAGCGGCTCATCACCGCGCCGAGTTCCTTCAGGAAGAGCGGGTGGCCGCCCTTGCCGATATGCGGCACGCCCATGCCGATCAGCATCTCCGACGATTCGCGCCGGCCGGAGACGCGCAGGCGGCGATTGTTGACATAGGCGCCCTTGCCCTTCTCGGCGATGAAGAGCTCATCCTTGGCGGCGTCGTAGATCACGCCGGCGATGAACTGGTTGTCGCGCTCCAGCGCCACCGAGATGTTCCAGTGCGGGATGCCGCGCAGGAAGTTATGGGTGCCGTCGAGCGGGTCGATATGCCAGCGATTGCTCTCGTCGGTGCCCTGGACGACACCGCTTTCCTCCATGACGAAGCCGTAGCCGGGGCGGGCCTTCTCCAGCGACGCGCGCAGGATCTCCTCGGCCTTGTGGTCGGCCTTGGAGACGAAATCGCCCGGACCCTTGGCCAGCACCTGCAGGTTCTCGACCTCGCCGAAATCGCGCTTCAGCGAACGCGACGCCTTCATCACGGCATCGGTCATCACGGTCATCAGGGGGGAGCGGATCATTGTACGAACCTCGAAGCGCGCGACGCGCGGCAGAAGAGAACAGGCTATCAAAGAGCGGTGGTGGAGCGGAGCAAGCGTTGCTCCGGCAATTTTGCCGTCACTTGCTCGGTTGGCTCGGCGCCGTCAAGGCCGTGGCCTCGATCCGGTCGGCGGCGAGGCGCGCGGCGCGCTCGCGCTGCTCCGGCGAAAGCCGCTCCAGAACCTGATCGAGCGTAGCGTCGGCAAGGCCCTGGGCGCGCGCGGCGAAATGCCAGGCGGCGGCCTCCGAGAGATCGGGCGGAACGGCGCGGCCGAACTGGTAGAGCTTGGCCAGCCGGTTCTGGGCGATTGCGTTGCCCTTGTTGGCGGCGCGGATGAAGAGCTTCGCCGCGGCACGCTCGTCCTTGGCGACGCCGTCGCCGTTGAACAACATGATCGCGTATTCGACCTCGCCGGCGATCAGCCCGCTGGCGGCGGCCTTGCCCATCCATTCGGCCGCCATGGCGTCGTCCTGCGGCACGCCGCGGCCCATCTTGTAGAGCACGCCGAGCGCGTGCTGGGCATCGCCGAGATCGGCTGCGGCGGCGACCCTGAGACTGGCGATGGCGCGCTGGTCGTCCTGCGGGCGGCCGGTCGCGAGCAAAGCGAGGGCGAGATTGTAGTTGGCGGCCGGGTGGCCGGCGGCGGCGGCCTTCTCCAGCAGGGCGCCGCCCGCCTTCGGATCGCGCGGCAGGCCGCGCCCTTCCAGCATCGCCATGCCGAGCGCGAAGATCGCGTTGACGTCGCCCCTGTCGGCCGCGAGGCGATACCAGTCGGCGGCGGCCTTGGGATCGATCCGGACGCCGAGCCCCTGCCGGTAGATCTCGCCGAGCAGCGTCATCGCCGCGGCGTCCTTGGGATCGGCCTCGAGGCGCTTCAGCGCCTCCGACTGGGCCCGGCGGTAGTGGCCGGCCTGGTAGGCGCCATAAGCGAGGTCGGGCTCCGCCGCGGCGGCGGGGAGGGCGACCATCAGGGCGAGCGCGGCGAGCGCAAGCCTCATCGTGCCGTCCTGCGGGCGTGCTGAGCGGCGATCGCGGCATCGGCGGCGGTGACGGCGGCGCGGATGTCGACCCCTTCGGCAAAGACCCACTCGCCCAGCGCGATGAATTCGGCGCCGGTCTCGATCAGCGCCGGAACCGACTCGGCATCCGGGCAATAGGCGATGCAGGGCGTCTCGAAGATCTCGGCCCACCAGGAGGCACGCTCGATCACCGCCGGCAAGGGCGGCAGCGAACCGTCCGGCCGCGGCTCGCCGAACATGACGTAGTCGACGCCGGCTTCGCCGATATCCATGGCGTCGTGGCGCGAGCGCAGGCCTCCGGCGCCGATGATGCGCTCCTGCTTCAGGCTGGAGCGGGCTTCGGCGATGGCCTCGGCTCCCGCGGTCAGGTGGATGCCGTCGGCGCCGCCGCGGCTGGCGACCTGGGCCGAGGCTTCGACGACCAGGGCGACGTTCTGCGCCTGCACTGGCGGCGCCAGCGCCTTGACCCGTTCGGTCAGGCTGCGCTCGTCGCCGGGCGCGAGCCGCAGCAGCACGGCGGCGACGTCGCCGCCGGCAAAGGCCTGCATCAGGCGAAAGGAGATGGCGCCGGGATCGGAGATCGGCGGCGTGACGAGCATCAGGCGGGTGCGGGGGACGGATGTGTTCATGATCGTCCGCGCAAACGGCCCGCGGCGTGGTCCAATGTCAAGACCATAAGCCCGGCGACCAGGCTCCAGAAGGCTGAGCCGACGCCGAACAGCGACAGGCTGGAAGCCGCGACCGCGAAGGTGACGACCGCGGCGAAGCGGTCCTTGTCGCTGCCCATCGCCTGGCCGAGGGCGCCGGTCAGCGAGCCGACGAGGCCGAGGCCGGCGACCGCGACGATCAGCGCCTTCGGCATGGCGAGAATCAGCGCCAGCAGCAGGCCGGCGGTGGCGGCGACGATGAGCCAAAGCAAGGCGTACCAGATCCCGGCCTTCCAGCGCTCCTTCGGGTCGGGATGGGTGTCGGCACCGGTACAGATCGAGGCGCTGATCGCCGCCATGTTGACCATGTGTGCGCCGGTCGGGGCGGTCAGGAAGGACATCAGCCCCGTGACGAACAGGCAGGAGGCGGTCGGCGGCTGATAGCCGGAGGCGCGCAGCACGGCGAAGCCCGGCAGGTTCTGCGCCGCCATGGTGACGAGATAGAGCGGGATGCCGATGCCGACGATGGCGGTCAAGTCGAGATGCGGGACGATCAGCTCGATATGCGTCAGCGCAACCGGGCCAACTGGCAAGGTCGCCGTGCCGGTGGCGAAGGCGAGGGCGAGCCCCGCGCCCAGCGCCGCGATGACGCCGAGGAAGGGGTTCCACAATCGCGCCAGCAGGAAGACCATCAGCAGCGTCAGCACCAGTGCCGGCTGCAGCTTCATCTCGTCGAAGACGGCGACGACGAAGCGGAAGATCACGCCGGCGAGCATGGCCGCGGCGATGCTCATCGGGATGCGCTCGACCAATGCACCGAGCGGGCGGAAGGCGGCGGTCGCCATCATCAGCGCGGCCGCGGCGAGAAAGGCGCCGACGGCCGAGGCCATGTCGACGCCGCTCGCCGCGGCGATCAAGGCCGCGCCGGGAGTCGACCAGGCGCAGATGATCGGCATGCGATGGCGCCAGGACAGAAGCAGGCTGGCGAGCCCCTTGGCGATGGCGAGGCCGGCGAGCCAGGAGACGGTTTGCCCTGGCGTCGCGCCGAGTGCCTGTGCGGCGGCAAGCACGACCGCGACCGAGGCCGCGTAGCCGACGAAGACGGCGACGAAAGCAGAGAAGAGCTGCGACATCGACCGGCCTATGCGTCCCAGGCGGTCGGCCAGGCCTCGGCCAGCGTCGCGCCCAGGCGCACCGGCCAGGCCGCCTTGGCGAGGCCGGTGCGGTCGTCGGTCTCGACCGCGATGCCCGAGAGCGTCCCTTCGCCGAGCGCCGGCTCCAGACGCGAGCCCGGGGTCTTCTGCAGGAAGCGGCGGATCGCCTCCTCCTTCTGCATGCCGAGCACCGACTCGTAGTCGCCGCACATGCCGGCATCGGTCTGATAGGCGGTGCCGGCGGGCAGCACGCGCGTATCCGAAGTCGGGACATGGGTGTGCGTGCCGACCACGAGGCTGGCGCGGCCGTCGAGATAATAGGCCATTGCGAGCTTTTCGCTGGTCGCCTCGGCATGGACGTCGACGATGACGGCATCGGCGGCATCCCCGAGCGGGCAGGCGGCGAGCTCGCGCTCGAGCGCGGCGAAGGGGTCGTCGAGCGCGTCCATGAACAGGCGGCCCATGACGTTGACGACGAGGACGCGGGCGCCGTTCCTCGCCTCGATCACGGTCGCGCCGCGGCCGGGCGTGCCGGGCGGATAGTTCGCCGGGCGGATCAGGCGCGGCTGGCGCTCGATGAAGACCAGCGCCTCGCGCTGGTCCCAGGAGTGGTTGCCGAGCGTGACGACATCGGCGCCGGCGGCGAGCGTCTCGTCGCAGATCGCCTCGGTGATGCCGAAGCCGCCGGCGGAGTTCTCGCCATTGATCACGACGCAGTCGAGTTTCCAGCGTTCGCGCAGAGCGGGGAGGCGGTCCTGGACGGCGAGGCGCCCGGCGCGCCCGACGATGTCACCGAGAAAGAGCAGACGCATGTCACTATCCAACGCTTGGGCTGCGCATCACGGCCCGTCCTGTCGCATTTTCACGCAAGCCGGCCGCCCCGGCTCTCCCCAGGCCGCGCGGTATGACTGTGCGGATTTGAGAAAACACGGCGGGACGGCGGCGTCTTGAACGAAAGGCGCGCCCGCTAATGACGTGATCGCCGCGGCGAAATCAACCGCAGCGGATCGCTTCGTCCTGCGTGACGACCCAGTCGAGGCGGCGGTCATGAGCCTCGGCGGGCACTTCAGCGATCTCCTGTGCCGCATAGGCGATGCCGATGGTCAGGGTCGGTTCGAGCTCGGTGATGGCGCGGTCGTAATAGCCCTTGCCATAGCCGATGCGGTAGCCGCGCCGATCAAAGGCGGCGAGCGGGACGATCAGGATGGTGGGCTTCACCTCGGGCTGCTCGGGCGCCGGCACCAGCGTGCCGAAGCCGCCGGGCACGATCGGCTCCCACGGCGCCCAGCGCCGGAAATGCATGCGCTTCCCGGCGATCGCCGGCAGGCAGAGCAGCAGGCCGCGCTCGTGCAAGGCTTCCAGGATCGGGCGCGGATCGGCCTCGGAGCGCATCGGCCAATAGGCGGAGACCGGACTCTGCGTGAAGACCGGCAACGCCAGCACATGCGCGACGATGGCCTCGTCCCAGAGCAGGCGGTCGTCGAGTTCGAGGGCGTCACGCCGGGCGAGCGCCTCGGCGCGCAGCACCGCTTTGCGCGGGGAGGGGGCGAGAGAGACGCTGTCGGTCATGGGCTGCGGAGCCACCTCGGCCGTGGAGATTTCGATCCCGGGACACCTACAAAGTAGGTGGGCGCCGTGTGTCCGGGTCCAGGGACCCAGTCAGGGACAGCTCCCTAGGGAGTCGTATGGGCCCGGGAATACATGACTCGCACGCACCAGGCAGCCCCGCCGAGACAAGGTAGGACGCATGCCGGCAAAGCGCCAGAGGCGGATCAGGAATTTCGTAGCGGGCTTAGCTGACAAGCTCCTCGCGGTCGTCCCAGGCGACCGGAGGGAGACCTGGGATCCATGCGTGAACCTCTCCCGGTGAGGTTACTTTTCGATCGCCCTCTATCGTCATTCCGGCCGCAGCGCCGGAATCCATCGTAGGGCTCCGGCGCTCTCCGATGGATTCCGGAGCTGCGCCGCTGACGCGGCTTGTCCGGAATGACGGCTCAAGCTGTTCCCTCAAGCCCCGCGCGCCATCCCGTGGCGGATCACGCGGTCGATCAGGTCGGGATAGGCAACGCCGCTGGCGGCGAGCGCCTTGGGGAACATGCTGATGTCGGTGAAGCCCGGGATGGTGTTGATCTCGTTGACCAGCGCACTGCCGTCCGGCCGCAAGAAGAAGTCGACGCGGGCCATGCCGTCGCAGCCGAGCGCATAGAAGGCGCGCTTGGCCAAGTCCTGCAGGCTGGCGATCGTCTCCTCCGGGAGATCGGCAGGAACCTCGACGCGGGCGCCGTCCTCATCGAGGTACTTGGCCTCATAGGTGTAGAAGCCATGGCTGGCGGCGGCGACGATCTCGCCCGGCAGCGAGACGATGGTCTCGCCATCGGCTTGCTCGAGGACGCTGAGCTCGATCTCGCGGCCGGCGATGAACTCCTCGACCAGGACCACGCGATCATGCCGGAAAGCTTCGGCGAGCGCCGCCTGGAAGCTCTCGGCATCCGTCGCCTTGCTGACGCCGACCGAGGAGCCCTGCCGGGCCGGCTTGACGAAGAGCGGCAGGCCGAGCGCGGCGCTGGCCTGCTCGAAGCCGAGAGCCTCGCCCCGTCGCACGGTGATCGAGCGGGCGACGCCGAGGCCGGCCTCGCGCAGCAGGCGCTTGGCGATATCCTTGTCGAGCGCATTAGCCGAGCCGACGATGCCGCAGCCGGCGAGCGGGATGCCAGCGACCTGAGCCAGCCCCTGGACCGAGCCGTCTTCGCCGTCGAGACCGTGCAGCACCGGGAAGAGCACGTCGATCTTCTGGAGCGTCTGCGGTGCGGCCCCGTCCTGCAAGCGCAGCAGGCGCCCACCGCCGCCGGGCAGCAGGCAGAGCTCGGCGCCGTCCTGCGGGATCGGGTCGGGCAGGATGCCATTCTGCAGTTCGAGCTCGCGCCACTCGCCGGCCTTGGTGATCAGGATCGGCACGACGTCGTATCTCGCCTTGTCGATCGCCTTGACCACATTGGTGGCGGACATCAGCGAGACCTCGTGCTCGGCTGATTTGCCGCCGAGGAGAATCGCCACCCGAACCCTGCCGCTCATTGTCGCCGCCTTCATCGATTCGCTGCTTTCAGCAAGCGTCAGTCGGGCATGATTGAGGAATTGCAAAGGCGGCAGTCAAAGGCGGGGGAATGCCTGCGCCGCTTACCCTGCTTGCCCCGGCAACAAGCTCTTCGCCACGCCTTCGATGCGCTCGGCCGCGGCATTGAGCGCGGCGGCCGCCTTCTCCTCGACCTCGCCGGCACGCTGGTCGGCGAAGCCGGCATCGCCCTGCAGCGACTGCAGGCGCCCTTCCAGCGCCTCGACCTTCTTCTTCAGCTCGGTGACCTCGTCGGCGACCATGAGCGCCGCCATGACGTGCAGGCGCATGTCGCCGATCTCGCCGAAGGCCTGGCGCATCTCCTCGATCTTGCCGTCATAGAGCTGGGCGAGCGCCTCCAGATGCGGCTCCTCGCCTTCGCCGCACGCCATGCGGTAAGCCTTGCCGGCAATGGTGACGTTGACCTGGGGCATCAGGCGTCCTGCTCGGCTTCTTCGTCGGGTTGGGCTTCGACGCGGGCGATCACCTCGGCCAGTGCCGTCATGGCGCGGTCGAGCTTGCGGTCGACCTCCTGCGCGACGCCCTCGACCTGGCCGATCCGGGCCATGGCGCCATCGAGCTCGACCGCGAGACGGGCGCGATCGTCCTGCATCAAGGTGAGCTCGGTTTCGAGATTGGCGCGGCCACGCTCGACCTCGAGCCGCCTGCGGGCGGCTGCTTCGAGCTGGCCAAGCGCGCCTTCGAGGCGCGACAGGGCGTGATCCAGAGCTGGAGACGCCACGCTTCTTCCTTTGCGTGCCGGCCGGAGCCGGCTCATCCGATTCGGAAGCCTAGTTTAACAAATATCGCCGTGGAAAGCGCTTTGGCCGGTCCCGTCCGCTCGAAGCGTGGGGAAAACTCGATATCTGCGTCCTTGCAGGCGAATTGACTCCGCTTGAGCGGGCGGCCTATCGAACGCGCGACCTTTTTCTCAAGAGTTCGCTGCTCGCCGCCGGCCAGCTTCGGCGCGAGCCTCGTTCCGCCCCCGCCGGAGAGATTCCATGACGATGCCTGCGATCGACCGCGCCCAGCACGAGCGGCTCGCCAACGCCATCCGCTCCCTCGCCATGGACGGCGTCGAGCAGGCCAAGTCCGGCCATCCCGGCCTGCCGATGGGCGCGGCCGACGTCGCGACCGTGCTGTTCACCCGCATCCTGAAATATGATGCGGCCGAGCCGCGCTGGCCCGATCGCGACCGCTTCGTGCTCTCGGCCGGCCATGGCTCGATGCTGATCTATGCGCTGCTCTATCTCACCGGCACGCCCGGCATGGAGCTCGACGACCTCAAGAAGTTCCGCCAGCTCGAATCGAAGACGCCGGGCCACCCCGAGAACTTCATGACCGCCGGCGTCGAGACCACCACCGGCCCGCTCGGCCAGGGTCTGGCGACCGCGGTCGGCATGGCGATGGCCGAGCGCATGCTCGCCGCCGAGTTCGGCAAGAAGCTGGTCGACCACAAGACCTATGTGCTCGCCTCCGACGGCGACCTGATGGAGGGCATCAGCCAGGAGGCGATCGCGCTCGCCGGCCATCAGAAGCTGAACAAGCTGATCGTGCTCTGGGACGACAACGGCATCTCGATCGACGGGCCGCTCTCGATCTCCGATTCGGTCGACCAGCTCGCCCGCTTCAAGGCCTGCGGCTGGAAGGCCGAGCGCGTCGACGGGCATGATCCCGACGCGATCGAGGCGGCGATCCGCCGCGCCCAGAAGTCGAACAAGCCGACGCTGATCGCCTGCAAGACGGTGATCGGCTTCGGCGCGCCGAAGAAGGCCGGCACCTCCAAGGCCCATGGCGAGCCGCTCGGTGCGGAAGAACTCGCCGCCGCCAAGAAGGCGCTCGGCATCACCGGCGGGCCGTTCGAGGTCGCGGCCGACGTGCTCAAGGCCTGGCGCGGCTTCGGCGCCAGCGGTTTCGCCGAGCGCAAGGACTGGAATGCGCGCCTGGCGGCGCTGTCCGAGCGCAAGCGCGGCGAGTTCGAGCGCCGCCTGAACCATACCGTGCCGGCCAAGCTCGCCAAGACCCTCGTCGCCCACAAGAAGGCGCTGGCTGCCAATCCTGTCACGGTCGCGACCCGCAAGGCGTCCGAGCTGGCGCTCGACGTGATCGTGCCGGTGATGCCGGAGCTCGTCTCGGGCTCGGCCGACCTGACGCCCTCCAACAACACCCGCGCCAAGGGTTTCGAGGACTTCACGCCGAAGACCCCGAAGGGCCGCTATGTCCGCTACGGCATCCGCGAGCACGGCATGGCTGCGGCGATGAACGGCATCACCCTGCATGGCGGCTTCCGCACTGCCGGCGGCACCTTCCTGGTCTTCGCCGATTATGCCCGTCCGTCGATGCGGCTCGCCGCGCTGATGGGCCTTCCGGTCGTCTACGTCATGACCCATGATTCGATCGGCCTCGGCGAGGACGGTCCGACCCACCAGCCGATCGAGCAGATCGCCAGCTTGCGCGCCATGCCGAACATGCGCGTGCTTCGTCCCGCCGATGCGATCGAGACCGCGGAAGCCTGGCAGATCGCGCTGGAGCGCACCGACGGCCCGACCGTGCTCGCGCTGTCGCGCCAGAACCTGGCGCCGGTCCGCACCGACGCCTCGGCCACGAACCGCTCGGCCAAGGGAGCCTACGAATTGCTGGCGGCCGAGGGCGGCAAGGCGCAGGTCTCGCTCTTCGCCTCGGGCTCCGAGGTCGAGATCGCGGTCGCTGCCCGCAAGCTCCTGGCGGATAAGGGCGTTCGCGCCCGCGTCGTCTCGGTGCCCTCGCTCGAATTGCTGCTGGAGCAGGACGAGGCGAGCAAGGCTGCGATCATCGGCGAAGCGCCGATCAAGATCGCGGTCGAGGCCGCCGTGCGCTTCGGCTGGGATGCCGTGGTTGGTGCCGATGGCGGCTTCGTCGGCATGACCTCCTTCGGGGCGAGCGGCCCCTACAAGGAGGTCTACAAGCATTTCGGCATCACGCCGGAGGCGGTGGCCGAGGCTGCGATCAAGCGTCACAACGGCTGAGCCGTCTCAAATTTTTAAGGCCTGCCCTTGCGTTCCGCCTTGGTTTGGCCGATTTGCCCGCGTGAATGACGCCGGCTGCGCCGGCAAACGGCGAAGGAGAGGATTGAGATGACGGTCAAGGTGGCGATCAACGGCTTCGGCCGTATCGGGCGCAACGTTCTGCGCGCGATCATCGAGTCGAAGCGCAAGGACATCGAGGTCGTGGCGATCAACGATCTCGGTCCGGTCGAGACCAATGCCCATCTCTTTCGCTTCGACTCTGTGCACGGCCGCTTCCCCGGCACCGTGACCGTCTCCGGCGACACCATCGATGTCGGCCGCGGCCCGATCAAGGTCACCGCGATCCGCGATCCCAAGGACCTGCCGCACAAGGCGCTCGGCGTCGACATCGCGCTGGAATGCACCGGCATCTTCACCACCCGCGACAAGGCGGCGGCCCATCTCGCCGCCGGTGCCAAGCGCGTCCTGGTCTCGGCCCCTTGCGACGGCGCCGACCTGACGGTGGTCTACGGCGTCAACAACGAGGCCCTGACCAAGGACCACATCGTCGTCTCGAACGCCTCCTGCACGACCAACTGCCTCGCGCCGGTGGTCAAGGTGCTGCATGACGCCGTCGGCATCGACAAGGGCTTCATGACGACGATCCATGCCTATACCGGCGACCAGCCGACGCTCGACACGATGCACAAGGATCTCTACCGCGGCCGCGCTGCGGCGATGTCGATGATCCCGACCTCGACCGGCGCCGCCAAGGCGATCGGCCTCGTCATCCCCGAGCTCAAGGGCCGGCTCGACGGCACCTCGATCCGCGTGCCGACGCCGAACGTCTCGGTCGTCGACTTCAAGTTCATCTCGAAGCGCAAGACCACGGTCGAGAAGATCAACGACGCCATCATCAAGGCGAGCAAGCGCGGTGCCCTGAAGGGCATCCTCGCCGTCACCGACCAGCCCAACGTCTCGATCGACTTCAACCACGACCCGGCCTCGTCGACCTTCGCGCTCGACCAGACCAAGGTCATGGACGAGAAGTTCGTCCGTGTCCTCTCCTGGTACGACAATGAGTGGGGCTTCTCGAACCGCATGAGCGACACCGCCGTCGCCATGGCGAAGCTGATCTGATCCATACAATCGCTGCGGCCGCGCCTTTCGGTGCGGCCGCGTCCAAACCGCCGAGGAACGGACCGCGCAATGAACAAGATCGAGCCGACCGTCGCCACGTCGACCACGTCTCCCGAAGCCGTCATCGTGCCGCCGGCGCCGAGCATGGCCGAGATCGCCGCGGCGCGCGCCACAGAGGCGAAGCCGGCTGAGCCGCTCGCACCGAGCGATCCGCGCAAGCTCGACCAGCTCTCGCGCATCGAGGACAAGACGGCCCGTATCGAGGAGAAGTTCGCGCGCTACGAGGCGGTGCTGACCCGTGCCGAGGCTTCGCTGGAGCGCAGCGCCCAGAAGGTCGACCTCGCCGCCGGCACCATGGACTTCGCCGGCCTGCGCGAGGAGCTCTCGGCCCTGCGCCAGCGCGTCAATTCAACCCCGCGCTTCGGCGCCCTGCTGCTCACCGGCATCGTCACGGCGGTTCTGACCGTCGTCCTGACGGTGATCGTATTGAAGAGCGGCGTTCCTGGCGTGCTGCCGCCGATCCTGCCGCGATGAGCTTCCGCCCGCCCGCCGATCTCGCGGACGGGCGCAGTGTCCGCTGGCGGGCGCTAGAAGGCGACGGGCTCGAACACCTGACATTGCGCGCTGAGGCGAACGGCCTCCGCGCCGATGCCGCGCTGGTCGGTGAGCGCGAGGGGCGGCGCTTCGGCGCAAGCTATCGGATCGATTGCGGTCCCGATTTCACGGTGCGTTCCTTCGAGATCGAAGCGACCGACGGTCGTGGTCTCGCGATGACGCGACGTGACGGCGCCTGGCACGATAGCGAGCGCGGCCATCTGCCGGCCTTCGACGCCTGCATCGACATCGACCTCTCCGCCACGCCTTTCACCAACACGCTGCCGATCCGGCGCTGCGCCTGGCAGCCGGGGCAGCAGCGGCGGATTGCGATGCTGTTCGTGCCGTTCGACAGTTTCGAGCCTTTCGTCACCGAGCAGATCTACACCTGCCTGGAGCCGAGGCTCTTCCGGTTCGAGACGGCCGATGGCAGTTTCATCGCCGAGCTTCCCGTCGACGAGGATGGCCTCGTCATGGATTATCCCTGTCTGTTTCAACGCCTGTAAGAGAGCCCTCCATGCCCGCTTTCCGCACCCTCGACGACGCCGATCTCGCCGGCAAGCGCGTCCTCGTCCGTGTCGATCTCAATGTGCCGATGGAGGAGGGCAGGGTCACCGACACCACCCGGATCGACCGCATCCTGCCGACGATCCGCGAGATCGCGCAGAAGGGCGGCAAGGTCATCCTGCTCGCCCATTTCGGCCGGCCGAAGGGCCGCGACGAGAAGAACAGCCTCAGGCAGGTCGTGCCGGCACTGGCGCATGCGCTTGGCCAGCCGGTGATCTTCGTCGGCGACTGCATCGGCGAGGAGGCGCCAAAGGCGATCGCCGCCGCCAAGAACGGGGAAATCCTGCTGCTGGAGAACACCCGCTTCCATGCCGGCGACGAGAAGAACGATCCCGAATTCGTCAGGGCGCTGGCCGCCAATGGCGACCTCTATGTCAACGACGCCTTCTCGGCAGCCCACCGCGCCCATGCCTCGACCGAAGGACTGGCGCATCTGTTGCCGGCCTATGCCGGGCGCACCATGCAGGCCGAGCTGGAAGCGCTCTCGGCCGGCCTCGACAACCCGGCCCGGCCGGTGATGGCGATCGTCGGCGGCGCCAAGGTCTCGACCAAGCTCGAACTGCTGGGGAATCTCGTGCAGAAGGTCGACGTGCTCGTCATCGGCGGCGGCATGGCCAACACCTTCCTCGCCGCCCGCGGCGTCAATGTCGGCAAGTCGCTCTGCGAGCACGATCTCGCCGACACCGCCCGCGAGATCGAGGCCAAGGCCAGGGCGGCGGGCTGCGAGATCATCCTGCCGGTCGATGCGCTGGTGGCACGCGAGTTCAAGGCGCATCCCGGCCATCGCGTCGTCTCGATCGGCGAGGTGGGGCCCGACGAGATGATCCTCGATGCCGGCCCGCTCAGCGTCGCCGAGGTGGTACTCAAGCTCAACAGCGTGAAGACCGTGGTCTGGAACGGGCCGTTCGGCGCTTTCGAGTTGCCGCCCTTCGACACCGCGACGGTCGCTGTCGCCAAGGCGGTGGCGGAGCGCGTCCGCGACGGCAGGCTCGTCGCCGTGGCCGGCGGTGGCGATACGGTCGCGGCGATGAACCATGCGGAGGTCGCCGAGGACCTCACCTACGTCTCGACCGCCGGTGGTGCCTTCCTCGAATGGATGGAAGGCAAGGCGTTGCCGGGCGTCGAGGCGCTGCGGAAGGGTTGAGGGGCAGTCGCAGCTTCCGGTTGCGTGACGCGATGTTTATGCTATGTTCTCGTGCATGAGCGAGAACATTAAAGACGTTGTCCCGCAGATCCTAATGAAGATTCAGGAGGACCTCGCTGCTTTCCGTCGTGATGTTACGGAACGCCTCGATCGCCTCGAAACGATTCAGAAGCAGGAGCGCCGCAACACGGCTGCCATGCTGGTGATGATGCGCGGGACGGCGGGCGTTTATGAGGAGCGTCTGAACCAGCTCGAGATCGACCGTATCGTGAAGCTGGAAGACCGGATGGCGGCCGTCGAAGCACGACTGCGCTGATCGCGTTCACTTTTCTGGCCGGTTTCGCTTTGCGTCCGCCACAGTTCGATTCTAAACCCTCCGGATAAAGCAGAGCCCAACCGGAGGATCATCGTGGCCCGCATCACGCTTCGCCAATTGCTCGACCATGCCGCCGAGAACGACTACGGCGTTCCGGCCTTCAACATCAACAACATGGAGCAGGCGCTCGCGATCATGGCGGCGGCGGACGCGACGGACGCGCCGGTG
>PNLY01000100.1 GCA_013823325.1 Methylobacterium sp.
CCGCTCAACCCGCCCACGGGCTGCGTCTTCTCGACCCGCTGCCCCTTCGTCACCGATCGCTGCCGCACCGAGCGGCCGCAGAAGCGCGAGATCGACGGACGCCAGGTCGCCTGCCACTACGCCGAGACCTTCCTGGCCAAGACGGCGGCTTGAGGTTCCCGCGGAATCTCGCCGTCATTCCGGGACTTCGCCCAGCGAAGAGCCCGGAACCCAGAACCGATACCCATTATAGTGAAGCCACGCAGCCAAGGCGCTTCTCAGACAAGCGCATCGGCTCTGGGTTCCGGGCTCAGGCCTTCGGCCTGCCCCGGAAAGACAGCGCGGCTCAGCCGAATCGCGCGGAAATCCCGCTCACGCCGCGACGGCTGCGGGCTCCTTCTTTTCCCATTCCTCGCCCCAGATCATCACGGCGTGGCCTGGCGAGACCTCGCGGTACTGGCGCACCGGCGGGACGTAATCGGCCGGGCGGATCGGGCTCTTGATCTCGTCGTTCGTGACGGGGCGCTTCTGCAGGCGCCGGGCCGGATCGGCAATCGGCACCGCCGCCAACAAGCGCTTGGTGTACGGGTGCTGCGGATTGCCGAAGATCGCCTCGCGCGGACCGATCTCGACGATCTCGCCGAGATACATCACCGCAACGCGGTGGCTGACGCGCTCGACCACCGCCATGTCGTGCGAGATGAAGAGATAGCCGAGGCCCATGCGAGCCTGCAGGTCGAGCATCAGGTTGACCACCTGCGCCTTGACGGAGACGTCGAGAGCCGAGACCGCCTCGTCCGCCACGATCAGGCGCGGCTCGACCGCGAGCGCCCGGGCGATGCAGATGCGCTGGCGCTGGCCGCCCGAGAACTCATGCGGGAAGCGGCTGGCCATGTCGGGCAGCAGGCCGACGCGCTTGAGGAGGTCGGCGACCTTGTCGCGCGCTTCCGAGCGGGTGGCGAGATTGTTGATCAGCAGCGGCTCGGCGATCGCGGCGCCGACATTCATGCGCGGGTTCAGCGAGGCGAACGGATCCTGGAAGATCATCTGCATGCGCTTGCGCTGCTCGCGCAATTCGCCCTGGCCGAGCTTGAGCACATCGACGCCGTCGAGCAGCACCGAGCCGGAGAGCGGCTCGACCAGGCGCAGCACCGAGCGGCCGGTCGTCGACTTGCCGCAGCCGGATTCGCCGACCAGTGCGAGCGTCTCGCCTGCCTTCAGGCTGAAGGAGACGTTCTCGACCGCATGCACCCGGCCCTTGACCGAGGAGAGCAGGCCCGAGCGGATCTCGAAGCGTGTCGTCAGCCCCGAGACTTCCAGCACCGGGCGCTCGGCTGCCTGGACCGTATCGGGAGTTTCGGTCGGGACATCGGACTCGCCGGTCGCACGGTCGACCACCGGGAAGCGCATCGGACGCCCACGGCCGATCATCGAGCCCAGCCGCGGCACGGCCGAGAGCAGTGACTTGGTGTAGGGCTTCTGCGGATTGGCGAAGATGTCCTCGGTCGCGCCGGTCTCGATCTCGTCGCCATTGTACATGACGACGGTGCGGTCGGCGATCTCGGCGACGACGCCCATGTCGTGGGTGATGAAGAGGACGGACATGCCCTCCTCCTCCTGCAGCGTCTTGATCAGCTCGAGGATCTGCGCCTGGATGGTGACGTCGAGCGCGGTCGTCGGCTCGTCGGCGATCAGGAGCTTGGGCTTGCAGGCCAGCGCCATCGCGATCATCACGCGCTGGCGCATGCCGCCGGAGAAGCGGTGCGGATATTCGTGGAAGCGCGACTTCGCCGAGGGGATCTTCACTTTCTCCAGCAGACGGATCGTCTCGGCCTCGGCCTCGGAGCGCGACAGGCCGCGATGCAGGATCAGCGCCTCGGCGATCTGGAAGCCGATGGTCAGCACCGGGTTCAGCGAGGTCATCGGCTCCTGGAAGATCATCGCGATGTCGTTGCCGCGAATCTGGCGCATCTGCGCGTCCGGCAGGGTCAGGAGCTCCTTGCCGTTGAGCTTGATCGAGCCTTCGATCTTGCTGGAGCTCGGCGGGGTCAGCCGCATGATCGACAGCGCGGTGACGCTCTTGCCCGAGCCGGATTCGCCGACGACCGCGAGCGTTTCCTGCGGCTTGATGTCGAAGGAGATGTTGCGCACCACCGGCTTCCAGAGTCCTTCGACCCGGAACGAGGTCGTCAGGTTCGAGACCGAGAGGATCGGAGAGGTCATGCCAGGTCCTTCTGAGCGATCTGATTGGGCTGCGGACCGGGCACAGGTGCCCACCCCGCGGCCGGTGGGCCGGGTTCAAAGTCTGGTCAGAATAACCAGAGCGAAGCGGATGTCAGCAGCCGACGTCACAAAAGTTTCGGCACCCTGCCTGCTTTTTGCGCGCAAGCCCGACCGAACGGCACGCATAAGCGCCGATCGCAGTCGGGCTCACCCAGCATTGCCCGGGCAAATGAGCGGGGTCGCCTCCCTGCGCTCGTCGGTATCCCCTTGTGAAGCAACGCCAGCCCTCCGCGTCGCCCGCCCTATTTCAGCCCGCTCGTGACGAAGTTGCGGATGTAGAACTTCTGGAACAGCAGGAACGGCACCAGCGCGACCAGGCCGGCGAGCGTCGTCGAGGAGAACAGCCGCCCCCATTCCGTGCCTTCCAGGCTGATATTGCGGGCGATCGCCACCTGCACCACCGTGTGCTCCGGCGAGGGCGTCGCCACCAGCGGCCAGAAGAAGGCCTCGAACTGGTGCATGAACAGCATGATGCCGCCGGTCAGCACCACCGGCCAGGAGATCGGCAGCGCGATCTTCAGCCAGATATGGCCCCAGGAGGCGCCGTCGACCCGCGCCGCCTCGTAGAGCTCGCGCGGCAGGCCGGCGAAGAACTGGCGGAACATGAAGATGACGAAGCCGTTGGCGAGGTCCGGCAGGATCAGCGCAGCATAGGTGTCGATCAGTCCCAGGCTCTGCACCAGGATGTAGAGCGGGATCACGATCGCCTCGAAAGGCATCATCGCCGCCGCCAGCACGAAGGCGAAGATCACGTTCTTGAAGCGGAAATCGAAGACCGCAAAGGCGAAGCCCGCGGCGGCATTGACGACGACGCCGACCACCATCGTCGTCAGCGCGACGAAGAGCGAGTTGCCGACGGCGCGCGGGAAGCCGGTGCCGATGAGCGAAGTATAGTTCTCCAGCGTCAGCCGGTCGGGGATCAGCATGCTCCAGCCGAGCCGGCTGCCATGGGCGAAGATATCAGCCGGCGGCCGCAGCGAGGAGACCACCAGCCAGATCAGCGGCAACAGCAGCACGAGCGCGATCAGCGACATCGTGACGTAGCGGGCGGTGCCGAGCGCCAGCATGGTCGAGCGGCGGTCGACGCTCATGCCTCGGCTCCTTCCTTGTCGCGGAACAGCCTGAGCTCGATCGCGGCGATCACGCCGATGATGACGAGAATGATCGTCGACAGCGCCAGCGAGCGCCCCCAGTTGATGAAGGTGAAGGCGTTCTCATAGGCGCGGAACATCAGGAGATCGGTCGCGCCGTTCGGCCCGCCCTTGGTGATGATGTAGACCGGCGCGAAGAACAGGAAGTTGATCGCGGTATCCGCCACGAAGACGAAGGCGAGGGGCCGGCGCATCTGCGGCAGGGTGATGTGGACGAGCTGGTGCCGGCGGCTGGCGCCGTCGATGCGGGCGGCCTCGTAGAGCTCGCCCGGGATGCGGTAGAGCCCGGCGAGCAGGAAGATCATCCAATAGCCGCAGCCCTTCCAGGTCGCGATGGCGATCATCGTGCCGAGCGCCTGGTGCTCCGACAGGAAGAAGGGCTGGCGGCCGATGCCGATGCCTTCGAGGATGGCGTTCACCGGCCCGAGATTGGAATCCAGCATGATGTTCCACAGCACGGCGGTGAGGCCGGTGGAGAGCGTCATCGGCAGGAAGAAGGCGGCGCGGAAGAAGGTAACGCCCTTGCCCGGCGCCATCACCAGCAGCGCGTAGCAGAAGGCGATGGCGATCTGCAGCGGGTTGATGATGATGTTGAAGATCAGCGTGACCTTCAGCGAGTTCCAGAAGCGCTCGTCGCCGAAAAGCTGCGCGAAATTCGTCAGGCCGCCGAAGGAGGTCTCGCCGGCGAGGTTCTGGGTGAACAGGCTGCCGCCGATGGCGATCACGATCGGCGTCAGCCGGAACAGGACGAGGAAGGCCAGCGCCGGCAGGAGGAAGGCGAGCAGCACCAGCGTACGCGGCTGCATCGGATCGGCCGAGCGGCGCCGCGCGGCACGCGGCGCCTCCGAAGCGGCGACAGGGGCCGATGCCCGGTCGGTCAAGGCGGTCATCTCCGGTCAGCCGCGGTACTTGGCGAATTCGCGGTCGATGTCGCGCGCCGCCTTCTTCAGCCGCTGCTCGACATTGGCGCCGCCCTGGATCTCGCGGAAGGCGCCGCGCAGGATGTCCTCGTATTCGAGCCAGCCCGGCGTCGCCGGCCGCGGCACGGCGGTGTTCTCCATCTCGGAGCGCACGATGCGCCAGCCGGGCGTGTCGAGCTCGGCGCCCATCGAATCCCAGACCGATTTCAGCACCGGCGGGTTCGGCCGCAGCCGCGCCTGCGCCTCGACATACTCAGGCTGGGCGAAGGCCTTGATGAAGGTCTCGGCCGCGGCGCGCTGCTTGGTGCGCGGGTTCATGCCGATATGCCAGCTGCCCGTCGGCGTCACCGCCTTGCCGCCCTCGAAATAGGGCTGCGGCGCCACGGTCCAGTCGAGATCCTTGCGCGCCGAGATCGAGGCGAGGCTCGGCGTCGTCGCCAGATACATCGAAGCGCGGCCGGTCGCGAACATTTCGAGCGCAAGATTGGTGTCGAACACGCCGGTCGGCGTCACCTTATGCTTGTTGAACAGGTCGGCGTAGAACTGCATCGCATCGATGAAGGGCTTGGAATCGACATAGCCCGTCGCGGTCAGCCCGTCCTCGCTCAGCACCTGCGCGCCCTTCGACTGCGGCAGGGTCAGCGCCTGATAGGGCCGGTCGGCCATCTCGAAGACCAGGCCCCACTGGTTCTTGGCGGGGTCGGTCAGCTTCTTGGCGGCTTCGAGCGTCTGCTCCCAGGTCCAGCGCTTGGCGACGTCGGGCTCGGGCAGGGCAACGCCCGCATCGGCGAAGTGCTTGCGGTTGAGAAACAGCACCATGCCGCTGCTGATATAGGGCAGCGTCATCAGCTTGCCCTTGTAGGTGCCCTGCGCCAGCGCCGCCTTGGTGTAGCGGCCAAGATCGTTGCCGAGGATGCCGTCGAGCTCGGCGAGATGCTTGCGGATCGAGTAGGAGGCGGTGAGCGGCCCGTCGGCGAAGAAGATGTCGGGCAAGGGCGTGCGCGCCTGCAGGCGCACTTCCAGCGCCGGGAACAGCTCGTTGAACGGGATGCGTTCGAGCTTCAGGCCGATCGTCGGATTGTTCTTCATGAACATCTCCGCCATCGGCGTGATGTGGCTCTCCGGCCAGCCGACCCAGATCACGTTGAGCTCGGTCTTGGCCTGGGCGCGCAGCAGCTGCGGCGCGGCGAGCAGGCCGCCGGCGGCGGTCATGCCCTTCAGAACGGTGCGGCGCGTCGTCATCCAATCCTCCTGATCGATCTTGTTCGTCATAGGCAGCAGGCCAGTCGCAGCCGGGCGCGGTCAGCCGCGCCCATAGCTCGCGATCGTCTCGATTACATGCCGGGTCGCGGCCGGCCCATCCATGCGGATGCCAGCCTTGACGTTGGCGCGCGGCGGCTCCGGCTCGTCGGGGCGGCGGGTGACATTGCGCTGGTCGGCCACGGTCATGCCGCGCAGCAGCGGGCTCGCCAGCTCGACCTGGATGTGGAAGGGCTTGTGCTCGACCAGGTCCGGCCGCACGAAGGGCACGAAGGCGCTGGGATCGTGCATCGGCGAGATCGGCTTGCCGTAGCGGGCCTCGTTGCGCCCGAGATAGAAGTCGAGCATGCCGGCGACGGTCTCCGGCACGGCACCGCCCGCCTGCCGCAGCATCTCGGCATGGCTGCGGTCGAGGATCGCCTGGCGGGTGAAGTTGAGGCCGGCGAGATAGATCTCGGCGTCGCTGGAGAAGACCGCCGCCGCCGCCTCCGGGTCCTTCAGAATGTTGGCCTCGGCGTAAGGGGCGGCGTTGCCGATATCGAGGCTGCCGCCCATGATGGTGATGCATTTCAGCCAGCGCGCCAGGCGCGGCTCGGTCCGCAGCGCCACCGCGACATTGGTCAGCGGGCCGATGGCCGCGAGCACGAGCTCTCCTTCGGCCTTCTTCGCCGCTTCGATGATCATCGTCACCGCATGCAGGTCGACCGGCCGGCGCTTCGGCTCGGGCAGGTCGGCGCCATCGAGGCCGCTGGCGCCATGGATCATCGACGGCGCAAAGCTGCCGACCAAAGGGGCGCCGATGCCGCCGGCAACGGGGATGTCGAGCCCGGCGAGTTCGCAGATCTTCAGGGCGTTACGCGTGGTGTTCTCGACGATTGAGTTGCCGAACACCGTGGTCAGGCCGCGCAATTCGAAATGCCTGGCGGCGTAGAGGATGGCCATGGAATCGTCATGGCCGGGATCGCAGTCGATGAGCAGCGGGATCATGGGCGGTCATATCCGAGGATGGTGTCGATGACGGCGTCGACGCAGGCCTCGCCGTCGACGGCGACGGCGACGTCGCAATTCGCCGGGCGGCTGGCGCCGGGCTGGTCGTGGTCGCGGCGCATCGGCCGGCTGTCGCAAGCGGTCATGCCGCGTAGCGGGCCCTCGCCGAGCTCGATATGCACCGGCAGCGGCTGGAAGGTGATCAGCCCCGGTTTCACCAGCGGGATGACGGCGCAGGGATCGTGCATCGCCGCGGTCGGCGTGCCGTAGCGCTCCTGCATCTTGGCGAGATAGAAGGCGAGCAGATCGGCCATCACCGCCGAGACGCGCCCCCCGCCCTCACGCAACCTTGCGATATGGCGTTCGGCGATCCCTACCTGGCGGGTGACGTTGAGCCCGACCATGCTGAGCGGCACGCCGGCGCCGAAGACGATCGCCGCCGCCTCGGGATCGCAGACGATGTTGAACTCGGCATAGGGCGTGCGGTTGCCGCTGGTGGTCGAGCCGCCCATGATCGCGATCGATTTCAGCCAGCCGGCCAGCCGCGGCTCCAGCCGCAGCGCCAGCGCGACATTGCTGAGCGGGCCGATCGCGATCAGGCTGAGCTCGCCCGGCGCGGCCTTGGCGGTCTCGATGATGAAGTCGACGGCATGCCGGTCCAGCGGATCATAGCCGGGCGCCGGCAGATCGGCGCCGTCGATTCCGGTGATGCCATGGACATAGGCGCCGTCAAGCGGCGGCTCGATCAAGGCACGGCCGAGCCCGGGCGCGACGGGCAGCCTCAGCCCCGCCAGCGTGCAGATCGCCAGGGCGTTGCGGGTCGAGTTCTCCAGCGAGGAGTTGCCGGCGACGGTGGTCAGGCCGACGACGTCGAGATGCTTGGCGGCGTAGAGGATCGCCATCGCATCGTCATGCCCGGGATCGCAATCGATGATGTAGCGGGTCATGCGGACCTTCCAGGGTTCGTCGCGGATGTCACGGAGAGGCGCTCGACCAGCACCGGCTCCAGCGCCAACGTGCGCGGCAGCGGCCGGCCGTGGTCGAGCAGGCCGACCAGCAATTCGGCCGCCTTGACGCCGATGTCGTAGGCCGGCTGGCGGATGGTGGTCAGCGGCGGCGAGGTGAAGGCGGCGATATCGATGTCGTCATAGCCGATGACCGCGAGGTCCTCCGGCACGCGCAGGCCGCGCTGCTGCGCGGCGCACATCGCGCCGATGGCGACGAGGTCGTTGAAGCAGAAGATCGCATCCGGCGCCTCCGCACCGCAGCGGTCGAGCAGTTCGGCCATCGCCGCATGGCCGCCGCCGACGGTGAGATCGGACTCGATCATCAACGCCCGGTCGAGCGGCCTGCCCGCCTCCGCCAGCGCGGCGGTGAAGCCGGCAAGGCGCTCGGTGCTGCGCGGATGCCCGGCCGGGCCGGTGATGCAGCCGATGCGGGCAAAGCCCTTGCCTGCGAGATGCGCCCCGGCGAGCCGGCCACCCAGCAGGGAATCGTCATTGATCAGGCAGTCGACGCGCGGGATCGTGGTGTCGAGCGCGATGATCGGCACCGTCCTGATCTGTTCCAACCGGCGGAAAAAATCCGAGCTGGCATTGCTGGTCATCACCAGCAGCGCGTCGATCCGCTTCATCATCAGCGTGCGCAGATAGGCGGTGAGCTTCTGCGCGACGTCGCCGGAATTGCACAGCATCAGGCTGTAGCCGCGATCGAAACAGCCGGTCTCGACGCCGCGGATCACCTCGGCGAAGAACGGGTTCGTCGAGCTGGTGACGATCATGCCGACGGTCTGGGTGCGGTTGCTCTTCAGCGCCCGCGCCACGCCGCTCGGCTGGTAGCCGAGCTGCTCGATCGTCGCCTGGACCTTCTCGATCGTATCGGGGTTCACATGGCGCGTGCGGTTCACCGCATGGGAGACCGTGGTCACCGAGACTCCGGCGGCGCGGGCGACGTCCTTGATCGTCACCATCGGCCGCACCTCCGGCCGGCATAGTCGCCGCGTCGACGCAGCCCGGCGTGACCGCGCACGCTCAAACACCGGCAATGGCGCGCCAACAGAGCCTCCCGCTGCGGCTCGAAGGCCACCTTGCGGGGAGGATAGCGATACAAAACGTTTGCGCAAACGTTTTGTATCGGTGAAACAGCAGAGATTCAGCAACCTTCGCGTGCTGAATGGGCCTCATCTCAAGCGATGATAATGCTCAGACGCGCGCCGGCGCTCGCTCTCAGTCGCGCGCCTGCGCCTTCTCGCCGGCGACGATGTGGTCGGCGAGATGGATCGCCTGCTTCGCCCCGCGGGCGAGCCGGCGCATGATGCCGCTCAACACCTCGAAATCGGCGCGGTCGAGCGAGGCGAACAGGGCGTCGTTCACAGGTCGCTGCAGCGCGGCCAGGCGCTCCAGCATCTTCGCACCCAACGGCGTCACCGAGAGATTGACCCGGCGCTTGTCGCTGGCATGCGGCTGCTTGGCGACGAGCCCGCTCTTCACCAGCTTGTTCACCTCGATGGTGACGAAGGCGCCGCTAAGATGCAGCCGCTCGGCGACCTGCGCCACGCCGACCTCGCCATCGGGCCCGCCCCGGTTGATCGCGATCATGATCAGATATTGCGCCGGGGTCAGCCCGATATAGGCGGCAAAGCGCGCCCTCGCCTCCTCCAGCCGGCCGCCGAAGGCGAAGAAATCGTAGAGCAGGTCGCGGAAGCGCGCATCGCTGCCGCCATCCAGCAGGTCGGCCTTGGCCACGGTCATGCGCCGGTTCTCGCTCGACATGATTCATCCGTCATTCGGGGTCGTTGACTCACTTATATAGCTTTGTTACAAAGCTATCTAACAAACCTAGACCGTGGAACGCAACCGGAGGGGACGATGGACGCCAAGGCCTTCAGGCAATCCCTGGGCGAGTTCGCCACCGGCGTCGCGGTGATCACCGCGCAGGGCAGCGGCGAGGAGCTCATCGGCATGACCATGAGTTCGTTCAACTCCGTTTCGATCGATCCGCCGCTCGTCCTGTTCAGCGTCGACAGGCGGGCGAACAGCCTGCCGGCCATGCTTGAGGCCAAGGGCTTCGCGGTCAATGTGCTGGCGCGCGAGCAGGAGCACATATCCAACCGTTTCGCCCGGGCGCTCGGCGACAAATGGTCCGAGACCAGGCGCAGCGTCGGTCACGCCCAGGCGCCGCTGATCACCGGATCGCTCGCCCATTTCGAATGCGAGCCCTACGCCAATCACGACGGCGGCGACCACGTCATCTTCCTGGTCCGGGTGCTGCGACACACCGTGCGCCCCGGCAATCCGGCGCCCCTGATCTTCTTCCGCGGCCGCTATCGCGACCTCGTCGACGAGACCCAGCGCGAGCCGTCCTGGCCGCTGCCCATCCACTACTGACAGCCAAGAACAGCGAGGAGAGCCCCATGACCAAGACCGGACAGCAGCATCTGGCCAGCATCCGCGACGACCGCTCGATCTATATCGACGGTGCCAAAGTCGAGGACGTCACCACCCACCGCGCCTTCCGCAATGTCGCCCAGTCGGTCGCCGGCCTTTTCGACTTCGCCGGCGACGCCTCGCGGCGCGACCTGATGACCTTCGAGACCGAGACCGGCGACCGCGCCAACCGGATCTGGCAGTTGCCGACCTCCTATGCCGACCTGGTCGAGCGCCGCCGGGCGCTCGAGGCCTGGACTGCGATCCATGGCGGCTTCCTCGGCCGCGCCCCCGACCATGTCGCCTCCTGCATCTCCGGCATGCGCATGGGCCTGCCGGTGTTCGAGGGCTACGACCCGGCCCGCGCCGCCGCGCTCGAAGCCTATTACCGCTATGCCCGCGACAACGACCTCTACCTCACCTACGTCATCATCAATCCGCAGGCCGACCGCTCCAAGAACGCCGCCGAGCAGGCCGACCCGTTCCTGACCGCCGGCGTGGTCGACCGTGACGCCGAGGGCATCACCATCCGCGGCGCCAAGATGCTGGCGACCGGCGGCGTCGTCGCCAACGAGGTCTTCGTCACCACGATCCAGCCGATGCAGCCGGGCGAGGAGCGCTATGCCGTCTCCTTCGCCATCCCGATGAACACCAAGGGCCTGAAGATGCTCTCGCGCAAATCGTACGAGGCGCAGGCGGGCTCGATCTTCGACAACCCGCTGGCCAGCCGCTACGACGAGAACGACGCGGTGCTGTTCTTCGACGACGTCAAGGTTCCGTGGGGCCGCGTCTTCATCGATGGCAGCGTCGAGATGTGTCAGAAGCAGTTCCACGCGACCCCGGCGCATGTCTACCAGAACTACCAGGCGATGATCCGCCTCAAGGTGAAGCTGCAGTTCCTGATGGGCATCGCCCATCGCACCACCCAGACCAACGGCATCACCCAGTTCCCGCAGGTGCGCGAGATCCTCGGCCAGCTCGCGGCCGAGGCGGCGATGGTCGACGCCTTCGTCAACGCCATGGAGGCCAAGGGCGCGCAGGCCGGCCCCTACTTCGTGCCCGACCGGCACATGCTCTACTCGGCGCAGGTGCTGACCCAGCAGATGTATCCGAAGATCCTGAACTCGCTGCGCGAGCTCGCCGGCGGCGGCATGATCATGCTGCCTTCCTCGATCGCCGACTTCGCCAATCCCGAGATCGCGGCGATGATCGAGAAGACCCAGCAGTCGCCGGCCGCGAACGCGCATGACCGGGTCAAGTTCTACAAGCTCGCCTGGGACGCGGTCGGCTCCGAGTTCGGCTCGCGCCACCACCAGTACGAAATGTTCTACGCCGGGGCGACCTTCGTGACGAAGGGCCACTCCTTCCGCACCTATGACTGGGGCAAGGCCGGCGGCATCGTCCAGTCCATGCTCGACTCCTACGACCTCGATACCAAATCGGCCTCTTGAGCCGGCGAAAGGATAGTGTCATGCCCGTCAACAAGAGCCACGACGAATTCTACACCCTCGACATGTCCAAGGGCTGGGAGGTGCCGCCCGGCTATCCCGCCGGCATCCAGCAGAAGATCCTGTCGGGCGCCCTCGACGAGGTGAACAATCGCGGCACCCGCACCCGCCTGCTGCGCTTCCAGCCCGGCGTCTACACCACCGCGCCATTCTCCCACGACTACTGGGAGGAGGTCTATCTGATGGAGGGCGACCTCACCGTCGGCAACGACGCCAATGGCGAGGGCGGCGAGAGCTTCCCGCCCCACACCTATGCAGTACGCCCGCCTCATGCCCCGCACGGGCCGTTCAAGTCCGAGAAGGGCTGCATCCTGCTCGAAATCCATTATTTCGATCCGGTCTGAACCGATGATGCCGACCCTCGCCAGCCTCGCCGACAATCTCGCCTCGGGACGGACGCGCTCGCTCACCCTCGTGCGCGACGCGCTCGACCGGATCGAGGCGCCGGATAGCGAAGGCCGGCTCGCCTTCGTCAAGGTCCATCGCGAGGCCGCGCTCGCCGCCGCCGAGGCGATGGATCGCCTGCGGGCAGCGGGGCTAAGCCCTTCGCCCTTCGCCGGCATCCCGATCTCGGTCAAGGACCTGTTCGACCTCGCCGGCGAGCCGACGCCGGCAGGCTCGGTGGTGCTCGCCGACGCAGCGCCGGCCGAGCGTGACGCGCCCGCGATCGCGCGCCTGCGCCGCGCCGGCCTTATCGTCATGGGCCGCACCAATATGAGCGAGTTCGCCTTTTCCGGGCTCGGCCTCAACCCGCATCACGGCACGCCGGCCTCGCCCTATGATCGCGCGAGCCGCCGCATCCCAGGCGGCTCGTCTTCTGGCGCAGCGGTCTCGGTGGCGGACGGCATGGCGGCAGCCGGCATCGGCTCCGACACCGGCGGCTCCTGCCGCATCCCCGCCGCGCTCTGCGGCATCACCGGCTACAA
Source organism: Methylobacterium sp. (assembly GCA_013823325.1). Taxonomy (GTDB): domain Bacteria; phylum Pseudomonadota; class Alphaproteobacteria; order Rhizobiales; family Beijerinckiaceae; genus Allobosea; species Allobosea vestrisii. The sequence continues at coordinate 12,440 of PNLY01000100.1, forward strand.
GCCGACCGCGGCGAGCGTGCCGCTCGACGGCGCCTTTCCGCTCTCGCAGAGCCTCGATTCGATCGGCCCGCTCGCCCGCAGCGTCGCCTGCTGCCGTGCTCTGCACGAGGTCATGAGCGGAGCAGAGCTGCCGAAAGTCATGGCCAGTCTGTCAGGCCTGCGCATCGCCGTGCCGCAGACGGTCGCGCTCGATGGGCTCGATGCGACTGTCGCAGCCGACTTTGCCCGGGCGCTGACCACGCTGTCCAAGGCCGGCGCGCAGATCGTCGAGCAGCCTTTCGCGCGCTTCGGGGAGGTCGCCCAGATCAACGCCAAGGGCGGCTTCGCCGCGGCCGAGTCCTATGCGCATCATCGCGTACTGATCGCGGCAAAGGGCGAGGGCTACGATCCGCGGGTGCGCCTGCGCATCCTGCGCGGCGCCAACCAGGACTGCGCCGACTATATCGAGCTGCTGCGCGTTCGCGCCGCCTTCGTGGCCGCGCTGCGCGAGGAGGTTTCAGCCTTCGATGTGCTGGCGCTGCCGACCGTGCCGACCATCGCGCCAACCATCGCCGAATGCGATGCCGACGACGAGGCCTTCACTCGCCTCAACCTCTTGATGCTGCGCAACCCGACGCTGATCAACATAATGGACGGCTGCGCCATCTCGCTGCCGATGCATCGCAAGGGCGAGGCGCCGACCGGGCTGATGCTGGCGCGGGCCGGCGGCGACGATGCCGCCCTGCTCGCGATCGCGGCGGCGGCGGAGATGGCGCTCGCAGGCTGAGCTACGCTGACCCCTGCCGGGTGATGTTGGCGCGGAAGGATTCGATATGCGCCCGCATCGCCCGCTCGGCCGCGTCCGGGTCGTGCCGGGCGATACCGTCGACGATCGCGGCGTGCTCGTCGCAGATGCGCGTATGCTGCTCGTTGGTGCTGAGCGAGATGAACCACATCCGTGCCGAGCGCTCGTGCAGGTTCCGCAGCAAATCGCTCATCACCGGGTTGCGCGCCGAGCCGGCGATGAGCGCGTGGAACTCCTGGTCGAGATCGGCGATCGTCTCGATCTCGCGCGCCTGCGCCGCCTTCCGCATCGCCTCGAGATTGCGCCGAAGCTGAGCCGGCACCTCCGGGCTCGCCCGTTCGGCGGCGACGCGCACGCAGAAGGTCTCGTTGACGATGCGCGCATCGATGATGTTGAGGATCTCGTCCAGGCTCACCGGCTTCACGATCGTGCCCTTGCGCGGCATCACCTCGACCAGCCCGTCATTGAGCAGGCGGTCGATCGCCTGGCGGATCGGCGTACGGCCGATGTCGAGCTGCGTGCTCAGCGCCGGCTCGCTCAGGATCTCGCCCGGCCGCAGCCCGGTGGTGATGATCAGGCGCTTGATCGCAGTGTAGGCCTGGTCGCGCAGCGAGACATGGCGCTGCGCGTCCTTGGGCGTTTCCAGAAGCGTCACGTTACGTCGCACCGCGTGGTTTGAGGTTGCCGCCATCGTCCTTCCGGAGACAGCGGCGTCAACCCCGGATCGGCAGAATCTTGAGGTCGTAGCCGAAGCGGATACTGCGGCGCAGGACCGGGTCCTCCAGCTCGCCTTCAAACCGCTTGGCCATCTGGATGCCGCCGATCGCCGGCATGGTGCCGCCGAAGATCGCCGTTCCCTCCGGCAGCGTGGCCTTGCCGTTGAAGCCGCGGATCAGATCCGCCGGCGCGAGCAGGCCCGAGATCGGGCCCTCCTGATAGAGCCGACGCTCGCCGTCGATCACCGCGAAGCTGCGCAGGATCAGCTCGTCCCAATGGCCGGCGACCTCCTCATAGGGCCAGACGGCCGCGGCGACCGGCTTGTCGCAGACCTGCTTGGAGACGCTGATGCCATAGGTCTCGACCTGGCGGTCGGTATGGTCGGAGCCGACGCCGACATAGGTCTTGCCGCCGCAGGCGAACAGCACGGCCTCGACCTCGCCGCTGCTGTTGGCGCCGACATCCTCGATCACCGGGTCGGTGGTCAGCCGGGCGGCGGCGACGCGGTAATAGACCGGCGTCGAGGTCGGCCGCTTCACGCCGAGCGCTTCCAGCTCGGCCATGTGGTGCTCCATCGCCGCCTTGTCGCGCCCGGCCCAGCCGCCGATCACCAACTCGTCGATCGCCGCCGTCAGCGGGCTGGAGCCGGTCCGGCTTTCCACCGTCAGTGCCAGGGTCTTCATCGCCTCTCGCCTTCCCGAAATCGCGCTGCCCGCCCGGCGGGCAGCCTGCCCAAAAAATCTTCGCGGCCTCTCTATAAAAATCCTTGTGAAGTTTCACAAGGATTTTTATAGAGACAACAAGCGCCGCAGTTGCGCAGGGACGGCGACGGCGCTCGCGCAGGGCGCTGCTCGGAAACGGAGAGGAAAAGATGATTAGATCAGCTTGGATGGCCGCTCTGGCGGTCTCGTTCGGGACGCTCGCGGGCTTCGCTTTCGCGCAGGAAAAGCCGGCCGCGCTCGGCCTCGGCGTGCTGACCTTCACCTCGGGCCCGGCAGCCGCCTATGGCATGCCCGGCAAGAACGCCGCCGAGCTGATGATCGACATGATCAACGCCCGCGGCGGCATCGGCGGCGTGCCGCTGAAGGCGAGCTATGTCGACGAGGCCCAGGGCACGCAGGGCGTGATCGCCGAATATCGCCGCCTCGCCGAGGACAAGGGCAACCAGGTGATGATCGCGGCGCTGTCGAGCGCCAACTGTCTGGCGCTGGCCCCGCTCGCCGAGCAGATGCAGGCGCCGACGATCGGCTGGAACTGCGACACGCACCAGCTCCTGCTCGACGGCAAGAGCAAGTATTACTTCCGCCCGAACGGCAACACGATCCCGGAATTCGTCGCCTATGCGCTCTATCTCCTGCAGCGCAAGCCGGACGTGAAGCGGATCGCCATCGTCAATCCCGACTACGCCTTCGGCCATGACGCGGCGCTGATCTTCAAGACCGCGATGAAGGCGCTGAAGCCGGATGTCGAGGTGGTGGCGGAGCTGTTCCCCAAGCTCGGCTCGGCCAATTTCCAGACCGAGATCTCGAAGCTTTCGGCCTCACGGCCGGACGTGGTCTTCTCCAATCTCTGGGGCGCCGATCTCGAGAACTTCGTGCGTCAGGCCCAGCCGCGCGGGCTGTTCACCTCGAGCCAGGTCGTGCTGGCGCTCGGCGAGACCGTGCTGCAGCGCGCCAACCTGCCGGAGGGCGTGATCGTCGGCGTGCTCGGCGACGGCTGGTGGATGTCGCCCGACGCCAAGGCCAATGCCGTGACCAAGGCCTTCGTCGAGGCCTATGAGAAGCGCTATGGCGAATACCCGGTCTTCCCCGCGATCAAGATGGCCAACGCGATCATCTACATGAAGGCCGCCTATGAGGCCGCGCTGAAGAAGAGCGACGGCAAGTGGCCGAGCCGCGACGAGCTCGCCGACGCCATGCGCGGCAGCACGGTAAAGACCCTGACCGGCACCACCGTGACTCGCAAGGACAATGACGGCCTCGTCGACCAGGTCGTCGGCGTCACCGCCAAGTCGCCAGACTACAAGTTCCCCGTGATCGGCGGCATGGTCCGCTACAAGGGCGACACGCTGATGCCGCCCCAGGGCGAAGACGCGATCAAATGGGTGGGAACGCTGAGCCCAGCCTTCCTCGCCGCCCAGCCTAAGCCCGGCAGCTACCAGTAGGCGCGCCGGCGGGAGGAGCCTTTCGGCCCTCCCGCCTCTTTTCCGCAGTCATCAATTCCAGGTGCCGCCCATGCTCGACACCCTGATTCCGCTCGCCGTAGACGGCCTGGCCAGCGCGGCGCTGATCTTCTTCGTCGCCGTCGGGCTGACGCTCGTCTTCAGCGTGCTGCGCGTGCTCAATGTCGCGCATGGCAGCTTCTATGCGATCGGCGCCTATGTCGCCGCCTCGATCGGCCTGTGGATCGCCAGTGCGAGCCTGAACCCCTGGCTCTCCTTCCCGGCCCTGGTGTTCAGCGCCGCCATCGTCGCGGTTCTGTTCGGCCCGCTGGTCGAGCGCTGCCTGATGCGCTGGACCTATGGCAAGTCGGAAGCGATCCAGATCCTCGTCACCTTCGGCCTGTTCCTGATCCTGGAAGACCTGCAGCGCATCGTCTTCGGCGTGCGCTCGCTCGCCGAGGACACGCCGATGCAATTGCTCGGCTCGACGCAGATCGGCGGCGTCGTCTACCTCAACTACCAGCTCCTGCTGATCGCGCTGGCCGTCATCGTCGTCCTCCGACTGCGCATCCTGCTGACCAGGACCCGGATCGGCCGGCTCGTCACCGCCGTCGTCGCCGATCGCGAGATGGCGCAGAGCATCGGCATCAACACCAACCGCGTCTTCATCCTCTCCTTCTCGCTCGGCGTCTTCCTGGCCGCGCTCGGCGGAGCGCTGGCGACGCCGACCGCAGGCGCGGCGCCAGGCCTCGGCGCCGAGACCATGGTGCTCGCTTTCGCCGTCGCCGCCATAGGCGGGCTCGGCCAGATCGAGGGTGCGGCGCTGGCGGCGATCATCGTCGGCCTCGCCCGCGTGCTCGCGATCTATTTCGCGCCGTCGCTCGATGCGGTCGCGCCCTACATCGTCATGCTCGTCGTGCTGCTGGTCCGCCCCTACGGGCTGTTCGGCCAGGCGGCGACCCGGAGGATCTGACCGCCATGCGCGCCGCCCTCTTCCTCATCGCGCTGGCCGCGCTGGCGCTCGCGCCGATCGCCGCGCCCTGGCTGCAATTCGTGCTGACGCTCGCCGTCGCCAAGGGCTTCGCCGCGCTCGGCGTCGCAGTTCTCTTGCGCGGCGGGCTGATCTCGATCGGCCATGCCATGTTCTACGCCGTCAGCGCCTATGCCATCGCCTTCCTGGCGCGGGCCGGTCTCAACGAGTTCGTGGTGCTGCTCCTGCTCGGCACGCTCGCCTCGGCGCTGGCCGGCCTCCTCGTCGGCGCCTTCCTGGTGCGCTACCGCGCGATCTTCTTCGCCATGCTCAACCTCGCAATGTCGATGGTGCTCTACGCGCTGCTCTCCAAGCTCTACGGCATCACCGGCGGCACGGACGGGCTGCGCCTGGCGGTGCCACGCTTCTTCGGCCTCACGCTCGACAAGGCGAGCTTCGACACCGCGCTCTATTATGCCGGCCTCGTGCTGATGGTCGGCGTCGGCTACGGCGTGCAGCGCTACCTTGCGAGTCCGCTCGGCCATGCGCTCGCCGCTGTCCATACCAACGAGCTCCGGCTCGAATATCTCGGGGTGCCGGTCCGGGTCGTGCTCTTGATCGCCTATACCGTCTCGGCCGCGCTCGCCGGCGTCGGCGGGGCGATCGCGGCGATGGCGATTGGCCATATCCTGCCCGAATTCGCCTTCTGGACGGCATCCGGCCATCTCGTCCTGGTCGCGGTGCTCGGCGGCATCGGCGGCGTCGCCGGTCCTTTCATCGGCTCGCTCTTCCTCGAAGTGCTGCACACCCTGGCGGTCGGCGTCACCGATGCCTGGAACCTGATCATCGGCGTCGCGCTGATCGGCGTCATCTTCTTCCTGCCGAGCGGGCTCTACGGCCTGATCCGGCGCCGCAGCGGAGAACCGGCATGACCACGCCCCTCCTCCAGGCCAAGGACCTGCGCATTGCCTTCTACGGCGTGCAGGCGGCCGACGGCGTCAACCTCGAGATCCGCGAGGGCGAATTCCTCGCCATCATCGGCCCGAACGGCTCCGGCAAGACGACCTTCCTCAATCTCTGCACCGGCTATCTCCGGCCGAGCTCGGGCGAGGTCTATCTCGACGGCAAGCCCATCACCGCCATGGCGCCGCGCACGATCGCAAGGCGCGGCATCGCCCGCGCCTTCCAGATCCCGCAGCTCTTCCTCGACCAGAGCGTGATTGAGAACCTGATGATCGCGGTCGCGGCCAAGCGCGGCATCTGGGTGCCGTTCAAAGCGCTCGGTGCCGACGGCCGCCGGCGCGAGGCGGAGGAACTGCTGGCGCTCGTCGGCCTCGACGGCGAGGCGCAGCAGCTGGCCGGCGCGCTGCCGGAAGGACGGCGCAAGCTCCTCGACATCGTCATCGCGCTGGCGCTGAAGCCGCGCCTCGTCCTGCTCGACGAGCCGACCAGCGGCGTCAGTACGATCGAGCGCTTCACCCTGATGGAGACGCTGATGAGCGCGCTGCGCCGCGCCAAGGTCACGGCGCTGTTCGTCGAGCACGACATGGATGTGGTGCAGCGCTACGCCGACCGCGTCGTAGTCTGGGATTCCGGCTCGGTGATGGCCGAAGGGCCCCCCTCCGAGGTGTTCAAGGATGAGCGCGTGCTGCGCAATGTCGTGGGGGTGGCGTGATGCTGCGCATGGAAGGCGTGACCGTCGCGATCGCGGGCGTGCAGGTGCTGCGATCGGTGTCGCTGGGACTGACCTCCGGCAAGACCACGATCCTGATCGGCCGCAACGGCGCCGGCAAGACGACGACGCTGCGGGCGATCATGGGGCTGCTGCCGGTCGAGGCCGGCGCAGTCCGTCTTGGCGACCAGGAGATCGGCGCGACGCCAGCCTATCAGCGCGCCGGGCAGGGCATCGGCTATGCGCCGGAGGATCGCCGGCTCGTTCCCGAATTCACCGTCGAGGACAACATCCTCCTGCCGGCCTTGGCGCTTTCGCTGCCGGCGGTGGAACGATCACGGCGGCTCGACGAAGTCTATGCGCTGCTGCCGCAGCTCCACACCATGCGCAAGCGCCCGGGCGGCGGCGTCTCCGGCGGCCAGGGCAAGATGGTGGCGCTCGGCCGGGCGCTGATGGTCGCCCGCACGGCGCTGCTGCTCGACGAGCCCTTCCAGGGGCTCGCCCCGGCGCTGGCGCTCGACTATGCGCGCACGCTCGGCGAGCTCCGGCGCGGCCGGCCGGACCTTGCCATCCTGATCACCGAATCGACGCCGGCGCTGCTCGATGCGATCGCCGACGAGACGCTGCAGATCGAGCGCGGCGCCATAAACTGAGGGGATCGCCAGAAGAGGTGTGTCGGTGTCCAGAGGATCAGGTTTCGACATTCATCACGATGTCATCCCGGACGCAGCGAAGCGGAGATCCGGGATCCATTCCTGAGCCTATCCGGTAGAGCTTCCGGAATGGGTCCCGGGTCTACGCTGCGCTCCGCCCGGGACGACACGGACTGCTTTGGCAAGGAACCTGCTTGGTATCCTGCAGACGTCCTCGGCGCGATCAATTAAGCCGGCTCACATCTTCTTGCCGTCCTTGTCGAACTGCTTGAGGAAGGCGGTGAGG
>PNLY01000101.1 GCA_013823325.1 Methylobacterium sp.
CTTGCCCCGCAACTCCACCAGCATCAGGTCGGTATCATCGGGCTTCGCCCCCGCCGCCGTCAGCATGGCATGCGCCTGGCCGCGATGATGGGTCTGGTGGTTGAAGACGTGCATGACGAGGATCGGCGCCGGCATCGTCATCTGCTGGCCCGTCAGGCTCGTGGTCCAGGTCACATCCTGGGCGAGCCACTCCGGCGAGAGATCTTCCGCCCAACCCAGCATCGTCTTGTCGAAATCGCGACGTGCGGCCTTGAGTTCCTGCCAGTCCGCGATCATCGCGGCCGAGTCGCGATGGGACACAGTCGGCTTCGGCGTGCCGGCAAAACGCGAGAGCCATATCTGGTCGGCCCAGAGCAGATGGCAGAAGGTGCCGTGGATCGAGCGGAAGAAGGCGCCGCGGTCCTGCCGGCGAGCCTCGTCGGTGAGCGTGTCCGCCGCCTCGTAGAGGCTGCGGTTCTGCCAGCGATTATAGCGTGCCATGGTCGTGACATAGGCCGTGTCGATCATGACGCGCACCCCCTTCAGATGATGTTGGCCTCGCGCAGCGGCGTGCCGGCGACGATGCGTTCGTGGCCGAGATCGGCGAGATCGAGCGAGAGGTAGCGGCCGTTGACGATGTGCTCGGCGAGGCCGCGGCCGACTGCCGGCGATTGCTGCAGGCCATGGCCGGAGAAGCCATTGGCGAGATAGAGATTGGGCACGCCGACGGCGGGGCCCAGGATGGCGTTGCCATCGAGCCCGTTCATGTCATAGGGGCCGGCCCAGGCGCGGCCGGGCTTGATCGCCTCGAAGGCGGGCACGCGATGGGCGAGCGGCGCCCAGACATATTCCTCGAAGAAGGACCAGTCGACATCCTCGACATCGGCGTCGGTCTCCACCCATTCGCGGTCGAGCTCTTCCGGCGGCGAGGCGCCGCAGATGAACATCTGGCCTTCATTGCCCCGCTTGCCCTCGGGGCGGACATAGGCGCCGGAGGTGTCGATCAGCAGCGGGCAATTGTCGACCTCGCCCTTGCAGGTGAAGCTGAAGACGAAGCGCTTCATCGACTTGACGGGGATGGCGACGCCAGCCGTCGCGGCAAGCCTGGCGCCATGGGTGCCGGAGGCGTTGACCGCGGCGGCGCAGGCGATGCGACTGCCATCGGCCAGCTCGACACCGGTGACGCGGCCGCCTTCGACGACATAGCCCACGACCTCGCCCTGGCGGTATTCGACGCCGAGCGAGCGCGCCTTCTTGCGGAAGGCCTGCAGCAGGGCCCAGCCGTCGAACCAGCCTTCGCCGCTGACGCCATAGGTGCCGCAGAGGAGATCCGAGGTATTCAGCCAACCGAATTTGCTGCGCAGCACTTCTGCAGCATAAAGCGCAACATCCGCGCCTTCCTGCTGCTGAAGCTTTTGATTCTGCTCAAGAACCTTACGCCCCTCATCGCCGGCGACATAGAGATAGCCGCCCTCGTGCAGGTCGATCGACGGCGCCTCGCCATCGACCGAGAGGTACTTGCCGATATTGCGCAAAAACTCGATGCCGAAGAGCGAGACGCGGATGTTCACCGCGCTTGAGAACTGCTGGCGGATCGAGGCGGCCGAGAGGGCCGAGGCCGAGAGCCGATAGCTCGGATCCTTCTCGACGACGATCACCTTGCCCTTGAAGCCGGGATCGCTGGCAAGCTGATAGGCGACGGAGGAGCCGATCGCGGCGCCCCCGACGATGACGATGTCGGCCGAGGCTGAAGCGGAAGACATGAGTGACCTGCGCAAGCGGTGGTTCGTGATCTCAGCGCATGAATGACGTCTCGATCGACTCTTGTCGAGAGGGGATCGCCGGCACGTCCGTCAGTTCATCCCCTCGCATTCGCCGACGAGCCAGTCGCGGAAGGCGACCACCGCCGGCAGGCTCGCCTTGGCCTCGGGGTAGACGAGGTAATAGCCCTCCGGTCCGCGTACCGGCCGGTCGACCGGAATGACCAGCGCGCCCGAGCGCAATTCCTCCTCGACCAGGATGCGCGGCACGATGGCGACGCCGAGCCCGGCCACCGCCGCCTGCGCCACCATGGCGAACTGCTCGAAGCGCGGGCCCATTAGCGCCCGCTCCGGCGGCAGGCCCTGCTGCTCCAGCCAGTTGGCCCAGGCGCGTGGCCGCGTGGACTGCTGCAGCAGGGGCTGGCGCAGCAAGTCGGCGGCCTCCTTCAAGCCGGCCCGCGCCACCAGCGCCGGCGCCGCGACAGGCACGACCTCCTCGCCCATCAGGCGGTGCAGCCGCGCGCCCGGCCAGACCGGGAGGCCGAAATGAATGGCCGCGTCGGCCGGGTCATGGGCGAAGTCGAACGGCACCAGCTTGGTCGAGAAATTGATGGTGACGCCGGGATGAGCCTCGGTGAAGCGCGGCAGGCGCGGGATCAGCCAGCGCGTGCCGAAGGTCGGCAGGATGGCGAGATGGAGCAGCCCCGCGCCGCCGCGAAAGGCCATGGCGGAGAGCGTCGCGGCGGCCAGACGCGAGAGCCCGTCGCGGACTTCGGCGGCGTAAGCGCCGCCGGCGGGCGTCAGGCTGACGCGCTTCTTCACGCGCTCGAACAGCTTCAGGCCGAGATTCTGCTCCAGCAGCGCGATCTGCCGGCTGACGGCGCCCTGCGTCAGGTTCAGCTCCTCGGCGGCGCGGGTGAAGCTGCCATGGCGCGCCGCCGCCTCGAAAGCTGCGAGCGCCGAGAGCGAGGGTACCGAGAGGCGGCCGGGAACGATCTCCGAGGTCATGATCTCAACTCATCAAGTCGTGAGAACATATCGATTGCGGAGAGCGGCTGGAAGAGGGCATTGTCACGACTGAATTGGTGGGTTTCCACTCACCGTCATCCCGGACGACCACAGGGAGGCCCGGGATCCATTCCAGAGCCTTTCCGATTGAGGCTCAGGCATGGATCCCGGATCTCCGCTTCGCTGCGTCCGGGATGACGACGTGTTTCAACAGCTCAGCGCGGATACCGCGCGGGCGGCAGATGATAGGTTGACGATGACGACCTCCCTTCCGAACGACGCCCTCGCCCTGCTGAAGCGCCTCGGCGTGCCGGAGAGCGCCTATGCGAGCGCCGGCCTTTCCGCCCGCTCGCCGATCACCGGCGAGACCGTTGCGACGCTGCGCGAAACCTCGCCGGCCGAAGCGGAGGCCGCGATCGGCCGGGCCCAGTCCGCCTATCTTGCCTGGCGCAAGGTGCCGGCGCCGCGGCGCGGCGAATTCGTCCGCCTGCTCGGCGAGGAGCTGCGCACCCACAAGGCCGATCTCGGCCTGTTGGTGACGCTCGAAGCCGGCAAGGTCACATCCGAGGGCCTCGGCGAGGTCCAGGAGATGATCGACATCTGCGACTTCGCGGTCGGCCTGTCGCGCCAGCTCTATGGCCTGACCATCGCGACCGAGCGCCCGAACCATCGGATGATGGAGACTTGGCACCCGATCGGCGTCTGCGGCGTGATCTCGGCCTTCAACTTTCCGGTCGCGGTCTGGTCGTGGAATGCGGCGCTCGCCTTCGTCTGCGGCGACAGCGTCGTCTGGAAGCCGTCGGAGAAGACCCCGCTGACCGCGCTCGCCGTGCAGGCGATCACCCTGAAGACGATGAAGCGCTTCGGCCCCGAGGCCCCCGCCGGCCTGTCGGAGATCCTGATCGGCGGCCGCGAGCTCGGCGACATCCTGGTTCAGGACCACCGCGTTCCCGTCGTCTCCGCCACGGGCTCGACCCGGATGGGCAAGGAGGTCGGCCAGAAGCTCGCCGCCCGCTTCGCCCGCGCCATCCTCGAGCTCGGCGGCAACAATGCCGCGATCGTCGCGCCTTCGGCCGATCTCGATATCGCCCTGCGCGGCATCGCCTTTGCTGCGATGGGCACCGCCGGCCAGCGCTGCACAACCCTGCGCCGCCTGATCGTTCATGAGAGCGTCTACGACCAGCTCGTGCCGAAGCTCGCCAAGGTCTACGCTAGCGTGAAGATCGGCGATCCGCGCGAGGCCGGCGTGCTGGTTGGCCCGCTGGTTGACGAGGCCGCCTATCAGGGCATGCAGAAGGCGCTGTCCGAGGCCAAGGCCGAAGGCGGCAAGGTCCATGGCGGCGAGAAGGTCGATGTCGGCGCCGGCGGCTTCTATGTCCGGCCGGCCCTGGTCGAGATGCCCAGCCAGTGCGGCCCGGTCGAGCGCGAGACCTTCGCCCCGATCCTCTATGTGATGAAGTACAAGTCGATCGAAGAAGCAATCGCGATTCAGAACGCGGTCGGCGCCGGCCTGTCCTCTTCGATCTTCACGCTCAACATGCGCGAGGCCGAGCTGTTCGTCTCCGACGAGGGGTCGGACTGCGGCATCGCCAACGTCAATATTGGCCCGTCCGGCGCCGAGATCGGCGGCGCCTTCGGTGGTGAGAAGGAGACGGGCGGCGGCCGCGAGGCCGGCTCGGACGCCTGGAAGGCCTATATGCGCCGCGCCACCAACACGCTGAACTACGGCACCACGCTGCCGCTGGCGCAGGGCGTCAGCTTCGACGTCGACGCCTGACAAGAAGACAAGGGAGAGCACCATGGCCGAGGCCGCGCGCAAGACCGCCCATAGCCACAAGCTGGCGGAGTTCAACTGGGAAGACCCCTTCCTGATCGACGAGCAGCTCTCCGAAGACGAGCGGCTGATCCGCGACACGGCCCGCCAATACGCGCAGGAGAAGCTGCAGCCGCGCGTTGCCGAGGCCTATCTTGAGGAGAAGACCGAGCGCGGCATCTTCAACGAGATGGGCGAGCTCGGTCTGCTCGGCGTGACCGTTCCCGAGGAGTATGGCTGCGCCGGCGCCAACTACGTTTCCTATGGTCTCGTCGCCCGCGAGGTCGAGCGCGTCGACTCCGGCTATCGCTCGATGATGTCGGTGCAGTCCTCGCTGGTGATGTATCCGATCTACGCCTATGGCGACGAGAACCAGCGCAAGAAGTACCTGCCGAAGCTCGGCTCGGGCGAATGGGTCGGCTGCTTCGGCCTGACCGAGCCGGATGCCGGCTCCGACCCCGCGGGCATGAAGACCCGCGCCGAGAAGGTCGCCGACGGCTACAGGCTGACCGGCTCCAAGATGTGGATCTCGAACTCGCCGATCGCCGACGTCTTCGTCATCTGGGCCAAGTCGGCCGCGCATGACAATCAGATCCGCGGCTTCATTCTCGAGAAGGGCATGAAGGGCCTCTCCGCCCCGAAGATCGGCGGCAAGCTCAGCTTGCGCGCCTCGATCACCGGCGAAGTCGTCATGGACGGTGTGATCGTGCCGGAAGAGAACCTGCTCCCGAACGTCTCGGGCCTGAAGGGTCCGTTCGGCTGCCTCAACCGCGCCCGCTACGGCATCTCCTGGGGCGCGATGGGCGCTGCCGAGGATTGCTTCCACCGCGCCCGCCAATACGGGCTCGACCGCAAGCAGTTCAACAAGCCGCTCGCCCAGACGCAGCTCTTCCAGAAGAAGCTCGCCGACATGGTCACCGAGATCACGCTCGGCCTGCAGGGCTCGCTCCGCGTCGGCCGCCTGCTCGACGAAGGCAAGATGGCGCCGGAGATGATCTCACTGGTCAAGCGCAACAATTGCGGCAAGGCGCTGGACATCGCCCGCGCCGCCCGCGACATGCACGGCGGCAACGGCATCTCGATCGAGTACCATGTCATGCGCCATGCGGCGAACCTCGAGACGGTCAACACCTATGAGGGCACGCACGACGTCCACGCGCTGATCCTCGGCCGGGCCGTCACCGGGCTGCAGGCGTTCTTCTGAGCCCTGCCCGTCATGGCCGGGCTTGACCCGGCCATCTCTCCCCGAACCAGACTCCCGAAGAGATGGTCGGCTCAAGGCCGACCATGACGACGTGGATCAGTCGATGTCCAATACCCCTCCCCTCGCCGGCCTGCGCGTCCTCGAACTGGCGCGGATCCTTGCCGGGCCCTGGATCGGCCAGCTCCTCGCCGATCTCGGCGCCGATGTCGTCAAGGTCGAGGCGCCGGAGGGCGACGACACCCGCAAATGGGGTCCGCCCTTCGTCGAGGGCACGGGGGAGGAGCATCTCTCGGCCGCCTATTTCCACTCGGCCAATCGCGGCAAGCGCTCGATCACGGCCGATTTCCGCACGGAAGAAGGCCAGGCGCTGGTGCACCGCCTCGCCGCCCATGCCGATGTGGTGATCGAGAACTTCAAGGTCGGCGGGCTCGTCAAATACGGGCTCGACGCGGCCTCGATGCGCAAGGCCTATCCGCGATTGATCTACTGCTCGGTCACCGGCTTCGGCCAGGACGGCCCCTATGCGCCGCGCGCCGGCTACGACTTCCTTGTCCAGGGCATGGGCGGGCCGATGTCGGTCACCGGCGAACCGAATGGCGCGCCGATGAAGGCTGGCTATGCCGTCGCCGACATCTATACTGGCCTCTACGCCACGACCGGCATCCTCGCGGCGCTGCGCCGGCGCGACGCGACCGGCGAAGGCGCCGTCCTCGACATGGCGCTGCTCGATGCGCAGGTCGCCGTGCTCGGCAACCAGGCGATGAACTATCTCACCTCCGGCAAGGCGCCGCAGCGCCTCGGCAACGCCCATCCCAATATCGTACCCTATGACGTCTTCCCGGTGGCGGACGGGCACATCATCATCGCCACCGGCAATGACGGGCAGTGGCGCAAGCTCTGCGAGGCCGTCGGCGATGCCGGCTTCGCCAGCGAGCCGGACTACATCGACAACCGCTCGCGTGTCGCCAACCGCGTCGCCCTGACGGCGCGGCTTAACGCGCTGACCAGCCGCTTCGCCAAGCTCGATTTGCTGGCGAAATTGGAAGCCGTCGGCGTGCCGGCCGGTCCGATCAACACGATCGAGGAAGTCTTCGCCGATCCGCAGGTTCAGGCGCGCGGCGTGCGCGTCGACCTCGACAACCCGGCGGCCAAGGCCGGCTCGACCCCGACCGTCGCCTCGCCGATCGTGCTCGACGGCATCAGGCAGGTCGCCAGCCGGCCGAGCCCGCGCCTCGGCGAGCATGAAGACGAGATCCTGAATGACCCGGCCTGGGGAGGGCCGCACAATGGCTGAGCGCACAGGCGGGCAGATCCTCGTCGACCAATTGCTGATCCATGGCGCGACCGACGCCTTCTGCGTGCCGGGCGAAAGCTATCTTGCCGTGCTCGACGCGCTGCACGACGCCGATATGAAGGTCACCATCTGCCGGGCCGAGGGCGGCGCGGCGATGATGGCGGAGGCCGCCGGCAAGCTCACCGGCAAGCCCGGCATCTGCTTCGTGACGCGCGGGCCCGGTGCGACCAATGCCTCGCCGGGCATCCATATCGCCGACCAGGATTCGACGCCGATGATCCTGTTCGTCGGCCAGATCGAGCGCGGCATGCGCGAGCGCGAGGCCTTCCAGGAGCTCGACTACCGCGCCGTCTTCGGCACAATGACGAAATGGGCGACCGAGATCGACGATGCCGCGCGCATCCCCGAGATCATCAGCCGCGCCTTCCATGTCGCGACCGCCGGCCGGCCCGGTCCGGTGGTGATCGCGCTGCCCGAGGACGTGCTGACCGATCTCGCCGATGTGCCGGACGCAGCACCCTACCAGGTCACCGAGACGCACCCGTCCCTGCTGCAGACGATCGACCTGCAGAAGCGGCTCTGGGCGGCGAAGGCGCCGATCGCCATTCTCGGCGGCTCGCGCTGGGATCCGCAGGCGATCGCGCGCTTCCAGCGCTTCGCCGAGCGCTTCGACCTGCCGGTGGCGGTCTCGTTCCGCCGGCAGATGCTATTCCCGGCCGACCATCCGAACTTCGCCGGGGATCTCGGCATCGGCCCCAACCCGAAACTGCTGAAGCGCATCCAGGACAGCGACCTCGTGCTCCTGGTTGGCGGGCGGCTCTCGGAAATGCCGAGCCAGTCTTACACCCTGTTCGGCATCCCCAATCCCGGCCGGCCGCTTGTGCATGTCCATCCCGATGCCGAAGAGCTCGGCCGCATCTATCGGCCGGAGCTGGCGATCAACGCCTCGCCGACCGCTTTCTGCGCCGCGCTCGAGACGGTGCATCCGCCGCAGGTGATCCCGTGGGCCGGTGCGGCCGCCGAGGCGCATGACGCCTATCTCGCCTGGAGCGAGCAGCCGGCGCCAGTGCCCGGAAAATTCCATCCCGGCGAGATGGTGACCTGGCTGCGCCGCAACATCCCGGCCGACGCGATCCTGTGCAACGGCGCCGGCAATTACGCGACCTGGGTGCATCGCTTCCATCGCTTCACCAGGTTCGCGACGCAGCTCGCGCCGACCTCGGGCTCGATGGGCTATGGCGTGCCGGCCGCGATCGGCGCCAAGCGGATTTTCCCGGACCGGACGGTGATCGCCTTCGCCGGCGACGGCTGCTTCCTGATGAACGGCCAGGATTTCGCGACGGCGGTGCAATACGACCTGCCGGTGATCGTCATCGTCGTCGACAACGGCATGTACGGCACGATCCGCATGCACCAGGAGAAGCATTATCCCGGCCGGGTCTCGGCGACGACGCTGAAGAATCCTGACTTTGCCGCCTATGCCAAGGCCTTCGGCGGCCATGGCGAGCGCGTCGAGACGACCGAGGAGTTCGCGCCGGCCTTCGAGCGCGCCGTCGCCAGCGGCAAGCCGGCGATCATCCATTGCCTGCTCGATCCCGAGGCGATCACCCCGGCGAAATCGCTCTCGACCATCCGTGCCGAGGCGTTTGCTGCGAAAAGCTGACTGCCGACGCCATTGAACTTTCGGGTCCGCACTTCGTTTGAGGGAGGCGGACACGGAGAAGGGCGATGGCACGGCGAATGGTTCTGATGATGGCGGTAGCGAGCACGATCGGGCTCGTCGCGTCTCCCCAGGCACTGGCCGCCGGCTTCTTCGATGATCTGGCGCGTGTCGTCTTCGGCGGCGGACGCCCGACGCCGCCGGTCGCGATCGGTGACCCGTTCGAGATGACCGTCAAGCAGAAGCGGCAGAGACCGCGTGCGGCGGAAGTGACGAAGCCTGCAGAGCCAGCCGTCAAGCTCGATCCCGTCAAAGACCCCTATTGGTACCTGAACGACCCGACGCTTCGCAAAGGCGACATCGTCGTGACGAGCAGGGGTGTCGTCGTCTTTGATGGGCGCAGCTCATCGCAGCACTCGCCAGCCGCATTCGCGACCCTGGACGAGACGAAGAGGCTTCCGAAGACGCAGGCTCAAGTGCTGCAAGCCGCCGCGGCGGGCGGGCGAGCCTATTTCAGCACGCCGGCCATCGGCGCGATGACGGAGGTCCACGAGGCGAAGGCGGACATCGGCGCAACCGCGCAGGCTCAATAGGCTGCCGGGCTCACGCCGCCTTGGCCTCGTCGAGCTTGGCGGAGACGAGCTTTCGCAGGCTGCGCAGATCCTTGACGAAGCCGCGAATGCCCTCGGCAAGCTTCTCGGTCGCCATTGCATCCTCGTTCATGGCGAAGCGGAAGGCCTTCTCGTCGAGCGTGATCTTCTTTGCCCCGTCAGGGGACGCGACTTGCGGCGATGCGGCCGGTGAGAGCCTGCGCGGCAGATCGCCGCTGGCCGCGGCCAGTTCATCGAGCAGGCCGGGGCCGATGGTCAGGCGATCGCAGCCGGCCAGTGCCTCGATCTCGCCGGTGTTGCGGAAGGAGGCTCCCATGACAACGGTCTTGATCCCGAACGCCTTGTAATAAGCGAAGATGCTCTTCACCGAGACGACGCCCGGATCGGTCTCGGCCGTGTACGGACCGCCGCCGGCCTTGACGTGCCAGTCGAGGATTCGGCCGACGAAAGGTGAGATCAGGAAGGCCTTGGCATCGGCCGCCGCGACCGCCTGAGGCAGAGCGAAGAGCAGGGTCAGATTGCAGTCGATGCCCTCGTCCTGAAGGACGCGGGCCGCCTGGATGCCCTCCCAGGTCGAGGCGATCTTGATCAGGATGCGCTCGCGCCCGACGCCGCGCTCCTCATAGGCGGCGATGATGGCGCGTGCCTTGGCGAGCGTGGCCTCGGTGTCGAAGGAGAGATCGGCATCGACCTCGGTCGAGACCCGGCCGGGGACGATCTTGGTCAGCTCGGTGCCGAAGGTGACGGCGAGCCGGTCGCAGACCGCCTCGACCGCACTGGGCCCGCCCTGATGCTTGCCCCAGGCGATCGCCTCTTCGACGAGGCCGGCATAGGCCGGCGTCTCCACCGCTTTCAGCAGCAGCGTCGGATTGGTGGTGCAGTCGACGGGCTTCAGCCGGCGCACGGCCTCGATGTCGCCGGTGTCGGCGACCACGGTGGTCATGGCGCGGAGCTGGTCGAGCTTGGAGGCGGTCATCTCTCAATCCATGTGAATGTTGTCGGTGCTGGCGTCAGTATGGAGCCTGTCCGCCCTCATTGCGAGCGCTTGTGAATGCCCCTCCGTCATTCCGGGGCTTCGCGTAGCGACGAGCCCGGAACCCATGAACACCGCCCTTTCCCATCACGGTCGAGCTTTCCCGCCCATCCAAGCCTTCGCTCCGCTGATCGCATGCGGCATTCAAGACGTGGATGCTCGCCACAAGGGCGAGCATGACGAGCTGGAGCAGCGTCGTGGTCATGGCTTCCGGGCTCGGCCCTGCGGGCCGCCCCGAAAGACGGCGAGCCGTCAGCTTTTCACCGCGCCCGCGGTCAGGCCGGAGACCATGTTCTTGCGGAAACCGTAATAGATCACCGCCGGCGGGATGGCGTAGATCAGGCCGGCCGTCATCAGGAGGTTCCAGGGCGCGTCGTCTGCCGAGAGGAAAAGGCCGAGGCCGACGGCGAGCGGCACCGCCTTTTCGCTGGAAAGCAGCAGGAAGGCGTAGAGATACTCGTTCCAGGCGAGCAGCAGCGCGTAGATGCCGATCACCACCATGGAGGGCTTCATCAGCGGCAGATAGACCAGCCGGAAGAGCTGCAGCGAGTTGGCGCCGTCCATGATCGCGGCTTCGTCGAGCTCCTTGGGCAGCTTGTCCGAAGCCTGCTTCAGCACCCAGATCGCATAGGGCGAGGCCAGCGCCACCATGGCGAGGATCAGCGCGACGCGGGTGTTGAGCAAGCCGAAGGTGCCCATCGCCTTGTACATGGGGATGGCGAGGAAGGCGGCCGGGATCAGATAGGTCGCCAGGGCGAAGTTCATGATCGAGCGGCCGCCCGGCGCCTTCAGCCGCGAGATCGCGAAGGCGGCGCAGGTCGCGATGAACAGGGTGATCAGCCCGGTCGCGATCGCGATCATGAAGCTGTTGAACAGCTGCACCCAGAAGTTCGTCAGGTAGTAGTGCTGCTGGTTGAAGACGATCTGGAAGTTCTGCAGCGTCGGCTTCTCCGGCCAGAGCCTGCCGGCGAGCATCGATTCCTGCGTCGAGATCGACAGCACAAAGAGATGGTAGATCGGCAGCAGGGTCCAGATCAGCACGGGAATGGCGATCAGGATCAGCTTGCCCTCGTCGAGAACCTTTTTCATCACTCGGCTCCCTTCGAGAGGCGCTTCACCATGAACCAGACCATGGGCAGGATCAGCGGCATCGCGCAGATGATCGAGGCGATGCCGAGGTCGAGATTGTTGTTGCGCATATAGCGGATGCCGAGCGTCGCCAGCACATGGTTGAGGTCGCCCGGGCCGCCGCCGGTGAGCAGGTAGACGCTGTTGAAGTCGCCAAGCGTCCAGATCATCGAAAGCAGGGTCGAAGTGACGTAGAGCGTCGCCAGCGAGGGCCAGGTGATGAAGCGGAACTGCTGCCATTTGTTGGCGCCGTCGACGCTGGCGGCCTCATAGAGGTCCTGCGCGATGGCGAGGCGGCCGGTGACGAGGATCAGCGTCCAGAACGGCAGCGACTTCCAGATGTGAACGAGGATCGAGCTGGCGAAGGCGAGCGTCGGATCGGTGAGCCAGCCCGGACCCTCGACGATGCCGAACCACTGGAAGAGCTGCTGGTTGATCATGCCATTCTCGGGGTTGAGCATGATCCGGAAGGACAGGATGGTCGGGATCGACGGCACCGCCCAGGGCAGGATGAACAGCACCAGGATGATGCGGACCCAGGCGCGCTGCTGGACGAAGAAGCCCGACAGCATCATCGCGATGATGAATTTGAGGTTCACCGCGATGAAGAGGAAGACGACGGTGTTGACCATCGTGCGGATGAAGATCGGATCGGCGAAGAGCGCCTTATAGGACTGCCAGTTAAGGCCGAGCCAGAGGCCGTAGGCGACGGGATAGACCACCATCACCGCGAAGACGAGGAGATAAGGCGCGAGCATCAGCACGCCCCAGAGCACGCGGTCGCGCGCCTGGCCGGAGGTGGCATCGCCTGAGATGGTCGCGGGGGGAGCCATCGCCGTGGTGGTCATCTTGTTCTTCTCCCTCAATACGCCCAGCAGCGGAGATGGGCCGGCATCCCGCGGCGCGAGCGCCGCGGGATGCCGTATCTGTCGGCTTGCGTCAGACCGGCGTCAGCCGGCGATCTGCTTGATGCGGGCGATCATCTCGTCGACCGCCTGCTCGGGCGAGATCTTGTCCTGGACGACGCGGTTGACCGCCTTGGCCCAGACGTTCTCGGCATTCACCGTGGTGAACTTGTAGTTGTAGACGAACTGGAACGGCACGGTGCCGTCCGTGTACTGCTTGTAGACGATCTTGCGGTGCGGATCGGCCCCGGTCCAGAACTCGGCCTTGGCGGCCTCGATCGTGGTCGGGAACCAGCGACCGACCGAGCCCTCGACGAAAGGACGCAGGTTCTCGTCCTTCATCATGAAGGCCATGAACTCCTTGCCGCGCTTCTTGTTCTTGCCGTCGGCGAAGACGACGGCGGTCTTGACCGCGGCGAGGTTGGTCATCGGCGAGCCGTCCGGCTTGTTCGGGAACTCGGCTGTGCGGATGTTGTCGTAATAGTTCTTCTTGGCCTGGTCGCGCTGCTCCTGCGTGAGCGCAGGGTTGTTCATGTCGTCGAGATGCTTGGCCGCGATCGAGATCGTGGCGTTGTGGGTCAGCACCGTCGTGCGGTTGTGGAAGGCGACGTTGTTGTCGGGATCGAGCCAGTTCACCGAGGAGGGCGGCGTGCAGCCGCGCTGGGCGATGTTGGAATAGTCCTTCACCGCCTTGACCATCGCCGCCTTGTTGGCCGGCTCGTCGAGCACGATCTTGCCGTTCTCGTCGACGACCTTGGCGTTGAAGGCGTTGGCGAAGGTCAGGAAGGAATAGAAGGTGTCGGAAGCGGCGACGCCCATAGGATGGCCGACGGCGTAGATGCGCTTGCCCTTGGCGCGCAGCGCGCCCTGGACCTTGTCGCACCAGAAGTCCCAATAGCCGTCCCAGCCCTTCGGGATGTCGCTTTCCTTGAAGCCGGCCTCTTCCAGCATGTCCTTCCAGTAGGTGATGTGCATCATCTGCTGCTGGACCGGGAAGGCGTAATAGGCCTTCTTCTTGGTCTTGTCGTTCATCAGAAGGGTCGTCGCCAGCGCCTGCGGCTGGATCTGCGCCTTGAGCGGCTCGAGCACGTCGGACACATCCTCGAGCTTGCCCTCGAAGGCCCACTGCCCGGTGGTGCGGAAATCATAGGTGGTGCAGAAGCCGACATCCGGCGGCGTGCCCGCCTGAACGGCGCCGACCGACTTGGTGACGCAGTCCTCGGTGGCGTAGAGGGAGAGGTCGACCTTGACGCCCGTCGCTTTCTGGAATTTGTCGACAACAGCGAGCAGCGCATCGTCCTCGCCCTTGTAGAAGCCTTTGGTGAACCAGACCGTCACCGTCTCCTGGGCGAGCGCCGCTCCGGACCAGCCGGCGGCGATGGCGACCAAGGCTGCGCCGGCAGCCAGAGAGCGCACGGATTTCATGGTAACCTCCCATTTCAAACGTTTAAATTGAGCTTTTTTGCCTGCTCCTCATAAACACTAGTCGATGAGCCATGCAACTCACAAGCGGCTGGGTTGCACGATTTTCATGCGACGTTCGATCGGAGACGTCCTCCGCCGCTTCCGCCAGACCGACGAGAATCGGCTTTGACGACGCAGCCGGCCCGCGTCAAAGAGAGACTGTCACGGATGTGTCATCGGTACGGCTTACCCCGCGCCCCACGATCCATGTCCCGACGCTTGCGAGACCTCGCCGGTTTCGCGGCGGACCCAACCGGAGTTTCCCATGCGCGCCCTCGCAGTCGCCGCCCTCGCGCTCGGCCTCGCTTTGCCGGCAATCGACGCCGCTCTCGCTGTCGAAGGCAAGCTGGTACTCTACACCAGCCAGCCCAACACCGACGCGCAGCAGACGATCGACGCCTTCAGGGCGAAGTATCCCAAGGTCGAGATCAGCTTCGTCCGCGACGGCACGCCGCGCGTGATGGCCAAGCTCCGGGCCGAGATCGAAGCCGGCGCGCCGCAGGCCGACGTGCTACTGATCGCCGACGCCGTGACCATGGAAGGCCTGAAGAAGGAAGGCCGCCTGCTCGCCCATGACAAGGCCGATGTCTCGGCCTTCCCCGCCGGCGTCCACGATCCCGCCAAGATGTGGTTCGCGACCAAGCTGATCACCACCGGCATCGTCTACAACACCAAGGCGGCGCTGAAGCCGGAGAGCTGGCTCGACCTTGCCAAGCCCGAAGCCAAGAACCAGCTGGCCATGCCGAGCCCGCTGAACTCGGGCGCGGCGATGATCCACACGATCACGCTGACCGGCAACCTGCCCGGCGGCTGGAGCTTCTACGAGAAGCTGAAGGAGAACGGCACGCTCGCTGCCGGCGCCAACGGAGACATTCTGCGCCAGGTCGCCACCGGCGAGAAGCTCTACGGCATGATCGTCGACTTCATGCCGATCCGCGAGAAGGCCAAGGGCGCGCCGGTCGAGTTCGTCTTCCCGAAGGAAGGCGTCTCGGCGGTGAGCGAGCCGGTCGCGATCCTGAAGAGCAGCAAGAACCCGGAGGCTGCCAAGGCTTTCGTCGATTTCCTGATCTCGAAGGACGGCCAGGAACTGGCGCTGAAGCAGGGCTATGTCTCGGCCCATCCGGACGTCGCCCTGCCGGCCGGCTATCCGGCCCGCGGCGCGATCAAGCTGATGCCGTTCGACGCCGCCAAGGCGCTGGCCGACGAGCCGGCCGCGCGCAAGCGCTTCAGCGCGATTTTCGAAGGCTGAGGCCGGGCGACCAAGCTCCGGTACCGACGCGATGACGCTCGCAGCCCCCGCAGAGCTCCGGCAGACCGGCATCCGCCCGGCCCTGCCCGGCCTTGCCTTGCCGTCAGGCCTTGGCCTGCCGGCCCTGGTCCTGCTCTGCGCAGCCTTGTTCGGCGCCCTGCCTTTCCTGCGGCTGCTGATTGCGGCCTTCGCCCCAGGCTGGCAGTTCGCGCCCGAGGCGGCGCTGGCCGAGATCACCAGCCGCGCCGCAGTCAACGCGACACTCCACACCTTCGAGACGGCAGGCCTGTCGGCGCTCGGCGCGCTGCTGATCGGCGGCACGGCGGCGATCCTGCTTGCCGTCACCGATGTCCGAGGCAAGCGCCCGCTCGCCTTCGCGCTGGTCTTCTCGATGATGATCGCGCCGCAGGTGGCGGCGCTCGCCTTCCTCAGCCTGTTCGCACCGAACTCCGCTCTGCTCGGCCTGCTCGGTCTCGCACCGGCGCCGGGCACGCCCAACCCGCTGCTCGGGCGCGGCGGCATCATCCTGGTGATGGCGCTGCATCATGCGCCACTGGTCGCGATCACGCTCTGGACCGGCCTGCGCAGCGTGCCGCAAGCACTGGTCGAGGCGGCCCAGATGGAGGGGGCGGCGCCCGCCACCATCGTCGGGCGCATCCTCTTGCCGGTGCTGCGGCCGCAGATCATCGCGGCGGCGCTGCTCGCCTTCGTCGCCGGCATCGGCAATTTCGGCATCCCCGCCCTGCTCGGCCTGCCGGTCAACTACCTCACCCTGCCGACGCTGATCTATCGCCGGCTGTCGAGCTTCGGCCCGGCCGGACTGCCGGATGCCGCCGCGCTCTCGCTCCTCGTCGCGCTCGTCGCCGGTTTCGGGATCGTCGCGGGGCTGTTCGCGACGCGCCGCGGTGGCGGCAAGATCGAGATCGAGCGGCCATTGCAGCCCTTCTGGCAGCTCGGCGCCGCCCGGCCGCTCATTGCCGCCGGGCTCTGGCTGCTGATCGCGGTGAAGCTCGGCCTGCCGCTGCTGGCGCTGCTCGGCGAGGCGCTGACGCCGGCGCTCGGCGTCGCACTGACCTGGCAGAACCTCACCTTCGACAAATTCGCCGAGGTGCTGCTGCGGCAGGACGTGACGGTGCGTGCCTTCCGCAATTCCTTCCTCTTCGCCGGCACGGCTGCCGTGCTGCTGTCCCTGCTCTCGATCGCCTTCGCCTATGGGCTTGAGCGCCGGATGGGCAAGCTCCGGCGCGTCGTCGACGTGGTGATCGAGCTGCCCTACGCCCTGCCGGGCGTCGTGCTCGCCATTGCCTGCATCCTGATGTTCCTGAAGCCGCTGCCGCTGATCGGCGTCAGCATCTACGCCACGCCCTTCATCATCCTCTTCGCCTATATGGCCCGCTTCCTGCCGCTGGCGCTGAAGGCGCCGGTCGCGGCGATGGCGCAGATCGAGGCGCATCACGAGGAGGCAGCCAAGCTCGACGGCGTCACGCTCTGGCAGATGCTGCGCTTCATCGTTGCGCCGATCCTGGCGCCGGCCGCCGCCGTCAGCGGTTTGATGGTGTTCCTGGTCGCCTTCAACGAGCTGACCGTCTCGGCCCTGCTCTGGTCCTCCGGCACCGAGACGCTCGGCGTCGTGCTGTTCAGCCTGAAGGAAGCCGGGCTCGCCGGCGAGGCCGCCGCAGTCGCGATCAGCGCCTGCGCGGTGATCCTCGCCGTGATGCTGGGGCTCGACGCACTCGGCCGCAAGCTGCCGGCCAACATCCTGCCCTGGCGGATCTGAGCCGCGCGGTCGCGCGCTGGCAAGAACATCTTATCCCGGCGATCCGAGCCGACATAGTTAAGCCCAATTTAACGTTACGGCAGGAAGGTCTGCCGCATGGAGTTCGCCTTTCCACTGCGAAGCAGAGCTCGAAACCTGCCGTGTCCCATCACGGCGCCGACCGAGGACCTGTGAGCTCAATGGCCTATCGCACCCCCGGCCGCCGCCAGAGCGAACCCATCGCCGAAGAGCTCAGGGTCCTCGTCGTCGAGGATTCACGGACCTATGCGCTGGCACTGTCGCGCCGCCTCGAGACCGAGCTGCGCCTGCCGATCGTCGTCTGCCAGTCGCTCAACGAGCTCCACGAGGTCGTCACCGAGGACCGCGCCGCCTACACCATGGCCGTGGTCGACCTGAACCTGCCCGACGCGCCGCGCGGCGAAGCGATCGACTTCACCGTGCAGCGCGGCATCCCGACGATCGTCCACACCGCCAGCTTCGACCTCGACACGCGCAACCGGATCATGGAGCGCGACGTCATCGACTATGTCCCCAAGGACAGCGCCTTCACGCTGGAGACCCTGGTCGCCACCGCCAAGCGCGCGCTCGCCAACCGGCAGACCCGCATCCTCGTCGTCGACGACACCGCGGCGACCCGCAAACTGCTCGCCCATATGCTGAAGGTCCAGCAATACCAGGTGATCGAGGTCGGCTCGGGGGCCGAGGCGCTCTCCCTGCTGCAGGCGAATCCCGACATCCGGCTCGTGGTCAGCGACTACTATATGCCCGACATGGACGGCTACGAGCTGACGCGGCGCATCCGCCGCGAGTTCGCCTCCGACCGGCTGCGTCTGATCGGCGTCTCCTCGTCGAGCGACCGCATGGTCTCGGTCGGCTTCCTCAAGGCAGGCGCCAACGACTTCATCTCGATGCCGTTCATCCCGGAAGAGCTGCAGTGCCGGATCGCGAGCAATGTCGAGACGCTCGAACAGCTCGAGCAGTTGCATAGCCTTGCCTCGCGCGATGCGCTGACCGGGCTGTTCAATCGCCGTCATTTCTTCGCCAATGCCGGCCGGCTGATCGAGGAGGCTCAGGCGAAGAAGCGCAAGAGCACCGTCGCCATCCTCGATATCGACGACTTCAAGCAGTTGAACGATTCCTACGGTCACGATTTCGGCGACCAGGCGCTCGCCAGCGTGGCGCGCTGCCTCGCCCAGTCGGTCGAGGGCAGCGGCCATCTGCTCGCCCGCATCGGCGGCGAGGAATTCGCCATCCTGTTCCCCGGCGTCGACGCCAAGGCGGCGATGCGGCTCAGCGATCACATCAGGGTCGACGTCTCGCACGAAACGCTGGCCGTCGGCGATGAACAGATCACGCTGACGGCCTCGATCGGCGTCGCCGAGATCGATGGCGCCGGCCATTTCGACCAGCAGCTGATCGCCGCGGACCGCGCGCTCTATGCCGCCAAGCGCGAAGGGCGCAACTGCGTGCGCCTCGCGGAGTAGTTCAGCTTGCCGCGGCGAGGCGCGCGCCGCCAGCTGCCACGAGCTCGCCCATCAGCAGCGCCCGGTTCGCCTTCGACTCGCGCACGATGAAGTCGACGACCGCGCGCACGCGGGCGACGTCCTTGAGATCGGCATGGACGAGCAGCCAGAAGGAGCGCGTGATCGAGACGCTCTCGGGCAGCACCGGCACCAGCCTTGGCTCGTCGACCGCCATGAAATGATGGATCACGCCGATGCCGGCGCCGGCGGCGACCGCATTCATCTGCGCCAGCACGCTGGAGCTCTGGATATGGGCGCGCAGGCCCTTGGCGACCTCGTCGAGATAGTCGAGCTCGGGGGTGAAGATGAGGTCGTCGATATAGCCGACGATACGATGCCCGAAGAGGTCCTCGGGCGCCGTGATCGGCGGGTTGGCGTCGAGATAGTCCTGTGCGGCGTAAAGCCCTAACCGGTAATCGCAGAGCTTGCGAGCGACGACTTTGCCCTCCTTGGGCGGAGCCAGCGTGATCGCGACATCGGCCTCGCGCTTCGACAGCGAGAGCAAACGCGGCATGGCGATGAGCTGGAGCTCCAGCCCGGGATAGGCCTTGGCGAGGCCGGCGAAGCGCGAGGCGAGGAAGGTCGAGCCGAAACCATCGGGCGCGCCGATCCGGACGGTGCCGGAAAGCGCCATGTCGGCGCCGCCGATCTCGCTCTGGATCGCCAGCGCCTCGGTCTCCATGCTCTCGGCCTTGGCCAGCAGCTGCTCGCCATGGCCGGTCAGCGCATAGCCCTGCGGGCGGCGCTCGAACAGCTTGGCCTTGAGCGATTCTTCCAGCGAGGTGATGCGGCGCGAGACGGTGGCGTGGTCCGCGCCGAGCCGGCGCGCAGCGGCCGTGAGACGGCCCGAGCGGGCGACGGCGAGGAAGAAACGCAGGTCGTCCCAGTCGAACCGTTCCATGGCGCTCCTCCCGTATCTGTGTTTTCGCACGACCTCGGTCGATATCTGCCTATAGCCGTGCGCAAACGATAATGATAGGGGTAGCGCCAATCAGCGCTCACAGACTTTGGGAGGAGGGACGCCATGCGTCAGATCGGTCACTTCATCGGCGGCAAGCATGTCGCGGGCACCTCGGGCCGCACGGCCGATGTCTACCAGCCGATGGACGGCTCGGTGATCGGCAAGGTGGCGCTCGCCTCCGCCGCCGACATGCGCGCCGCGGTCGAGAACGCGCTCGAAGCCCAACCGAAATGGGCGGCGGTCAACCCGCAGCGCCGCGCCCGCGTGCTGATGAAGTTCCTCGACCTGATCGCGCAGAAT
>PNLY01000102.1 GCA_013823325.1 Methylobacterium sp.
CCCCTGCCGAAGCAGGAGCGGCCGTCCGGCCGACTGGCGGGCTCCCTCTGCGCTCGAAAGGCCGGAGCCGTCAAGCGCGGAGCGATCGGAACATCAGTTGCTGGCGGAAATGGTGTGCGCGCTGCCGGAGATGCTGCGGACCTTTGCGCAATAGGTGCGGTTGGCGCCGCTCATGCGGTTGGCGAGATGGCCGCTCTGGTACTTCATCACGGTACGGCAGGTGTCGCCGCCGGCAAGGCGATAGGCCTGGCCGAGATATTTCATGCCGAAGCGGGCATTGGTCTCGGCGTCGAGAAGGCCCGAGGCGCCGCCGGCATAGCCGACGCCGCGCGCCGTCTGGTGGCGGATCTGCATCAGGCCGAAATTGCCGGCATGGGCGGCACGCGGATTGTAGCGGCTCTCGATGCGAACCACGGCATCGGCCAGCGCGAACGGCACGCCATTGGCGGCGGCATGGCGGGCGACCAGGGCGCGAAGCCCTTCCGAACCGGCCGGCGCCGCGAGCGGCTTGCGGGCCTCGCGGACGCCGCGCTCGGCCTTGGCCGAGGCCTTGCGCCCATGCTTCGTCTCGGCGGCCTCCGGGGTCGCAACCTGCGAATCCGATGCCTGCTCGGCAGCGGCGGCCTGGCGCCTGATTTCGGCCTCTCGCACGATGAAGGCGCGGGCGTCGGTCTCGGCGTTCACCTGGGCAAAGGCGGGTTGAAGAAAGGCCAGGCAAATCGCGAAGGCGGCGCAGCCGCTACCAGAGATCTTCATCATGCAGGAGGAGCCTCATCTATCGGCACGAGCCAAGAATGGGGCGGCGAAATGATAGATGAATGTGACGACAATCTGGCCGATACGAACAAATTTCGATCGATTCCGGAAGAAGATCGATTACTTTAGCCTCGCTTCGAAAGCAGTAATTATCATGTATTGAGCGACGGAACGATTCATCCTCACGGGCGTTGACGCAGTCATGGCGGCAGGCCAAATCATCGCCGCATTGCGACCGCAATTACCGGTCGCAATGCAATAAAGTCGGCTCCGGCCGAGACCGCGCTGCTGGATGCGACCCGCGAAGGGGGAACGAGATGAAGAAGTTGATCGCAATGGCGGCTGTTGCACTGGCGCTCGGCGCCTGCACGCCGCATGAGGAACGCGTCGGCGGCGGCGCCGTGCTCGGCGCGGCGACGGGCGCCGTCATCGGCGGGCTCGCGACCGGCCGCGCCGGCGGCGCCCTCGCCGGAGCGGCGATCGGCGGCGCCAGCGGCGCCATCATCGGCTCGGCCACCTCGCCCTATCGCCGCGGCGGCTACTACTATGACGACGGCTATTACGGCGGCTGCCCCTATGGCTATTATCGCGACCGCTGGGGCCAGCTGTATTGCCGCTGAGCCGGTTGCATTCTACGCAGGAGCCGCGGCCGATCCGGCCGTGGCTGGATGAACGATGACCTCATCATTCTGGGGGCTTCTGGGCGGCGGCGGCCTCGGCTTCGCGCTGGGTGGGCCGCTGGGCGCGCTCGTCGGCGCGCTCGCCGGGCATGTCCTGATCGACCGCGAGGGCGCGCTCTTCGGCCCTGCCCCCAAGCAGTTGATCTTCACCACCGGACTGGTCGCGCTCGCCGCCAAGATGGCGCGCGCCGACGGGGTGGTGACGCGCGACGAGATCGCCGCCTTCGAGCGCATCGTCGAGGTGCCGCAGGAGCAGAAGGCCCAGGTCGAGCGCCTGTTCGACCTCGCCAAGCAGACCAGTGCCGGCTTCGAGGCCTATGCCCAGCAGATCGCCGAGGCCTTCCGCGACGAGCCCGCTCTGCTCGAGGACGTGCTCGACGGCCTCTTCCTGATCGCCGCCGCGGACGGCGCGATCCATGAGCGCGAGCACGCCTATCTGCGCGACGTCGCCACGATCTTCGCCATCGACGACGCCGGCTTCGCCCGCATCGAGGCGCGCCATCTGCGCCGCCGCGACGATCCCTATCTCGTGCTCGGCGCCAGCCGCGAGATGAGCGACAGCGAGCTCAAGCAGCTGCACCGTCGCCTCGTGCTGGAGAACCATCCCGATCGCGAGATCGCCCGCGGCCTGCCCGAAGAAGCGGTCTGCATCGCAACGCGCCGTCTTGCCGCCATCAACGCCGCCTGGGACGCGATCGAGAAGGAGCGCGGCATCGGCCGCAAGGAGCCCGAACCGGCGTGAGCCTCACCCTCGCACCCGACAGCCGCTTCGCCGCCAAGGTCTTCCCCTCGCCCAACCATGGCGAGCGCAAGTTCCGCGACGGCGCGACGGGGCGTCGCCCCGACACGCTGATCCTGCACTATACCGGCATGGCCGATGCGGGCGAGGCGCTGCAGTGGCTGTGCAACCCGGCCTCGCAGGTGTCCTCGCATTACTTCGTCTTCGAGAACGGCCACATCCTCCAG
The DNA here is from genome assembly GCA_013823325.1 of Methylobacterium sp. GTDB lineage: Bacteria > Pseudomonadota > Alphaproteobacteria > Rhizobiales > Beijerinckiaceae > Allobosea > Allobosea vestrisii. Next base: position 2,403 of record PNLY01000102.1, read on the forward strand.
CTCGTGCCGGAGGAGCGCCGCGCCTGGCATGCCGGCGCCTCGCACTGGGCCGGCGAGACCGATCTCAACTCGGCCTCGATCGGTATCGAGATCGCCCACCCCGGCCATCCCGCCGGCTTGCCCGATTTTCCCGAAGCGCAGATCGCTGCGACGCTGAACCTCTGCCGCGACATCTGCGAGCGCTGGCAGATTTCGCCCGAGCGCGTCCTCGCCCATTCCGACATCGCGCCGGGCCGCAAGATCGATCCCGGCGAGAAATTCCCCTGGCGCCGTTTCGCCGAGGGCGGCGTCGGCCTCTGGATCGAACCGGCGCCGATCAAGGGCGGCCGCTTCTTTGCGCGCGGCGATGCCGGCCCCCCGGTCGAGGCGTTGCAGGCGATGTTCGCCATGCTCGGCTACGGCGTTGCGGTCGACGGCACCTATGACGAGCGCTTCGAGGCGGTGGTCGCCGCCTTCCAGCGCCATTGGCGGCCGGAGAAGGTCGACGGCGTCGCCGATGGCTCGACCATCACCACCCTGCGCGACCTGCTGGCGCTGACGCAGGAAGCCCGGACGGCCTGAACGCCACCTCCCGCAAGCTTTCCGCAACATTGCAGCGAGTTAACTCGTCTCACCTGCCTGAATCTGGCATGATGTGCGGCAATGGAAGGCTGGCATTGTTCCCGGCCTCGGAGGGTGAACGGACGTGCGTCTCTGGGCAATCGGTGCTGTGATCGGCGCGGGCGCGCTGGCAGCCGCTTATTTCGCGCTGCGGCCGACCGGCGGCGCCGCCAACGATACGCCCTACCGCACCGCCGCGATTGACCGCGGCCGGATCACCGCCTCGGTCCGCGCCACCGGCACGCTGACCCCGATGACCACGGTCGTGGTCGGCTCGCAGCTCTCCGGCCAGATCGTCGAGATCCTCGCCGACTATAATTCACAGGTGAAGGCAGGCCAGGTCGTCGCCCGCCTCAACAGCGACCAGATCAAGACAAGGCGCGATGCCGCCGCCGCCGATCTGCAGCAGGCCAGGGCCGATCTCGTCGTCAAGCGCGCCCAGCTCGATCGGGCCAAGGTGGCGCGGACCAAGGCGAACTCGACCGTCAACGATCTCGAGGCGCAGCGCGACCGCACCCGCGCCCAGCTCGCCGACGCCAAGCGCACCTTCGACCGCCAGAACGAATTGTTCACCCGCGGCGCCGGCGCGCAGCAAGCGCTCGACAGCGCCCGTACCCAGGTCGAGATCCAGACTGCGACCCTCGCCTCGAACGAAGCCCAGATCGCCTCGCTCAAGGCCGAGATCGGCGGGCTCGACGCCGACATCGCCTTGGCGGAAGGCCAGGTCCAGTCCGGTGAGGCGGCGATTTCCCAGCGCGACGCCAAGCTGAAGGACATCCTGATCGACCTGGAGCGCACCGAAATCCGCTCGCCGGTCGACGGCGTCGTCGTCCAGCGCCAGGTCGATCTCGGCCAGACGGTCGCCGCCTCGCTCTCGGCGCCGGTGCTGTTCCAGATCGCGCAGGACCTGCGCACCATCGACATCTACGCCAATATCGACGAGGCCGATGTCGGCCGGCTCAAGGTCGACCAGGACGTCTCGTTCAGCGTCAACGCCTATCCGAACCGGACCTTCCAGGGGAAGGTGCAGATGGTGCGCCTGGGCGCCCAGACCATCCAGAACGTCGTCACCTATACCGGCGTGGTCCGCGTCCAGAACCGTGACCTAGCATTGCTGCCGGGCATGACCGCCAATCTGCAGATCGTCACCGATGACCGGCAGGACGTATTGCGCGTGCCCAATGCCGCCTTGCGCTTCCGCCCGCTCGGCGGCCCGACCGCCCTGCCCGCAGCGGCGCCGGCCGAGGCGCAGGCGGGACGCGGCGGTGGCGGCAGCCGCGCCGCTGGCGCGCTGCGCGAGCGCATCGAGGAAGAGGTCCAGCCGACGCCGGAGCAGAAGCAGGCGATCGCGGCGATCATGTCCGAGCAGCGCGCTGGTAATCGTCAGGCCATGGCCGGCCTCTCCGAGGAGGAGCGCCGCGCCGCCTTCCGCGCCGCCCGCACCGAACTGCGCACCAAGATCGCCGCCGTGCTCGATCCCGAGCGCCGCGCCAAATTCGAGGCGCTGATGCAGGAGGGCCGCGCGGCGGCGCAGAGCGAGATCACGCCCGGCCGCGTCTATGTGCTCGATGGCGAGGGCCAGCCCAAGCCGGTCGCGATCCGGCTCGGGCCGAGCGACGGCGCCTTCACGCAGGTTCTGCCGGCGGCCGGCATCGCCGAGGGCAGCGAGGTCGTGATCGGCGGCGGCCCGCGCAACGCCGAGCCGGCCTCCACCAGCCGCGGCCCGGCTCCGCGCGGCCCAAGACTGTTCTGAGGCGGCCGCCATGCCCCTGATCGAGGTGCGCGATCTCTCCCGGGTCTACGATCTCGACTCCGGCCGCGTCACCGCGCTCGGCGGGGTCTCGCTCGACATCGAGGCCGGCGAGCTCGTCGCGGTGATGGGCCCGTCCGGCTCGGGCAAGTCGACCTTCATGAATCTCGTCGGCTGCCTCGACCGGCCGACCGGGGGCCATTACCGGCTCGACGGCGTCGCGGTCGAGACCCTCTCCGGCGACGGTCTCGCGACCTTGCGCAACCGCAAGCTCGGCTTCGTCTTCCAGCAGTTCAACCTGCTGCCGCGCGTCGACGCCTGCGCCAATGTCGAGTTGCCGATGGTTTATGCCGGGCTCGACCGCAGGACGCGGCGCGAGCGGGCGCTCAATGCCCTCGCCCGCGTCGGCCTCGCCGATCGCGCCCATCACCGGCCGATGCAGCTTTCCGGCGGCCAGCAGCAGCGCGTCGCCATCGCTCGCGCGCTGGTCAACCAGCCGCGCCTGCTCCTCGCCGACGAGCCGACCGGCGCGCTCGACAGCCGCACCGCGCTGGAAATCCTCGCCCTCTTCCAGGATCTCAACCGCGAGGGCGTCACCGTCGTGCTGGTGACCCACGACGCCGAGGTCGCCCGCCATGCCCGGCGCGTCGTGCGCTTCCGCGACGGCCATGTCATCGCCGACACCCGGCAGGAACCGGCCGACGCCCGCGCCGCGCTCGCCGCCCACGACAGCGCCGCCCCCATCCCGGAGGCCGCCGAATGAGCCTGCTGGAAGCCATCCGCTCGGCCCTCTCCGCCATCGGCGCCAACGCACTGCGTTCGGCGCTGACCATGCTCGGCATCATCATCGGCGTCGCCGCCGTGATCGCCATGGTCGCGATCGGCTCGGGCGCCCGCGAGCGCGTCGACAGCCAGATCAAGTCGCTCGGCGCCAATCTCGCCATCATCCAGGCCGGCAACGTCACCCAGGGCGGCGTGCGGCTGGGCGCCGGCGCCTCCTCGACCCTGACCGACGAGGATGCCAAGGCCGTCGCGGCCGAGGTCGAGGACGTCGTCGCTTCGGCCTCGGTGATCACCACCCGAGCCCAGGCCGTCTATGCCGGCACCAACTGGTCGACGACGATCACCGCGACCGATCTCGACTTCTTCACCGCCCGCGAATGGGGCCTCGCCGAAGGCCGCCTGTTCGAGCCGGAGGAACTGCGCCGCGGCGAGATCGTGGCCATCATCGGCCAGACCGTGGCGAAGAACCTGTTCGGCGAGAGCGATCCGCTCGGCCAGATGTTCCGCATCCGCAACGTGCCGTTCAAGGTCATCGGCGTGATGTCGGGCAAGGGACAATCGGCGCTCGGCCAGGACCAGGACGACGTCATCTTCGTGCCGCTCGACACCGGCCGGCGCCGCATCGTCGGCCGCAACTATGCCCGCGACCGCTCGGTGCAAACCATCATGGTCAAGTTCGCCAGCGAGGAGGCGATCAATCCCGGCATCGAGCAGACGCGCGCGCTGCTGCGCCAGCGCCACCGGCTGACCGAGGACCAGGAGGACGACTTCATCGTCCGCAACCTCACCGAGATCGCCAACACCGCGACCGCCGCCGCCAGCACCCTGTCCTGGCTGCTGGCCGCCGTTGCCGGCGTCTCGCTGCTGGTCGGCGGCATCGGCATCATGAACATCATGCTGGTCTCGGTGACCGAGCGCACCCGCGAGATCGGCCTGAGACTCGCCGTCGGCGCCCGCCAGCGCGACGTCCTCTCGCAATTCCTGATCGAGGCGACGACGCTGGCGACCATCGGCGGCGCCGTCGGCATCGCGCTCGGTATCGGCGCTGCCACCGCGATCGCGCGCTTCGCCGGCTGGCCCTTCGTGATCTCGCCGCAGACCATCCTGGTCGCCGTCGGAGTCTCCGGGCTGATCGGCGTCTTCTTCGGCTTCTATCCGGCGAGGCAGGCGGCGCGGCTCGACCCGATCGAGGCGCTCAGGCGGGAATGAGGCAAGCTTCGTTAACTCTTCGGCCCTAGCGTCAGCCAACTCAACCGATCACCGGGCGAGCGCATAGGGCCAGACCATGCCGCTTTCCGACGCCGAAGCCAGACGCCTCTACGATCAGGCCGCGCTGATGGCCTGCATCGGGGCCTGGGAATGCCGGCTTGCCGATACGCGCCTGAGCTGGACCGACGGCATCTACGACCTGTTCGGCCTGCAGCGCGGCTGCACCATCAACCGCCACTCGATCGTCGAGCTCTACCACGACGAATCCCGCGCCGAGATGGAGCGCCTGCGCGGCCGGCTGATCGCCAGCGGCCAGGGCTTCGTCATGGACGCCCGCATCTGCACCGCCGCCGGTGCCGAGCGCTGGATGCGCCTTTCGGCCTCCGTCACGCACGAGCATGGCCGGCCGGCCCGCATCCATGGCGCCAAGCAGGACATCACCGGCGAGAAGGACATGTGGATGGGCCTGCGCCGGCTCGCCTATAGCGATCCGCTGACCGGCCTCGCCAACCGCCGCGCCTTCGAGATGCAGCTCACGGAGCTCCGCCGCCACACCGGCGACGCCTGTGCGCTCGGCCTGCTCGCCATCGTCGACCTCGACAATCTGAAGCCGATCAACGACCGACTCGGCCATGCCGCCGGCGACGAGTGCCTGCGCCAGATCGCCATGCGGCTGGAGAGCGCGCTCAGCGACGCCGCGATCATCGCCCGCATCGGCGGCGACGAGTTCGGGCTCCTGCTCTGCTCCGCCGCCGGCCGCCCGTATCTGCTCCACCGTCTGGAGCAGGCGCAAGCGGCGCTGTCGCGCCCGGTCGCCTGGCGCGGCACGACCATCGAGGTCAGCGCCTCGATCGGCGCCACCATCCTGCGGCCCGGCCTGCTGCACCATCCCGAGCGGCGCTTCGCCGAGGCGGATTCGGCGCTCTACGTCGCCAAGGCCGCTGGCCGCAACTGCCTGCGCCTGTTCGGCGATCCCGTCGAGGTCGCGGGCGACGTGGCGATGGTCAGCGTCGGCGAGATGCACGCGGTCTGAGCGCGTAGCCGGCAGAGGCGGGGCGTCGACCTCCGGCCGCTAACCGACCCGCGGCATCCTGAAGGGCCAGGCGGTCACATCGCCATGCGCGCGCATATCACGCCGATATCGCTCCTCCCGCGCGGCTGCGGCCTTGTTCCAGAGACCAAGCAGGCCGCAAGAAGCCCAGACTGCCCAGCGGGGATAGCGCTCACCGCCCGGCACACGCCCGGAATGCGGCCATGTATAGGGCTCATCCGACCGCAGGAAGCGGACGCAATTCGCCATCAGACCGTCGAGCTTTGGATTGGCGCGGTCGGCTTCACGAGCGGTGTGCTCCTTGAATCGTCATGGAGGCCCCAGACGAGATCGAAGACCGCGTCGAGCCCTTTGTCTTCGCGGCCTGGCCAGGCGGCTTCCAGCGGCCTGTTCGTGGTCGTTCCACTCCAGAAACCTTCGACCAATGCGGCAGCGCGATCGCGAGCGTCCCTGACGATCATGGGCAGGATCATACTCTGATCGCGTGTCTGCTACCGACCTTTTGCTGACATCACGGTTTCCGAAGCCGCGCCAAAGCCCCACCACAGACCCGGCAACCTTTCCGCAACCTTCTTTGACCAACCTCAGCCGGCGGGGCAGCTCCGGCTGACAGCCTCGTGCCTTGCCCCAAGCAGCGGCTCGGCCCGCGCTTGCTGAACAGCAGCGAACATTTCCGTTCAGGCGGCGTTGCAATTGCGGCAGCGATAATCGCCTTCGGCTAAACCAAGGAGACATCTCATGCGACATCTCGTGATCGCGGCAGCCCTGTTCATGGGCTCGGTCGCGGCGGCCGGCGCGGCACCGGCCGCCACTCATGACGGAGCGCTCGCGCCCACGATCGCGCAGCAGCTCGACAAGCTGCCCGCCGAATTCACCGCCAGCGACGCCAAGCTGCGGCGGATGCAGATGATCCAGGACAATCTCGACCGCCAGCGCTACGGGCGTGGCGGCGGCTATGGCGGTGGTTACGGTCGCGGCTACGGACGCGGTTATGGCGGCTACAGGGACGGCTACGGCTATCGGCGCGGCTATGGCGACGGCTACGGGCGCCCCCGCTACGACCGCTGGTGAACCGAGCAGCGGCCTCGCCGGACAGCGGGGCCGCTCTGCCGGCCAGCGTCCCCTTCACAAAAAAGCACACTCCCCTGTCGGAACCCTCGCCCCTCCTGCGTCCTTGAGACGACAGGCCGCAACCTGGTCTGATGACACAGCAAGGAGCATGGCGATGAAGGTCATCCAGAATCTCTGGTTCGATAAGGACATGGACACCGCGATCAACCTCTACACCTCGCTGATCCCGAACTCCGCGCTCGAATGGAGCGGCGCCCTGCCGGCGGAATCGCCGAGCGGACCGGCCGGCAGTGTCAAGATCGCCACCTTCACCATCGACGGCCAGCGCTACCAGGCCTTCGAAGCTCACCGCTCCGACGCCTTCAACCACACCTTCTCGATCATGATCGAATGCGAGACGCAGGCCGAGGTCGACCGCCTCTGGGAAGTGCTCGGCGAAGGCGGCAAGTTCGAGCAGTGCGGCTGGCTCAAGGATCGCTGGGGCCTGTCCTGGCAGATCACGCCCAAGCGCCTGGGCGAACTGGTGCGTGATCCCGACCGCGCCAAGGCCAAGCGCGTCGCCGAGGCGATGCTGACAATGGTCAAGCTCGACATTGCCGGGCTGGAAGCGGCGGCGAAGGGCTGAAGCGATTCCAGCGAAAGTGCGAAGCGGTTTCGCGTCCGGAATTGCGTAAAAACTCTCAGGCGGCCTCCGCCGCCTGCCCCATCCGCTCCTTCAGGCGCTTGCCAACCGCGACGATCGCCTCGATCGCCGGCATCAGCTCGAGGCCGAGTTCGGTCAGCCCGTACTCGGCCGATGGCGGCGAACTCGGCACGACGCAGCGCTCGACCACGCCCTTGCTCTCGAGATCGCGCAGCCGCTCGCTCAGCATCTTGGCCGAGATCTGCGGCATGTCGTGCCGCAGCTCGCCGAAGCGGCGCGGCCCGGCGCTCAGATACCAGATCACATTCGGCGTCCAGGCCTTGCCGAGCACCTGCATGCAGGTGCCGACTGCGCAGGTCGGCGGTGGGTTCTTCGCCCGATTCTTACGTATCTTCAACGCCATGACGAGAACTCCCCGGTTACCGGGAGGATACCGGAAAATGCAGTAACCACAAGTTACCGGGTATACAAAAGTTATCCCGCCTCCTACCCCTGAGCCGTCCGCAAACACGGAGACGGATCAGCATGAAACTCTACTACGCCCCCGGCGCCTGCTCGCTCTCGCCCCATATCGCGCTGCGCGAGGCCGGCCTGCCCTTTGCGCTCGAGAAGGTCGATACCAAAACCAAGACGACCGAGACCGGCGCTGACTTCACCACCGTCAATCCGCGCGGCTATGTCCCGGCGCTGGAGCTCGACAACGGCGAGGTGCTCACCGAGGGCGCCGCGATCGTGCAGTACATCGCCGATCTGAAGCCGGAAGCGGAGATCGCACCGAAGGCCGGCACGCTCGCCCGCGCGCGGCTGCAGGAAGAGCTCAACTTCGTCTCTTCCGAACTACACAAGGGCTTCAGCCCGCTGTTCAACACAACGGACAGCGAGGCGAACAGGGAGGCTGCCAAGCAAAAGCTTGCACGCCGTTTCGACAACGTCGAAGCCAAGCTCGCCGACGGCCGCTCCTATCTGCTGGGCGAACGCTTCAGCGTCGCCGACGGCTATCTCTTCACCGTGGCGAACTGGGGCGGCCATGTCGGCTTCCCGCTCGACCGCTGGCCAAAGGTCCGGGCCTTGATGGCCCGCGTCGCGGAGCGCGCGACGGTGCAGGCCGCGATGCAGGCCGAAGGCCTGGTGAAATAGGGCCATGGAACCGCGCTTTGCCGAGATCGTCGCGGCGCTCGGCGACTATTTCGACGGGCTCCATCACAGCGATGCCGACAAGCTCGGGCAGCTCTTCCACCCGCAGGCGATCTACGCCTGCGGCACGGAGGGCAGCCTGACCCATCTCACCATGTCGGAATACCTGCCTATGGTAGCGAAGCGGCCCTCGCCTGCCAGCCGGGGCGAAGCTCGCCGCGACCGCATCCTCTCGATCGAGTTCGCCGGGCCGGTCACGGCGCTGGCCCGGGTCGAATGCGGGATCGGCGCAAAGCACTTCACCGACCTGCTCAGCTTCATCAAGCTGGACGGGCGCTGGCGCCTGATCGCCAAGGTCTTCCATTTCGATCTCGACCCTGCGGCACCCTGAACGGCCAAACAGACACGACCGTCGGCGGATAGCGACGCCGACGGCCGGTTGGCTGCTTCGTCAATTCGCTGACGCACAGTCACCCGAATGTCGTACGACCTGCCTAGGACTCCCGTCAGCCAGGTGGGGAAGCCGGCACGGAGAAGCACGCGCGTCCAATGCCGGACCAGCGTGCAGCTGCCCGCCGTGACGCCTCGACCCGGCCGCAGACGCGACCGCGCACCCCTGTCGGAGTCGAGAGCATGCAAGTCGATATCTTCACGCAGGTGATCGTGCCTGTGATCGGCGGCCTGGGCATCTTCATGCTCGGCCTCGAATTCATGAGCAACGGCATCCAGAATCTCGCCGTCAACAAGATGCGGGCGCTGCTCGCCAAGATCGCCGGCACCCCGGTCAAGGGCGTCATGGCCGGCACCTTCATCACCGGCGTGATTCAGTCCTCGACCGCGATGACCGTGATGGTCGTCGGCCTCGTCAATGCCGGCGTCATCGGCCTGCGGCCTGCGATCTCGGTGATCATGGGCGCCAATATCGGCACGACGCTCGGCAACGGCCTGATCGCGCTGCCGCTCGGCCCGCTCGGCCTCTTGCTCGCCGGCATCTTCGCGCTGGTCCACATCTTCGCCAAGACCGACAAGGTCAAGAACATCGCGCTCGCCTGCATGGGCTTCGCGCTGATCTTCTACGGCCTCAACCTGATGACCGGCGGCCTGCGTCCGCTGCGCTCGATGCCCGAGGTGATGAGCGTCATCTCCTCGCTCAAAGCCGACACCTATCTCAACCTGATCTACTGCGTGCTGATCGCCGCCGGCATCACCGCGATGATCCACTCCTCCTCGGCGACGATCGGCATCGTCATGGGCCTCGGCGCCGCCGGCATCCTCGACTGGAAGACCGCCGTCGCCTTCTCGCTCGGCGCCGATCTCGGCACCACCATCACCTCCTGGATGGCCTCGCTCAACCTGTCGAAGAACGCCAAGCGCGCCGCCTACGCCCACATATCCTTCAACATCATCGGCGTCGCCATCACGATACCGCTGTTCTTCGTCTCGATGGATATCCTGACCTGGGCGATGCAGTGGTTCGGCGGCAACCCCGGCATCCCGGTCGTCAAGGACGGCAAGGAGACCTTCCCGCTGGTTCCTGTCGCGATCGGCCTCTATTCGACCTTCTTCAACATCTTCAACACCGTCCTGCTCTTCCCCTTCGTCGGCGTGTTCGAGCGGGTGCTGTCCCGCGTCGGCGCTTCCTCCGCGGACGATATCGAGGACTATTCGGCGCCGCGCTTCCTCGCCAAGGCGACGGACCACGCCCATGCCGTCGCCAACATCCAGAAGGAAACCGGGCGCTACCTCCAGGCCGCCCAGCTCTTCCTCGACATCGCCCGCAACAAGCCCGAGGCGCCGCAGAAGAGCGAGGAGCACTATGCTGCGATCGACGTCCTCAACCGCGACATCCGCGCCTACACCTCCGGCATGTTCACGCCCGAGATGCCCTATGCCCGCGCCGACCTCGTCGCCAGCCTGATCGAGGAAGAAGACTTCACCGCCAGCCTCGGCGAGACCCTCTACCAGATCGCTCGCCGCATCGAGCGCCAGCCCTTCGGCCAGCCCGGCCGCGAGATCGTCGACAGCATCGTCGACCAGGTCGCGGATGCGATGCGCGCCATCGTGCCGGCCGGACCGGATGCGCCGCTCGTCTCGGCGGAGGCGCAGCCGCGCATCGCCGCCCTCACCGCCGTCCGCGAGCGCTGCCTGCGCCTCGGCGCCGAACTGCCCTGGGTCGAGCGCGGCGCGATCCTGGCGCTGCTCGGCTCGGCCGAACGCGCCTTCTTCCTGATCGAGCGCATCGACGACGAGCGCCGCTCGGTCTCGCGTGTCGTGCCGATCTCGGAGACCAGCCAGCAGGGCCGCGAGGTCGGCGAGTTCGGCGCAGCCGCCGTGCCGGCCTGAGCGATCTAGGTTCCCATCAGCCTGTGGACAGGCCGCCTCCGGGCGGCCTGTTTGCTTTTGTGTGCTCACCTTTTTGTCGCGATTGCAGGTGAAACCAAGCAGCCGCAATGGCAGTGCAATGCGCGAATTGGTGCCTGCTCTACGCAAGAGCGCGGCGATCGATGGATACGAGGACAGCTACATGACGTCGAAGGCGATTTTCCTCCTGGCCCCCATTCTGGCATTCCAGGCCGCCACTGCTTGGGCCGATGACGGGCTGACCTGGGGCGTCCGGCAGGATGGCGAGGGCATCGTCGTCGCCTATGAGATGCCGCAGACCGACGACCAGCGCCTGTTCTTCTCCTGCGATTTCGCCAGCAAGAGCCTGACCGTGCGGATTCCCTTCTTCAAGGAAGGCATGAAGGACAACGCCGTCACCACAGCCAAGTTTTCGTCGAGCGGCGGGCAGGCCGACGTCAGCATGAAGCTGATCAGCGACGAGATGGGCAACCACTTCGAGGCGACCACGACGCTGTCGCCGGCGCTCCAGGCCGTGCTGCGCAAGGGCAAGAGCCTGACCTTGCGCGTCGAGGGCGAAACGCAGAATTTCCCGCTCGCCGCCGGGCAGAAGGGCTTTGCCGTACTGGCGCAGCGCTGCGGGGGATGAAGGGCTGCGCCCGCAGCCTTCCCCCTTGCGGGAGAAGGTTGCTCGGCGCAGCCGAGACGGATGAGGGGTCGCGCGACGACTGCCACAGCGGCGCATGGCATAGTCAGCATCCGGACAGGGTAATACGATCCCTCATCCCGCGCTTCGCGCCACCTTCTCCCCGCAAAGGGAGACGAAAAGACCCCTACTCCGCTGCCTCCGCATAGGCGCTCGGCTCATAGTTCAGGATCGGCGAGAGCCAGCGCTCGACCTCGCGGATATCCATGCCCTTGCGGACCGAGTAATCCTCGACCTGATCGCGCTCGACCTTGGCGACGCCGAAATAATACGCGTCGGGGTGCGAGAGATAGAGGCCGGAGACCGAAGAGCCCGGCCACATCGCATAGCTTTCGGTCAGCTTGACGCCGACGCGCGGCTCGGCCTGGAGCAGGTCGAACAGAGTCGCCTTCTCGGTATGGTCGGGCTGGGCCGGATAGCCCGGCGCCGGGCGGATGCCCCGGTATTCCTCGCGGATCAGGTCCTCGTTCGAGTAGTTCTCGTCCGGCGCATAGGCCCAGAACTCGGTACGCACGCGCTGGTGCATGCGCTCGGCAAAGGCCTCGGCGATGCGGTCGGCCAGCGCCTTGACCATGATCGAGCGATAGTCGTCATTGTCGCGGGCGAAGCGCTCGGAAATGCGCTCCTCTTCCGCGCCCGAGGTCACCACGAAGGCGCCGATATAGTCGGGCGAACCGCCCTCCGGCGCGACGAAGTCCGAGATGCACATGTTGGGCTTGCCGTCGCGCTTGGAAAGCTGTTGGCGCAGGCCGTGGAAGGTGGCGAGCGTCTCCTGCCGGCTCTCGCCGGTATAGAGGCGGATGTCGTCGCCGACCGCGTTGGCCGGCCAGAAGCCGATCACCGCCTTCGGGTTGAACCAGCGCTCCTCGACGACGCGCTTCAGCATCGCCTGCGCATCGTCCCAGAGCTGGCGTGCCGCCTCGCCCTGCTTCTCGTCCTCCAGGATCGCCGGGTAGCGGCCCTTCAGCTCCCAGGTCTGGAAGAACGGCGTCCAGTCGATCAGCGGCACGAGCTCGGCGAGATCGTAGGTCCGGAAGACGCGGGTGCCGAGGAAGGTTGGCTTCGGCGGCTGGTAGCCGGCCCAGTCCGGCTTGAAGGCGTTGGCACGCGCCTTGGCCAGCGGCAGGCGCTGCTTGTCAGCCTCCGAGCGGCGATGGGCGGCGGCGACCTTCTCGTATTCGGCCTGGATGCCCGCGACGTAAGGCGCCTTCTGGTCCTGCGAGAGCAGGCTGGAGACGACGCCGACAGCGCGCGAGGCGTCGGTGACATAGACCGCCTGGCCCTGGTTGTAGGCCGGGTGGATCTTCACCGCGGTGTGGACGCGGCTGGTCGTCGCCCCGCCGATCAGCAGCGGGATGTCGAAGCCCTCGCGCTCCATCTCCGAGGCGACGGTGACCATCTCGTCGAGTGAGGGCGTGATCAGGCCGGAGAGGCCGATGATGTCGACCTTCTCCTTGCGCGCCGTCTCCAGGATCTTCTGGGTCGGCACCATCACGCCGAGGTCGATCACCTCGTAATTGTTGCACTGGAGCACGACGCCCACGATGTTCTTGCCGATGTCGTGGACATCGCCCTTCACCGTCGCCATCAGCACCTTGCCGGCAGCCGAGCGCTCGGCGCCGCCATTGAGGCGCTTCTCCTCCTCCATATAGGGCATCAGATAGGCGACGGCCTGCTTCATCACGCGGGCCGACTTCACCACCTGCGGCAGGAACATCTTGCCGGCGCCGAACAGGTCGCCGACCACGTTCATGCCGGCCATCAGCGGCCCCTCGATCACGTCGAGCGGCTTGGTGGCCTGCGCCCTCGCCTCTTCGGTGTCGGCCTCGATGAATTCGGTGATCCCGTTGACCAGCGCGTGCTTGAGGCGCTCGTGCACATCGGCCTCGCGCCAGGCCAGGTCCTTGCCGGACGAGGCGGTCGAGCCGTCGCCCTTGAAGCGCGGAGCGGCATCGAGCAGCCGCTCGGTCGCGTCCTTGCGGCGGTTGAGGACGACGTCCTCGCAGAGCTCGCGCAGCTCGGGATCGAGGTCATCGTAAGAGCCGAGCTGGCCGGCATTCACGATGCCCATGTCCATGCCGACCTTGATGCAATGGTACAGGAAGACCGAATGCATCGCCTCGCGGACCTTCTCATTGCCGCGGAACGAGAAGGACAGGTTGGAGACGCCGCCGGAGATATGCGCATGCGGCAGCGTCTCGCGAATGGTGCGGGTCGCGTTGATGAAGTCGTTGCCGTAGTTGTCATGCTCCTCAATGCCCGTCGCCACCGCGAAGATGTTCGGGTCGAAGATGATGTCCTCCGGCGGGAAGCCGGCGACCTCGGTCAGGAGCTTGTAGGCACGCGTGCAGATCTCGATCTTGCGCTCATAGGTGTCGGCCTGGCCTTTCTCGTCGAAGGCCATGACGACGACTGCCGCGCCATATTGCCGGCAGATGCGGGCGTGCTCCAGGAAGGCTTCCTCGCCCTCCTTCATCGAGATCGAGTTGACGATCGGCTTGCCCTGGATCGTCTTGAGGCCGGCCTCGATCACATGGAATTTCGAGGAGTCGACCATGATCGGCACGCGGGAGATGTCCGGCTCCGAGGCGACCAGGTTGCAGAACTCGGTCATCGCCTTCTCGGAATCGAGCAGGCCCTCGTCCATGTTGATGTCGATGACCTGCGCGCCGTTGGCGACCTGGTCGCGCGCCACGTCGAGCGCCGCGGCATAATCACCATTGGTGACGAGCTTGCGGAATTTGGCCGAGCCGGTGACGTTGGTGCGCTCGCCGACATTGACGAAGGGGATCGTCTCGTCGAGCGTGAACGGCTCGAGGCCGGCGAGCCTGAGATAGGGTTTCGGCGAGGGGATGGCGCGCGGTGCCTTGCCGGCGACGGCCTCGGCGATGGCGCGGATATGGTCCGGCGTGGTGCCGCAGCAACCGCCGACCACATTGACGAAGCCGGCATCGGCGAACTCGGCCAGCATCTTGGCGGTCGCTTCCGGCCGCTCGTCATAGAGGCCGAACTCGTTGGGCAGGCCGGCATTCGGATAGGCGCAGACCAGCGTGCCGGCGACGCGCGACATGTCCTTGATATGGGCGCGCATCTCGCGGGCGCCGAGCGCGCAGTTGAGGCCGATCGTGAGGGGATCGGCATGGCGCACCGCATTCCAGAAGGCCTCGACCGTCTGGCCCGAGAGCGTGCGGCCGGAGAGGTCGGTGATCGTGCCGGAGATCATCACCGGCAGCTTCATCTGCTTCTCGCGGAAGACCTCCTGGATCGCGACGATCGCCGCCTTGGCGTTGAGCGTATCGAAGATCGTCTCGATCAGCAGCAGCTCGGAGCCGCCATCGATCAGACCGCGGACCTGCTCGGCATAGGCATCGCGCACCTGGTCGAAGGTGACGGCACGGAAACCGGGATTGTTGACGTCGGGCGAGATCGAGAGCGTCCGGTTGGTCGGACCGATCGCGCCGGCGACGAAGCGGCGGCGGCCGTCCTCCTTGCGGGCGATCTCGGCGGCTTCTCGAGCAAGCCGGGCACAGGCGACATTGAGCTCGTAAACGATCGCTTCCATGCCGTAATCGGCCTGGGCGATCGAGGTGCCGGAGAAGGTGTTGGTCTCGACGATGTCGGCGCCCGCCCGGTAGTAGGCGAGATGGATGTCGCGCAGCGCATCCGGCAGCGTCAGCGCGATCAGGTCGTTATTGCCCTTGAGGTCGTGGTTCCAGCCCTTGAAGCGCTCGCCGCGGAAATCGGCCTCGGTCAGCTTCAGGTCCTGGATCTGCGTCCCCATCGCGCCGTCGAGGATCAGGATGCGCTCGGAGGCGGCCTGGCGCAGGACACGCTCGATCTCGGCTCCGTCGGCGGGGGTGGGCTTGTAGTCGGACATCGGCTTACTCCGCCGCCACCTGCTGCGCCTGCGTCTTCTCCGGCTTCAGGCCGACGAGATGGCAGATCGCATAGACCAGGTCGGCCTTGTTCATCGTGTAGAAATGCAGGTCGGAGACGCCGCGATCGATCAGGTCGAGCACCTGCTCGGCGCAGACGGCGGCGGCGACCAGCCGGCGCGTCGCCGGGTCGTCCTCCAGCCCCTCGAAGCGGTCGGCCAGCCATTGCGGCACGCTCGCCCCCGTCCGGCGGGCAAAGCCGGCGGTCTGCTTGAAGTTCTGCACCGGGACGATGCCGGGCAGGATCGGGATGTCGATGCCGCTGGCACGGACCTTGTCGAGATAGCGGAAATAGACGTCGTTATCGAAGAAGAACTGGGTGATCGCCCGGGTCGCGCCGGCATCGACCTTCTTCTTCAGCGCGTCGATGTCGGCATCGAGCGAGGCCGCTTCCGGATGCTTCTCCGGATAGGCCGAGACGGTGACCTCGAACTCGCCGATCCTGCGGATGCCTTCGACCAGGTCGGAGGTCTGGTGATAGCCTTGCGGATGCGGCTCGTAAGGCGTGCCGAGCCCGCCGGCCGGATCGCCCCGCAGCGCCACGATATGGCGCACGCCTGCCGCCCAATAGGATCGGATGACCTCGTCGACCTCGGCGCAGGAGGCGGAGACGCAGGTCAGATGCGCCGCCGGCTTCAGGCCGGTCTCGTCGATCATGCGCTTGACGGTGTTGTGGGTGCGCTCGCGGGTCGAGCCGCCGGCGCCATAGGTCACGGAGACGAACGCCGGACCGAGCGGCTCGAGCCGGCGCACGCTGTCCCACAGATTGACCTCCATCTCCTCGTTCTTCGGCGGAAAGAACTCGAAGGAGACGCGCGGACGGCGCGAGCCGTGGCGGCTGGGGCGGAAAGCGTTCATCACGCAACCTCACGATCGAACTGACGAATCGGAAAATCACCCTGGAGGCGCCGATCGCGCCCGCGCCAGAGCATGACGCCGAGCTGGCCGCAAGCACCATCGGTCGCAGTGACCTCCTCGGCGCGATCGCAGTCGAGGCCGGCCTCGGCGAACCAGGCAACGATCTCGTCCTTCTCGAAGCCGAGCCGGCGATGCGCGTGCTCGGTCCGCAGGAATTCCATCTCGTGTGGGGCGAAATCGACCAGGATCAATCGCCCGCCGGGCGAGAGCAGCGCCGCCGCCTCGCGCAAAGCGCGGGCCGGGTCATCGAGGAAATGTAGAACCTGGTGCACGATCACGAGGTCGAACGAGCCGCGCGGGAAGGGCAGCGCATAGATATCGCCCTGCCTAAGCTCGACCCGCGACAGCCCCGCCTTCTCAAGATTGGCCCGCGCCACCGCCAGCATGGCATGGCTGGCATCGACGCCGACCGCACGGGCGGCCTTCGGCGCAAGGCGCTCCAGCATGCGCCCGGTGCCGGTGCCGAGATCGAGCAGCGCCTGCAGCGGCGTCTCGCCGACTGCGGCCTCGACCGCAGCCTCGACTGCGGCGTCGGGGACATGCAGCGAGCGCAGCTGGTCCCATTCCCGCGCGACATTGGCGAAATAGGATTGCGCCGCCGCGGCCCGGGTCGCCCGCACAGCGGCGAGACGCTCACGATCGGCAGCCAGAACCGGATCGGCAGGGTCGAGATCGCGGGCAAGCGCCAGCGCCAATGCGCCGCCCGGCGTCGCATCGTCGAGCCGGAAGAAGGCGAAGGCGCCTTCCCGCGAGCGGCGCAGCAGCCCCGCCTCTGCCATCAGCTTGAGATGGCGCGAGATGCGCGGCTG
>PNLY01000103.1 GCA_013823325.1 Methylobacterium sp.
GCCGTGATAGAGGCCGGAGGTGTCGCCGAGGCCGACCGTATTGGCGGTGGCGAACAGCCGGAACGCGGCGTGCGGGCGGATGACGCGCTTCTGGTCGAGCAGCGTCAGCTTGCCGGACTGCTCGAGCACGCGCTGGATCACGAACATCACGTCCGGGCGGCCGGCATCGTACTCGTCGAAGACCAGCGCGATGTTGTTCTGCAGCGCCCAGGGCAGGATGCCGTCCTGGAACTCGGTGATCTGCTTGCCTTCCTTCAGCACGATCGCGTCCTTGCCGACGAGGTCGAGGCGCGAGACGTGGCTGTCGAGGTTGACGCGGACGCAGGGCCAGTTCAGCCGGGCCGCGACCTGCTCGATATGGGTCGACTTGCCGGTGCCGTGATAGCCCGAGATCATCACGCGGCGGTTATGGGCGAAGCCGGCGAGGATCGCGATCGTGGTGTCGCGGTCGAAACGGTAGTCCGGATCGAAATCCGGCACATGGGCCTCGGGCTGCGAATAGGCCGGCACCTCCATATCGGACTCGATGCCGAAGACCTGACGCACCGACAGCTTCATGTCGGGCATGCCGGGGGCGGAGGCAGTCGTCGTTGTCATCATTCTTCTCCGGGCGCAGGACAGGGGCCGGTAAAGACCCGGTGTCCTCGTGAGCCGACCGAAAGGGAGGCGTGTAGAACCTCCTTAGATCGAAAGCGGCGGAGCGGCAATTCGCAAGAGGCATGCCGTCCCTTCGCCGGCATGCATACACGCAGGGCTCAGCTGCGGCCCGCGAGCAGGTGAGTGATCGCAGCGACTGTGCCCTCGGCCCCGTCGAGATCGACCTTTGCCGTTGGCGGAGCGCCTTGCGCCAGCGCCGCTTCGATCGCGGCGGCGAGCGCCTGCGGCCCTTCGGCAACCGTCGCGATGCGCGCCAGCCCGGCCCGCGCCAGCGCCGCGGCGCGCAAGGCCTGCTCGGTCTCGTTGCCGGCATCGAAGGGGACGAGCAATGCCGGCCGCCCGGCCTGCAGCAGGTCGAGCACCGTGTTGTAGCCAGCCTGGCTGATCGACAGCGCACAGCCTGCGAGCAGAGCCGGGAAATCCGGCCGCGCCCATTCGACCCTGGCGTTGTCAGGAGCCGATTGTCGCAGGTCCACGAAATCAGCCTTCGCGACGCCGCGGCCGATCAGCAGATGGAAGGATCGTTGCGGCAAGAGCCGCGCAGCGGCGAGCGCGGTATCGAACAACGGCAGGGCGGCCGCCGAACCGCCGCCGGAGACGAGGATCATCCCCGACGACTCTGCTGGGGTCCCCGGCAACGCAGGCAGCTCCGCCAGATAACCCGTATAGACCAGCTTGCCGGCGATCTCCGGCGTCACCGGCCAGGACGCTTCGAGCGGCAGGACTTGTGGGTCGCCATGCACCAGCACCGCGTCGAACAGTGTCGCGATCCGCTCGGCGGCCTCGGCAAGTCGATCCGGCCGCTGCGGCGCGACCAGAACGTCGCGGATCGAGGACAGGACGAGCGCGCGCGGATTGGCCGCCTTCGCCGCCGCGATCAGCGCCAGGAACTCGCCCGCAAGCTGGCGCCGCCCGAACGGAAAATGCTCGGTGACGACGATATCGGGCGAAAGCTCGCGCGCCAGGGCGGCCAGCCGCTCGCGCCGCGCTGCAAGCCGTTCCGGCGTCGCGGTCTCACCGTTCTCGTCGAGCAGGTTGCGGAAATCCGTGCCTTCGGTACGCACCGGCGGCAATTGCACGAAACGATAATCCTCTGCCGCCTTGCCGTCCGGCATGCCGCCGCTGGCGAGTGTCACCTCATGGCCCGCTCCGGCCAGAGCCCGCGCCAATTGCCGCGCCCGCACGAGATGGCCGATCCCAAGCAGATGCGTGACCGCGATCAGGATGCGCGCGCTCATGGCGCCGCGGCGCCCTTGCCGGCGACCGCCTCGCGCAGCGCCCGATATACCCGCTCCAGCCCGGCTTGCGCCGAGAACTCGGTCCTCAGCCTGTTGAAGGCCGCATCGCCGAGTTTCGCGCGCCATTGCGGATCGCGGGACAACCCGTCCAGCGCCTTGGCCAGTGCCGTGACGTCGCCCGGCCGCAGCAGCAGCCCTTCACGCCCGTGCTGCACGAATTCCGGGATGCCGGCGAAGTCGGTCGCGACGATCGGCAGGGCCTGGCTCGCCGCCTCCATCACCACATTGGGCAGGCCGTCCCGGTCGCCATTCTCCGCCTGCTTCGAGGGCAGGACGAAGAGATCGGCCTCGCGCAACGCTGCGATCACCGCACCTTGTGCCAGCGCTCCGCGCCATTCGATCCGCGCGGCAAGGCCGAGCTTCTCGGCTTGCGCTTTCAAGGCGGCGAGCATCTCGCCGCCGCCGATATGGACGAGGCGCCAGTTCAGCTCGGCCGGCAGGATCGCCAGCGCCGCCAAGAGGTCGTCGAAACCCTTCTTCGCCACGGCCCGCCCGATGGTGATGAACCGTACCGGCTTGGCCGGATCGGAGCCGTCGCGCAGCGCCCGCGCCTCGGGCGGAGCCGGAAAGCGCGCCAGATCGAGCCCGTGATAGAGCAGCGCGACCTTGTCCGGCCGGTCGGCCAGGCGGGTAAGCTCGGCATGGCCGTCACGGGTGCAGGTCACGCCCCAGCACGCGTCCGTGATCTTCTCGCGCTTTTCCCAGTCCGGAGTGGTCCAGATGTCCTTGGCATGGGCTGAGAACGACCACGAGAGGCCCCGACTCAGAGCCGCATAGCGGATCACCGAGGCTGGCGTGTGCAGGTAATGGACATGGAGATGGCGGGTACCCGCCGGCAGCTCGCGGGCCATCACGCAGGCCTGGCCGAAACGGCGCAGGCGGTTGCGCGTCCGGTCACGGGAAAGATCGCGCAAAAAGACGCCAAGCAGCCTGACGATGCTCGGCCGCAAGACGGCCCGCGCAATGCCGCGCACCACCCTCGGCCAGTCATCGT
Source organism: Methylobacterium sp. (assembly GCA_013823325.1). Lineage (GTDB taxonomy): Bacteria > Pseudomonadota > Alphaproteobacteria > Rhizobiales > Beijerinckiaceae > Allobosea > Allobosea vestrisii. Next base: position 2,950 of record PNLY01000103.1, read on the forward strand.
GCAGATATTCCGGCAGGTAGTGCAGCGGCGCCGTGATCTCCTGGTGCATCATGTGCCGCGCGCCATCGGTCGGATGGCGCAGCGACCAGATCGCGAAGGACAGGCCGAGCCGCTGCAGGCCGAGCAATTCCTGGGCGATGAAGGTTTCCGACAGGCGTGGATAGCCCTTCATCGCGATCGCGACCGCCGGCCCCTCGGACTCAACGCGGCTCATCGACGCCCGATCAGCATGAAGCGGGTATAGTTCTTCGTCGGCAGCGCGCCGGCGAACCACAGCTCCGACAGCCCGGCCTGCGCCTTGAACGCATCGAGCGAGGGCACGCAGCTGCGATGGTCGGGCTCGCGGACATAGTCGTTCGATTGCAGCAATAGCGGCAGTCCGGCGGGCAGGCCGGCGACCCAGCCGGGCACATCATCGAGATGTTCGCAGCTGGTGTTGATCACCAGCCCCGGCCGTCCGCCCTCGGCCCGTTCGAAATCGAGGCCCATCATGTCGGCCGTCACCGCCCGGAAACGCCCGGACGCGACATGGCGGTGATTGAGAATCTCGGCGATCGGCGCGCAATCGGGGTCGATGTCGAGGCTGACCAGCTGCGCGATGGCGAGCCGCTCGTCCGCCAGCAGCATCGCCCCGAGCACGCCATGCCAGGCCCCGAGTACCCAGACCGGCCCATCCGGCTTCGGCAGGACCTCGGCAAGCATCTCGACCAGCCAGCGCTTCGAGGCGATCTGCTTGGGATTGAAGGCGATCGAGATGTCGGCCCGGACGCCCTTGCCGATCAGCCGGGCAAGGTCGGCGACGAGAGCGTCGCCGGTCAGCGCCGCGACGCCACGCAGGATGTCGTGCAGCGCCTCGCGGGAAATCTCGTCGGTCATCGAATCTCTTGGCAGTGGCGGCGCAATTTGGGTGGTGGCGTTCGAGCCGGCGGACCATAGGCAGGCGCACCGGCAATTGCCAACCGTGCATGCGGGCTGCGAATTCGCCCTAGCTGCGGTCCGGACCGGGATCGGCCAGATTGGGGGTAGCGTCCTTGGCCGCCGAAACCCAGCCGCCCGCTCCGTCCTTGGCCTGCGCGGCCTGTCCGGCATCCGCTTTGGCCTCGCCGGCCGGCGTGCTGCCGAAGCCGTAGACCTGCATCGGCTTGTCGCGTCCCTTGACCGCGATCTTGTGCGGGACGGTATCGCGATAGCTGCGGCCGGTCGCGCTCACCGTCTCGGCGGAGACGACGATGTCGGACAGGAGCCGCCGCGTCGCCGCCTCGAGCTGGCTTGCGATCATCACGGTCTCGCCGACGGTGATCTCGCGCCGTCCCATGCTCTCGTTCTCGACCGCGCCGACGATCGCCTGGCCGCCATGGATGCCGATGCCGATGCGCAAGGGCAGCGGCAGGGCGTTGGTGTATTCGCGGTTGAGCGCCTCGACGGCGCGCACCATGTCGCCGGCCGCCGCGATCGCCGCCGCGCCCGCCCGGGCCGGCGTCGTCTCCAGCCCGAACACGGCCATCAGCCCGTCGCCATAGATCGCCTCGATGCGGCCGCCATGCGCCGCGATCGCCTGGGACATCTCGTCATAGAAGCGGTTGAGCAGGGTCATCAGGTCATGCGGCAACTGCCGTTCGGAGAGGGCCGTGAAGGCGCGCAGGTCGGCGACCATCACCGTCAGCCCTTTCTTGCCGATCCGGTCATCTGGATCGATGGTCCCCGACGGCCCGGCGCCGCGCTGCTTGGCGGCAAGCAGGATCTGGACCTGAAGATCGCGCTTGGGCCTGATCTGGCAGGCGAGCCGGACATGGTCGCCGGCCGAAATCCGGCGCAGCAGCCGCGCCTCGGCCGGACCGGGCGGCGGCAGGTCGTCAGCGCCATCGAGCACCAGAACGCGGCAGGTGGCGCAGCGCGCCCGCCCGCCGCAAAGCGCCGCATGGGGAATGCCGAAGCGGCGGAATATCTCGAGCAGGGTCGGCCCGGGAATGACGCGGCGCACGCCATGGCCGACGAAGCGCACGGCGATAGCGCCGAGCGCTCGCGCCCTGAGCTCGCGAAACACAACGAAGCCGGCGAAGCCACCGATCAGACCGAAGAAGGCGCGCTTGGCCCAGGTCACATGCAGATTGAAGGCATCGACCTGGTTGGCCGTATAGAGCTCGGGCGGGAGCGCCATCATCTGGGCTTCGCGGCCCGCCACCGAGAAGCCTATGATGGCCAGCAACGGTATCAGGATCGCGACCAGCAGGAACGGATCACGCCAGCTCGCATAGGCGTCGCGCGCCCGGAAGGTGAAGTGCAAGCCGATCACGCCATGCGTCCAGACGAGCAGGAGCAGGAAGCTCTGCGATAAGGCGAGGCCCGGCCAAAGCCGGCGCAGCACCGCGTGATAGCTCTCGTCCTGGCCGAACAGGGACCCCTGAACCCTCGTGCCGACAATATGGTCGATCAGGAGGATCGGGATCGCGACACCGAGCACGATCTGGATCACTTCGCGCGCCGGCATGCGGAAGGTGCGCCGCTGCGCCACGCGCAGCAGGGCGAAAACCGGATGGACGAGGAGCGAGCCGTAGAGCGCGACCGTGCCGATCCAGCTGTGCCAGAACCAGTAGCGCCAATCCTGCGCCGCCTCCATCGCCGCAACGCCGAAGATGCCGAGCGCATGATTGAGGAAATGCGTGGTCGCGAAGACCATCAGGATGCAGCCGGAGGCGAAGCGCACATCGCGGCTCCAGGACGACATCTGGTCGAATCCGGAGGCGGCGGGCCTGCGCCCCGCAGGCGTGCTCGGAACCGCTGTCATCGGCGCACCCGGCGCTTCAATGTGTCTTCTCGCCATGCAGGACGGAGTCCGCCAGGCGATAGAGCCGGCCGGCAAGATCGCGCGACAGCGCGACCGAAAACTCCGGGATGTTGTCGAGCAACTCGAAGAACAATGCCCGCGGCAGGCGCAACGCCACCACGTCGGTCTTGGCGGTGGAGCGGGCCGCGTAGGTCTGGTTGCAGAGCAAAGGCACGTCGCCGATCAGGCTGCCGCTCGCGAGCCGGAAGGTCTTCGATCGTCCTTCCGGCGCCTCGTGCGACAGCTCGACCTCGCCCTCCAGCACGCAATAGACCTCTTCCGGCTTGTCGCCTTCTTCCGTGATGACCGTGCCGGCCGGGAAATGCAGCCGCTCGCCCATCAAGGCGAGCAGCTTCAGCCGCGGCCCCGGCAAGCCGCGGAACAGGGGGATCGACTTCAGGCAGCCGATATCGCTCTCGAGCGTCATGTCCTTGCCTCGATCGGAACAGCGCCATTGGGGGGCGGCAGCTCGTCCAGCATCTCGTCCGCTTCGTCGCTGGCTCCGCCCTTGCTGTTCACCCTGGCCACGGCTCCGTTGAAGATGATCTTCTCAGAGATATCGGCAGCCAGCCCCTGATCGGTCAAGAGCAGGAAGGTCGTTCTGTCCTGGCAATAATTGGCGATACGCCGGACCAGCCCGCCAGGATCGGCACAAGTGACGGCAAAGGCGTCGAGATCGAGCACCAGAATGTCCGGCCGCTTGATCAGCGCCTGGGCGAGCGGCACCATCAGGCGCAACCGCAGCGGCAGATAGCGGCCGCGCAATCCGACATCGGTATTGAGCCCCAAGCGATAGGCGGCCGAGTCGAGCCCGGCGCGCGACAGCGCCGCCCTGGCGATCTCCGCGACCTTGCGCCCGGCATCGGGGACGCCGAAGCCGATGCGCCCGAACAGCAGGTTGTCGCGCACGCTCGCCCCATGGATCACGTCGGCGGGATCGTAGAACTCGATCTCGTCGGCCTTCTCGCCGGGCAGATAGGTCTTGAAGCTGTGCCGGGCGCGCAGCACCCGTCGGCGCAGGGCGATGTCGAGCAGGTTGAGCCGATGCTTGGGCTCGATATAGCCGAGCGCGAGCGCGACCAGCTCACGCTGCACGGTCGGATCGAGCGGACTGCGCCGGTCGTGCCGCCGCAGCGCCTCGGCGAGCTCGCCGAGCTTCTCAAGGTCGATCTCGCCGCCGAAGGCATAGCGCTCGAACAGTGTGTGCCCCTGCGGCAGACCGGCGAAGATCTCGACCAGCGTCGAGGCGATGCGCCCGCCGATCTCGGCGAGCGGCTCCTCCAGCGCCTCGGCCTGAAGCACCGAGCGGGCATAGGGGTCCTCGAGCAGGAAATCGGCCGGCTGGCGGCCATTGCGCATCGCACCGAAGACGAGGTTCTCGGCGATCGTCGCATTGGCGTTGTAGCGATCGAGGTCGAAGGTCTCGATCAGCCCGCCGAGCTTGGTCTTGGTCAGCTCGGCCGCCACCACCTTTCGTGCTTCGATGATGCGCTCGGCCGCCCCTTCCGCCAGCGGCGCGATCACCTTGGCGTCGAGACCGAGCTCGTAGATCTCGTCGGCGCAGCCGAGCGTGTCGAGCACGGCGAGCACGCGCTCCTCGAGCGCCTCCTCGCCGTCGAGTCCCACGCCCTCATAGTCGTTCCAGTCGGCGGCGAAGGGCAGCGGCGTGTTGCCCGCTCGCAGCGCCTCGATGAAGCGGCGATGCTCCTGCTGGTCCACGGCACGGTCCGGCTTCACCACCGGGCGCCGGCGCTTCAGCGGCAGCAGGATGTTTTCGCGCAAGCTGCCGTTGATGATCTCGATCTCGGGCCCGGCATAGCCGATGATATGGCTGGCGCGCTCGACGCTGATCGCCGAGAGCGGCTCGCCGTCGATCAGGACGCGCCCGCCATAGCTCATCGTCTGCCGGCCGAGGATGCGGCCGAGCGTGTCGCGCCCGCCGCCGGCAGGCCCGATCAGCGCGACCTGGCCCGGTCGCTGGAAGGTCGTTGCCAGCGGCATCAGCAAAGGCTGGCCGCGGTTGTCGACCATCTCGACCTTGTCGAGCCGGATCTCGCCGCGCGGCGGCAACGGCGCGATCTCGCCCTTCTCCTCCAGCGTCACCACCTCGCTCGGGCTGAACTGCTGGATCACCTGCTCGTATTTGATGGTGACGTCATTGCGCTGCTGCTCCCAGTCGATCAGCTCCTTGATCGGCGGCGGCAGGTCGCGATAGGCGGCGATCACCGCGACGAGCTGGCCGATGTCGAGCCGGCCCTGCAAAGCGAAGAAGCCGCCGATCGCGTAGAAGAAGAAGGGCGTGATCTGCGCCATCAGGTTGTTCAGGAACTTGACGGCGAATTTTCGCTTGTAGAGCGCATAGCGGATGTCGAACAGCGCACCGAGCCGCCCGGCGATGTCGGACTGGATATAGGAGGTCGCGCCATTGCCCTGGATGGTCGGCCCGGCATCGACGATCTCGCCGATCCGCCCGGCGAGCTGGCGCGAGGCGATCTGGCGCTCGCGGCCGAGCCTGAGCTGCTCCTTGCGCAGGATCGGGATGATCACCGCCTGCATCAGCACGATGACCAGCGCGATCGAGCCGAGCCAGACGCTCTGCATCATGATGAAGATTAGCGCGGTCAGCGCCTGGCTGAGCAGGAAGGCCGGCTGGATGAAGGCGTCGCCGACGAAGCTGCCGATCGGCTCGACCTCGTCCTTGATCATGCTCGCGACCTCGGCCGGCTTGACCGAGCGGATATCCTCGGGCCGGAAGCGCATCAGCTGGCTGAACAGATCGTAGCGCATGCGCCGGAGCATGCGTTCGCCGAGCACGCCCTTCTGTACGTTGACGAGATATTTGAAGCCGCCGTTGATCAGGACGAGCACGAGGAAATAGAAACTCAGCGTCAGCAGGAGCCCGAGCTGGCCGACCTTGAAGCCCTCGAAGACCTGAATGCTGCCGCCACCGAGGACCTCCGGCCAGTGCAGCGTCCAGTCGAACACCGTCGCGCTCGTCCTGCCGTTCCTGAAGGCGCCGCCCTGGATGGCGTCGTTGACGATGCGCCTGGGCACGTCGAAGGACAGCCAGTTGAACGGGATCGAGACCAGGATCACGAGCAGAACGATGATCTGCTCCCGGCGGCTCTTCTGCCAGACGTAACGGAAGAGGCTTCTCTCCAAGGGGCTTTCCCATCCCGCATCCGGACGGGCGAACACCCTGCCGGCTTGCCCCCCATATGGTAGCAGTTCACCACGCGGCGCAACATGCCGCTGGACTCGACGCACGCGGCAGTTTCAAGTTCCCTCGGGACAGGCGCTGCGGCCGAGCCATTGCGCTGTTGCAAGATCGTCATCGAGACGGGACAAGGACGGCGGGAACGGGAGCACGGAACACTGCGTTGCTGCGGCAGGGGGAACCCGGCTGCGGGTCGACCGGGATGACGGCGCAGCGCGTGCAACCGGCAACACGAACATCAGGGGACGACGGCGGCAGCCGCAGATGAACATTCTCGAGATCAACGACCTCCGGATCGGCTTCACCATCCATGGCTTCGCTCGCGATGTCGTGAAGGGCGTCGACTTCCGGATCCCGGCCGGCAAGACGGTGGCGCTCGTCGGCGAGTCCGGCTCGGGCAAGTCGGTGATCTCGCAGGCGATCATGGGCCTGCTGCCGCGCGCCGGCGCCATCACCGGCGGCAGCATCCTGTTCCGCGACCCGCAAACGCCCGACGCCGTCATCGACATCGCGACCTTGCCGGCCGAAGGCAAGGAGATCCGCGACCTGCGCGGCGGCAGGATTGGCATGATCTTCCAGGAGCCGATGTCCTCGCTCTCGCCGGTCCACACCATCGGCAACCAGATTGAGGAGGCGCTGCAGCTGCATCGGCCGATGCCGAAGCCGCAGGCGCGCGAGCTGATAGAGGCGATGCTGAAACGGGTCGGCTTCAAGGACCCGGCCCGCGCCTATGATTTCTATTCCTTCGAGCTTTCCGGCGGCCTGCGCCAGCGCGCCATGCTCGCCATGGCGCTGATCTGCCAGCCGGCCCTTCTGATCGCCGACGAGCCGACTACGGCGCTCGACGTCACCATCCAGGCCCAGGTGCTCGACCTGATGCGCGATCTCCAGGCCGAGATGGGCATGGCGATCCTCCTGATAACCCATGATCTCGGCGTCGTCGCCAACATGGCCGACGAGGTCGTGGTGATCTACCATGGCGAGATCATGGAGAGCGGCACGGCCGAGGACATCTTCCGCCGCCCGCAGCATCCCTATCTCAAGGCCCTGCTCAAGGCCTCCCCGCATTTCGACATGCAGGAGGGCGAGCGCCTGGTCGCCCTGCGCGAGGCGCGCCCGCGCGTGCCGGCCGCACCGAAGGCTCCGGCGCCGCCACAAAACCGCGACCAGCAGGCGCCGCTGCTGGCGGTGCGCAATGTCCACAAGAGCTACACCACCCATTCGAGCCGCTTCTTCGGCAAGGGCACGAGCTCGACCGTCCATGCCGTCAACGATGTCAGCTTCGATATCGAGCGCGGCGAATGCCTCGGCCTGGTCGGCGAGAGCGGCTGCGGCAAGACCACGCTCAGCAAGGTGATCATGCGGGCGGTGACGCCGGATTCCGGCGAGATCCGCTTCGACGACGGCAAGGACTGCGTCGACATCCTCTCGCTGCAGGGCGAGGATTTGCGCCGCTTCCGTCCCAGGCTGCAGATGATCTTCCAGGATCCGGTCTCGTCGCTGTCGCCACGCATGACCGTGATGAACATCCTGCGCGAGCCGCTCGTGATCCATGAGCGCGGCGACGGTGCCGGGCAGATGGCGCGGGTCAAGGCGCTGATGGACGATGTCGGGCTCGACCAGCGCTTCCTCTCGCGCTACCCGCACTCCTTCTCCGGCGGCCAGCGCCAGCGCATCGGCATCGCACGCGCGCTCGCGCTCGACCCGGAGTTGATCATCTGCGACGAGCCCGTCTCGGCGCTCGACGTCTCCGTCCAGGCGCAGATCCTCAACCTGCTCAAGGACCTGCAGGCCGAGCGCGGCCTGACCTTCCTGTTCATCTCGCACAATCTCGCAGTGGTGAACTACATGGCCGACCGCATCGCGGTGATGGCGAACGGGCGCATCGTCGAGCTCGCGCCGCGCCACACCCTCTTCAACGCCCCGGTCCACCCCTACACCAAGGCGCTGCTGAAATCGGTGCCCTTCGCCGATCTCGACCGCAAGCTCGACTTCAAGCTGGCCGCCCCCGGCGGCGCTTCCGACACCCGCCACTGGCCGGCCTCCTTCAAGCCCGACGCCGACGGCGAGGCCCTCGCCCATCTCGATCTCGGGGCCGGCCATCTCGTCCTCGCCAAGCCCGGCGCCGACGTCAGGGAGCTCGCCTGATGCGGATCGCGCGCCGGAGCTTTCTCCTCGGGACGGGTGCCGCCCTGATCGCGCCGCGGCTCGGCCTCGCCGGCGTCGAGACGCTGATCGACAGCCCGGCGCTCGCCGAGAAGGTCGCCGCCGGCAAATTGCCTGCGCTCGCCGAGCGCCTGCCGAAATCGCCGCGTTTGATCAACGTGGCAGCGATGAGCCGCGCGCCCGGCCGGCATGGCGGCACGATCCGCATGCTGATGGGCGACCAGCGCGACATCCGGATGATGACGATCTACGGCTACACCCGCCTCGTCGTCTACGACGACAAACTCGAGCTGGCGCCCGACGTGCTGGAGAGCTTCGAGGTCGAGCATGGCCGCATCTTCACCTTGCGTCTGCGCGCCGGCCATCGCTGGTCGGACGGACATCCCTTCACCGCCGAGGATTTTCGCTACTGGTGGGAGGATGTCGCCAACAACAAGCGGCTCTCGCCCGGCGGCCCGCCTCAGGCGATGCTGATCTCCGGCCAGACCTGCCGCTTCGAGATCCTCGACGACCTGACCCTGCGCTACAGCTGGGCCGAGCCCAACCCCGTCTTCCTGCCGGCGCTCGCCGGCGCTCAGCCGCTCTACATCGCCATGCCGGCGCATTACCTGAAGCAATTCCACCAGCGCTATGCCGGCAAGGACGAGCTGGAGCAGAAGATCAAGAGCACCCGCGTCAAGGACTGGGGCTCGCTGCATGAGCGCTTCTCGCGCCAATACCGCCCGGAGAATCCCGACCTGCCGACGCTCGATCCCTGGCGCAACACCACGGCGATCCCGGCCGAGCAGTTCAGCTTCGTCCGCAACCCCTATTTCCACCGGATCGACGAGAACGGCCGGCAATTGCCCTATGTCGACGAGGTCACCATGACCATCGGCAGCGCGGCCCTGATCCCGGCCAAGACCGCCGCCGGCGAGGCCGACCTGCAGGCCCGCTATCTGCGCTTCGACAACTACACCTTCCTCAAGGACGCCTCGAAGCGGATGAACTTCGAGGTCAGACTATGGAAACGCGGCGAAGGCGCCTGGTTCGCGCTGATGCCCAACCTCAACGCGATCGACCCGGTCTGGCGCGATCTCAACCGCGATGTGCGCTATCGCCGCGCACTTTCGCTGGCGATCAACCGGCGCGACATCAACCGCGTCATCTTCTTCGGCCTCGCCAAGGAGAGCGGCAACACTGCGCTGCCGGAAAGCCCGCTCTATGACGAGACCCTGGCGCAGCTCTACATGACGCCGGACCTCGCCGAGGCCAACCGCCTGCTCGACGAGATCGGCCTTGCCAAGCGCGACAGCGAGGGCATCCGCCATTTCCCGGACGGGCGACGCCTGGAATTCACCGTCGAGACCGCCGGCGCCTCGACCGAGGAGACCGACATCCTCGACCTGATCAAGCAGGATTTCGTCGCGATCGGCATCAAGATCCACCCGCGCTCCAGCCAGCTCGACGTCTTCCGCCGCCGCATCCTCGCGGGGCAGACGATCATGTCCGGCTGGACCGGCATGGACAACGCGCTCGTCGCCGCCGAGATGGAGCCGGACGCGCTCGCCCCGACCTCGCCGGCCCAGTTCAACTGGCCGCGCTGGGGCCAGTATCTCGAGAGCGGCGGCCGCGAGGGCGAGGCGCCAGACATTCCCGAGGCGAAGGAGCTGGTCGCGCTCTACAAGGCGTGGCGGCATTCGACGACGCATCAGCAGCGCCGGGAAATCTGGCAGACGATGCTGAGGATCAACGCCGAGCAATTGTTCACGATCGGGGTGGTGAACGCCACATTGCAGCCGATCGTGGTCGCCAGGAGCCTGCGCAACGTGCCGGAAAACGGCCTCTACAGCTTCGAGCCGGGCGCCTTCTTCGGCCGCTACATGCCCGACACCTTCTGGTTCGAGGGGAAGTAGCCGTGCTGCTGAAATACATCTTCAAGCGCATCCTGGTGATGATCCCGACGCTGTTCGTCACCAGCGTCCTGATCTTCACCGTGATCAACCTGCCCGAGGGCGACTATTTCGAGACGATGGTCGCCGAGATGCAGGCCCAGGGCGAGAAGGCGGACATGAGCCGCGTCGAGTTCCTGAAGAAGGAGTACGGCTTCGACAAGCCGCCGATCGAGCGCTATTTCTGGTGGGTCACCGGCCTCCTGCGCGGCGATATGGGCTATTCCTTCGAATACCAGCTGCCGGTGCGCGACATCGTCGGCGACCGCTTGCTGCTGACCATGGTGGTGTCGTTCTTCACCATCATCTTCACCTGGATCGTCGCCTTCCCGATCGGCATCTATTCGGCGACGCACCAGTACAGCTGGGGCGATTACGGCCTCACCTTCATCGGCCTGCTCGGCCTTGCCGTGCCGCATTTCCTGCTGGCGCTGATCTTCCTCTACTTCGCCAATATCTGGTTCGGCACCTCGATCGGCGGCCTCGTCGACCCGCAATACCTCAACCAGCCGATGAGCTGGGCCAAGTTCAAATCGGTGCTGGAGCACCTCTGGATACCGGTGATCATCATCGGCGCCGGCGGCACCGCCGGCATGATCCGTAAGCTGCGCGCCAACCTGCTCGACGAACTGCAGAAGCAGTACTACGTCACCGCCCGCGCCAAGGGCCTGCCGCCGGGCAAGGCCCTGCGCAAATACCCGCTGCGCATGGCGCTCAACTTCTTCATCTCGGATATCGGCGACATCCTGCCATCGATCGTCTCCGGCGCCGAGATCGTCGCGATCGTGCTCTCGCTGCAGACCACCGGCCCGCTGCTGATCCGGGCGCTGCAGAGCCAGGACATGTATCTTGCCGGCTCCTTCCTGATGTTCCTGTCCTTCCTGACCGTGATCGGCGTGCTGATCTCCGACATCGCGCTCGCCATCCTCGATCCGCGCATCCGCCTGCAGGGGACGGCGACCAAGTGACGACGCCTCCCGCCTCCACCTCCGAGCCGCTGCCGCATCGCTGGTCGACCGCGCCGTTCGAGCCCTATGCGATCGAGAAGATGTCGCCCGAGCAGGAGCGCGTCTATCTGGCCCCGCAGTGGAAGCTGATGTGGTGGAAATTCCGCAAGCACAGGCTCGCGGTGATCTCCGGCATCGTCATCCTACTGATGTACCTGTCGGTCGCGATCTGCGAGTTCCTGGCGCCCTATCACTACACGACGCGCAACACCGACTTCATCCGCGCCCCGCGCCAGGAGCTGCATCTCTTCCACGAGGGCAGCTTCGTCGGCCCGTTCGTCTACCCGTATGTCCAGCGCCTCAACATGGAGAACCTGAAGCGCGAATACGACGTCGACGAGAGCAGGCCGCAGAAGCTCCGCTTCTTCTGCCGCGCCGATTCCTATGAATTCTGGGGCCTGATCCCGGGGAATCTCCATCTGGTCTGCCCGCCGGAAGGCGGCACGCTCTACCTGCTCGGCACCGACCGGCTCGGGCGCGACATGTTCTCGCGCATCCTCTATGGCGGGCGCATCTCGCTGACCATCGGCCTGCTCGGGGTCAGCGTCTCCTTCGTGCTCGGCATCATCATCGGCGGCATCGCCGGCTACTATGGCGGCAAGGTCGACCTGATCGTCCAGCGCATCATCGAGATCGTGCAATCGCTGCCGCATATCCCGCTCTGGCTGGCGCTCGGCGCGATCATGCCGCCCTCCTGGAGCCCGCTGCTGGTCTATTTCGGCATCACCGTGATCCTCGGGCTGATGGACTGGACCGGGCTCGCCCGCGCCGTCCGCTCCAAGCTCCTGGCGCTGCGCGAGGAGGATTATGTCGTCGCGGCCCAATTGATGGGGGCCAAGCCCGCCCGCATCATCGGCCTGCATCTCGTGCCCGGCTTCATGAGTCATCTCATCGCCGCCGCGACGATCACCATCCCCAAGACCATCCTGGGCGAGACCGCGCTCTCCTTCCTCGGCCTCGGCCTGCGGCCTCCCATCACCAGCTGGGGCGTGATGCTGAACGAGGCGCAGAACATCAACGTCGTCGCGCTCTATCCCTGGCTGCTCTACCCTTGCATCCCGGTGATCGTCATCATCCTCGCCTTCAACTTCCTCGGCGACGGATTGCGCGACGCAGCCGATCCTTATCGCTGACGCCTGCGCGCGGCGCTACAGAACCAATCGTGAAGATCGCTTTCCACACGCCGCTCAACCGCTATGGCGACGGCGCTCCCTCCGGCGACCGGCTGATGGCGCGTCAGCTGGTGACGCTGCTGGAGGAGTTCGGCCATGCCGTGGAGATCCTCCCGGCCGAGCGCAGCTTCATGCGCGAACCCGACCCGGCACTGCTCGCCGCGCGCAAGCAGGCTGCGCAGGACGTGGTCGCCGCGCTGAGCGAGCGCTGGCAGGCGCCGGCAGCCCGGCCCGACCTGATCTTCACCTATCACTGCCATTACCGGGCTCCCGACCTGATCGGCCCGGCCCTGGCCAAGCGCTTCGACCTGCCCTTCGTCGTCGCCGAGGCCAGCGATGCCCAGAAGCGCTTCGACGGCCCCTGGGCGGAAGCCGCCGCCCTCGCCCGCACTGCGATCCTGCGCGCTGATCTGCATCTGTGCATGACCGAGCGCGACCGCGAGGGCCTCGCCCGCCTCATCCCGGAGCCGGAACGCATGATCGACCTGCCGCCCTTCCTGCTCGGTGTCGAGGAGGTTCCGCAGCATTCCGCCGCTCCCCGCGGCGGGAACGAGCCAGTCCGCCTGATCGCGGTCGCAATGATGCGCCCGGGCAACAAGGCCGCCTGCTACGTTTTCCTCGCCCGCACCCTTGCCCGAATCGCTGATCTGCCCTGGACGCTGACCCTCATCGGCGACGGACCCGAGCGTGCCGCCATCGAGGCCGCCTTCGCAAGCCTCCCGCCCGGCCGCGTCCGCTTCCTCGGGCGCCGCGAGCGCACCGACATCCTTTCCCAGCTCGCGGCGCACGACCTCTTCGTCTGGCCCGGCCTGAACGAAGCCTATGGCGTGGTCTATCTCGAGGCACAGGCTGCAGGCCTACCCGTCGCGGCGCTCGACAGCGGCGGTGTCCCGGCGGTGGTGGCGCGTGACCGCACGGCCCTGCTCGCGCCCCATGGCGACGAAGCCGCCTTGTCGGCCAAGATCGGTCAATTGATCGGCGATTCCGCGCTACGCGCCCGCATGGGTGAGGCAGCGCGAGACTTCGCACGCCAGGAGCGCAACGGCGAAAGTGCCCGCGCGGTCCTCGCCACGGCGCTGAGCGCCGCCGTCGCCCGGCATGGCCGCAAGGCGCAGGAGGTCGCACCATGACCGAGGAAACCGCCTGGGCCGCCTTGCTCGCCGAACTCGACAGCTGGGCCGAGGCCGGCAAGCGCCTCGAACTTTGGCTGCGCGACGACGACGCAACCGTGCCCAGCGAGCAGCTCGACCGGCTCGCCGCCCTCGCCGAGCGCTTCGCGATCCCGGTGCTGCTGGCCTCGATCCCGATGCTCGCGCGGGAGGCGCTGGCGAAACGTCTCGAAACCGCGCCGCAGCTGCGCCCCTGCCAGCACGGCGCGCAGCATCGCAATCACGCCCCAGCAGGCGGGAAGAAGAGCGAGTTCGGCCTGCACCGGCCGCTGCCGGACATCCTTGCTGAGATCGCCGCCGGCCGGCAGCGCTTGCAGCAGCTGTTTGGCCGGTCCTTCCTCCCGGTCTTCGTCCCGCCATGGAACCGCGTCGACCCTGCGGTCGCCGCGGAGCTGCCCGCGCTCGGCTTCGTCGGCCTATCCTGCTTCCGCAATTTCGCGCTTGGGCCGGCCGGCGGCCCCAGCCTCGTCAACACCGATCTCGACCTGATCGACTGGAACAATGGCCGCGTCGGCCGCCAGCCCGACGACCTTCTGACGGAGATGGCGCGATTGCTCGCAGCCCGCCGCACGGATCCGGCTCCGACCCGGCGTTTCGGTCTGCTGCTGCACCATCACGACCACGAGACCACCACGTGGAGCTTCCTCACGAATCTGCTGTCGCGGCTCTCTGGTCACGCAGCCGTCGCATTGTGCGGTCCCGATGCACTCTTCGGCGCGGCAACCTACTTGGATTGACGCGCTGCCGGCGCTATGGTTTCGGCCAGTTCGGGTGCGTTCTGTGCGTCCCCCGGAGGCCATCTGACCTTCAAGCAGAGGACGCGACGCGCGCATGGGCCTCAGTCTCATCGATGATAGCGGGGTGCGCCGCCCGCCATGCAGCCCGCATGCGCCGCGCGTCCTGATCTACAGCCACGACACCTTCGGTCTCGGCCATATCCGCCGCTGCCGGGCGATCGCGAATTCGCTCGTCGCGAGCTATCCTCATATATCAGTGATCATCGTCTCGGGCTCGTCGATGATCTCCAGCTTCCAGTTCGGCGACGGCGTCGATTATGTCCGCATTCCCGGCATCGAGAAGCAGAGCGACGGCCGCTACCTGCCGCATCATCTCAATCTCGAACTCGCCGATACGATCCGCCTGCGCACCGACCTGATCAAGCAGACGGTGCTGTCCTTCGACCCGGACATCGTCATCGTCGACAAGGAGCCGATCGGCCTGCGCGGCGAGCTCATCCCCGCGCTCGAGATTCTGCGCCGCCGCGGCGCCCGCATCGTGCTCGGCGTGCGCGACGTGCTCGACGAGCCGGCAAAGCTGCATGAGGAATGGCGCCAGAGCGGCGCGCTCGACGCGCTCGCCACGATCTACGACGACATCTGGGTCTACGGGCTGGAGAGCATCTACCGGCCGCTCGACGGCCTGCCCAACCAGCCGCTCTTCACCGGCAAGATCCGCTATACCGGCTATCTCAAGCGCGCCGTGCCTTCGCCGATGCCGCCGAACCGGCATCCGCGCATCACCAAGGGCCCCTTCATCCTGGTGACGCCCGGCGGCGGCGGCGACGGCGCCGGCGTGATCGACTGGGTGATCTCGGCCTATGAGGCCGATCCGACCATCGAATTGCCGGCGCTGATCGTCTTCGGCCCGTTCCTGTCGCGCGAGAAGCGCAAGGAGTTCACCGACCGCATCGCCAGGCTGCCAAAGCTCGAAAGCATCGGCTTCGAGCCGCGCCTCGAGCTCCTGATGAACCGCGCCCACTGCGTCGTCGCCATGGGTGGCTACAATACCTTCTGTGAGATCCTCTCCTTCGATAAGCCGGCGCTGATCGTGCCGCGCGTCCGGCCGCGCCTGGAGCAGGCGATCCGGGCCGAGCGCGCCGACAGCCTGGGCCTGATCGACGTGCTGTTCGACCCGACCCAGACCGGTGCGAACACGCGCGATCCGCTGCAGATGGCCAAGGCGCTGCACGCTTTGCCCAAGCGCCAGCCGCCCTCGCAGGCCTTCCTGCCGGACCTGCTCGACGGCCTCCCGGCGATCAACCGGGCGCTTGCCGACGATCTCTCGCTGCCGGTCCGCGGCCGGGCGCTGGCGCAGAACGTCGCCGCCGGCTGATCGCATGAGGAGATTTTAGCGAACCATTGCGCGCATGGCGCGATAGACAGGACCGGCGAAGCTCGTAATATATCACGAGCCCGTTGGGAGACGCCGCCATGACGCAGGTCCTGTTCCGCAATTTTGCGATGCTGGAGCCCGATCACGGTGAGCTGCGCAAGGGCTACGAGCTGCTCGTCGAAGGCGAGCTGATCCGCGAGGTCTCCGACAAGCCGATCAAGGCCGACAAGGCCGCCGTGATCGATTGCGGAGGGCGAACGCTGATGCCCGGTCTGATCGACAGCCATGTCCATGTCATGCTGTCGGAAGTCTCGATTCCGCTGCTGGAAAAAGTGCCGCTGACGCTGGCGACCGCCCGTGCCGCCCGGCTGATGAAGGGCATGATCGACCGCGGCTTCACCTCGG
>PNLY01000104.1 GCA_013823325.1 Methylobacterium sp.
GCGGTCGATTCGACCTGCGCCTCGCCGGTGCACACCCGGCCGCTGACGCTCGGCGCCGACATCGTCATGCATGCCGCGACCAAGGTGCTGAACGGCCATTCCGACGTCGTCGCCGGCGCGCTCTGCGCCAATACCGATGACGAGTTCTGGGCCCGGATCAAGACCATCCGCAAGGGCCAGGGCGGCATCCTCGGCCCGTTCGAGGCCTATCTGCTGATGCGCGGCATGCGCACGCTCCATGTCCGGCAGGAGCGCCAGTCGGCCTCGGCCATGGCGCTGGCACAGAAGCTCTCGGCTCATCCCCTGGTCTCGCGCGTGCTCTATCCCGGCCTGCCGCAGCATCCCGGCCACGACATCGCCGCCCGCCAGATGGAAGGCGGCTTCGGCTTCATGCTCTCGGTCCAGGTCAGCGGCGGCGAGACGGCGGCGGTCAGGTCGGCTGCCCATGTCGAGCTCTATAAGCGCGCCACCTCGCTCGGCGGCGTCGAGAGCCTGATCGAGCACCGGGCCTCGATCGAGGGCGCCGGCTCGCCCTGCCCGCCCGATCTGCTGCGCCTCTCAACCGGCATCGAGGATGTCGAGGACCTCTACGCCGATCTCGACCAGGCGCTGAAGGCCGGGCACGCTTGAGCGGCTCGGCTCTCGGGCCAATGCTCTAACCAGCCTTGAGTCGGACGAGGTCGGCTGCATCGCGCCGCCCATCCTGCGACGGCCAGCTATGGGCCAGAAATTCCGTGTCGTCCGCGCTGACCGCGACCTGGTCGCGGCCGGCGCGCTTGGCTGCATACAGCGCTTTGTCGGCGTCGCGCAGGAGCGCGTCGAAATCGATGACGACGTCTGCGGAATAGGCGACGCCGGCGCTGGTCGTGCTGGTGAATGCGCCGCCATCCCCGCTGAAATGGCGCTTGGCCAAGCGCTTGCGCACGCCATCGGCGAGTTTCGCAGCCGTGACGAGCGAGGCTCCCGGCAACAGCAATGCAAACTCCTCGCCGCCAAGCCGCGCGGCGAGACCCTGCGATCGGCAAGACAGCGCCAGAATCTTGCCGAAGCTTCGCAGCACGTCGTCGCCTGCCGGATGACCATGGACATCGTTGGTCGTCTTGAAGTGGTCCATGTCGAAAACGACGAGGGCGGCGGGCCCCTTGATGTCGGCCGCGATACGACTGAGCAGCGCCCGCCGGTTGAGCAGCCCGGTCAGCGGATCGGTCTCGGCATCGCGCTTGTGGCTGCGTGCCAGCCGCGCCTGGTTGAGCGCCAGGGAAAGAGCGCCGATACCCGACAGGGTGATGAGGCAGACCACGATATTGAGGTCTTCGGCCCAATTCGACGGAGCCTGCGACAGGCGCCATTCACCGTCCTGCAGCAGCAGGATGGCGCAGGGGACGAAGGACAGGCCCGTCAGGACATAGAGGGCCGTCAGCAGCGGGATGGCCAACCGGGCCTCGGCCCGCCCGAGCCAGTAGTCCCAGGCTGTGATGAGAAGGATGATCGTCGCTGCCGCATTGAGCATGACGATGGCGGCGCCATTGTAGCCGGCCAGCATCGGCACGGCCATGACGAGCGACGATGCGGTCGCCATGATGGCCATGCTGCGCCAGGGCAGAATACCGGTGCGGAACTCCCGGCCGGCGCCGAACACGAAGGCGAGGCCGGCCAGCAGGATCGTGTATCCGGCGGCGCCGACGGCCGGCGACATGGTCCGGGCGTACCAGCTGTAGACAAGCACGCCGAGCGCCATGAACGCCACGCCGAAAGTCCAGGCGATCAGGAAACGTTCCGTCCTGGAGGCAAGCCAGCTGACGGAAAAGGTGATCGCCAATCCGCAGCCGGAAAGAGCAAAGGCCGTCAACAGCGAATGGTAGTCCAGCAGCAAGGCATACTCTGCGGCAGTTGACGGCGGGCGCGCAGGTTATGGACCGGCGGCGGTTGCAGAAAATTTAAACCGATCGCCGGGATTCCGAACTATCGCGGTGGGAGCGATCCGCATCGGCTTCGGCGATGAGCTTTCCTGGCCTTGACTAAAACCAGATCCCCTTCGCCGTCGTCAGCAATTGCCGGCGCTCGGCGAGGCCGTTCAGGCCGCCATTGATCAGCTGGGTGACCCGGGCCGCATCGTCGCGGTCGGCGGCGGCGTTGATCTTGCGGTCGCGCCAATAGGCGAAGGCGATCTGCACCGAGATGCGCGGATCGAGCGCCAGCTCCGGCCGCCCCTCCAGGTCGATGTTCAGCATCCGGCCGATGCGCTTGTAGTTGGCGCGCCCGGTGAGCTGGAAGATGCCGCGGCCGTGATAGCGCGCGCCGTCGCCCGGCTCGGTGTTGCCGAGATCCTCGCGGCCTTCGTACTTGGCGAACTGCTTCTTCCCGCCCTTTTCCTCGAGCGTGCGGAAACGGTCGGTCTCATGGGCGGCCTGCGCCAGGAAATGGCAGACGCGCAGCGGCGTCGTCAGATCGGCTTCGGCGGCCAGACGGCTGAAATGGAGGGCGATGTTGCCCATGATCTCGGCCTTGCCGATCGGCGCAAGGCGCGAGAGCCGCTCGAAGCTGACGGCAAGATCCGGCTGTCGCGGAGCCTGCGGCTCCTCGACCGGTACGTCTTCGGCTGGCGATCCCTGCATCGACATGGCGGTACTCCTGTTGCGCGTTTGCGCGAGTATGCACCGGTTTCGCGGCGCGGGGATAAGTTCGCCGATAGGACCGTCATGGGCCTGAAACAGCCGGGCTCTAGCGAGAGCCACCGCCTCGGGGACATCCGCCATGACCGACCACACTGCTCTCAGCCGCCGCACGCTGCTCGCCGCGCTCGGCACTGCCGCCCTCGCCACCCCTGCTCTTGCGCGCTCGCTGCCCGCGCTGCCGACCAGCAATCTCGGGATCGACACCGGCTATTGGGACGCGGTCCGCCGCCTCTACAGTGTCACGCCCGAGATGGTGAACCTGGAAAACGGTTACTGGGGCATCATGGCCGAGCCGGTGAAAGCCGAATACAAGCGCCTGACCGACTTCGTGAATTTCGAGAACACCGCCTACGCCCGCACGAAGATCGGCCAGGACCTCGACAATGTCCGCACGCCGATCGCCGATTTCCTCGGCGTCGCGCGCGAGGAGATCGCGCTGACCCGTGGCGCCACCGAGGCGCTGCAGACCCTGATCGCCGGCTACAACAAGCTGAAGCCCGGAGACGGCGTGCTCTATGCCGATCTCGACTATGACTCGATGCAGTACGCCATGAACTGGCTGAAGAACCGGCGCGGCGTCGAGGTCGCCAAATTCGACATTCCCGAGCCGGCGACCAAGGCCAATGTCCTCGGAGCCTATGAAGCTGCGCTCAAGGCCAACCCGACGACCAAGCTGCTGCTGCTTACCCATATCAGCCACCGCACGGGGCTGATGATGCCGGTCAGGGAACTCGCCGCCATGGCCAAGGCGCGCGGCATCGACGTCATCCTCGACGCCGCCCACAGCTGGGGCCAGGTCGACTTCAAGGCGAAGGATCTCGGCGTCGACTTCATCGGCTTCAACCTGCACAAATGGATCGGTGCGCCGCTCGGCGTCGGCCTGATCTACATCGCCCGTGAGCGCCTCGCCGATATCGACACCCATTATGGCGACGAGGACTTCAAGCCGGACGATATCCGCTCACGCATCCACACCGGCACGCCGAACTTCGCTGCCCAGCTCACCATCCCCGCAGCGCTCGCTTTGCATCGGGAGGTCGGCCCGCAGGCCAAGGAGGCGCGCTATCGCCATCTGCGCAATTACTGGGTCGCCAGGGCGCGCGAACTCAAGGGCGTCGAGATCCAGACGCCGGACGATCCCGAGATGGTCGCCGGCATCACCTCCTTCGCGCTCGTCGGCAAGCGCTCGGCTGCCGACTGCAACGCCGTCGTCGCGGCGCTGCGTGACCAGCACAAGGTGATGACGGTACGCCGTGGCGGCGTCGCCAAGGGCAACACCATCCGCATCTCGCCTGCGCCCTATCTGACGGAAGCCGATCTCGACCGCTTCATCGCGGCGCTCGCGGTGGTCTCGGGCAATCGGGCGGGTTGAGCAATCCGAGCGTCATTCTCGGGCGGAGCGAAGCGCAGACCCGAGAATCTCGTGACGGAGAATGCTGGTTTCCGAGATGCTCGGGTCAAGCCCGAGCATGACGCGAAACCAACGCGTTCAATTCCGCCTTAGCAGGCGCTCGAGATAGTCGAGCTCCTCGGTCGGCCGCAGCGGATCGCCGAGGCGCCGGCGCAGCTCCTCGAGGATGCGCCGCGCCCGCTGCGTCGCGCTCTCGTCGGCGCCCGGCACCCGAACGCGACCATCGGCCCAGTCGCGCTGGCGCTGCGGCCGGCCGAGCGGATCGTTGTTGTCGCGCTGCTGCGCCGAGGGCCTGCCGGCCGGGCGTCCGTCCGGATCGCCATAGGCGTTCTCGTTGCCCTCGCCTTCGCCCGGCTCGCCCTGCATCTGTTGGGCGAGATTCTGGCCGCCCTTGCGCAGCGCCTCCAGCGCCCGCCCTTGCGAATCGACGGCCTGCCCCTCCTGCCCCTGGCCGAGCTGGCCTTCCGCCTCGCGCATCGCATCCTCGGCCTCGCCGAGCTCCCCGGGATCGGCGCCCATGCCGCGCATGCGCCGCTGCAGGTCCTGCAGCCGTTCGCGCAAGGCCTGCTGGCGCTGCGACAAGCCCTGTTGCCCCTGGCCCTGCCCGCCTTCGGCGTTCTGGCCGTCCTCGCCCTCGCCGTCCTCGCCGGGCTGCTGTCCGGGTTGCTGGCCGCGCTGCCCGCGTTGGCCCTGCTGACCTTGCTGGCGCTGGCCCTGCTGACCGGGGCGCGCCTGCTGCTGGCCGGGGCGGCGGCCCTGCTGGGTGCGGTTCTGGTTCTGCTGATCCTGCTGATAGGTCTCGTCACGCAACTGCTGCTGCTCGCGCGTCATCTTGTCGAGATCGCCAAGCGCCTGGTTCATCTCGCGCTGGCGCGGGTCCTGCTGGCCGGGCCGCGCCGTCTTGAGGTTGTTCAGGAGGTTGTTGAGCTCCTCCATCAGGCGCTGCGCCTCGGCCATGTCGCCGCGCTTGGTCAGTTCCTCGATGCGGTTGAGCATGTTCTGCAGGTCACGCGGGGTCACCGTGCGGAAGTTTTCAGGCAATTGCGCCTGGTTCTGCTCGCCGTTCTGCTGCTGGCGCTGCCATTGCTGGGCGAGCTCGCGCATGTACTGGTCCATGGCGCGACGCAGATCCTCGGTGAGCTTCTTCATCTCCTCTTCGGAGGCGCCGCGCTCCAGCGCCTGCGCCAGGTTCTCCTGCGCCGCGCGCAGCGCCTTTTCGGCATCGGAGAGGTCGCCATCCTCGAGCTGCAGCGCGAAGGCCCACATCATCTCGGCGGTATCACGCAGCTGGTCGTCGCTGGCGGCACGCCGCAGCCGTTCGCCGATCATGCGCATGCCGAGATAGACACCGGTTTCCTTCATGAAGCGGTCGGGCTCGATCATCAGCGCGTCGAGCGCGAGCTGGACCTTCCTGCGGTTGTCGACGTCCATGACGAGCTTGCGCCGCTGCTCGACCAGCGCCTTGGCCAGCGGCTTGGTGAAGGTCCGTTGCGGCAGCACGACCTCGACGGTCTCGCTGCGCCCCTCCTGCCCGGTCTCGTCGCGCGCCAGCAGGCTCATATTGACCTTGGCGCCGGCCCAGGGATGGGCCGAGAAATCGACCGTGCTCTTCATCTCGTCTTCGCCGGAACCGGAAGGCGGCACCGGCAGCACCTGCTTGGGCGCCTCGACCAGCGAGCGGCCGCCCGTGATCGGGCCGACGCGCGAGACCAGCACCTCGGCCGAGGCGATGCCGTAATCGTCCTTGGCGCGATAGCTGAGGCCGAGCCCGCCTTGGACGCCGCTGACGGCCTTCGGCGGCTGGGTGAAGGCGATCTCCGGCTTCTGGTCGATGATCGCGTGCAGGCTGAGCGTCTGGGCCGGCGCGCCCGAGCCGGTGATGCGCAAGGTGCCATCGCCAGCGACGAGGTAGCGCTTCTCCGTCACCGCGACCGTGTTCGTCGGCACGGCCTTGGCCGCGACCGGCTTGGTGTCTCCGGATTTGGCCTCGCCGGGCTTGCCCTCGACCGGGGCGGCATCGAGCCGGCCGGTAGTCGCGACATCCATGCCGCTCTTGCCGGCGATGCGCACGACCACCGTCGACTTCTCGGGCACGTTGAAGGTCGAGCTGGCGAGCTTGCCGAAATCGATCAGGATCGGCGGCATGCGCGTATAGGACGGCGGGTCGATCCAAGCATCGATCCGGACCGCGGCGGCGGCAAGCGCAGGTCCGCGCCAGTCGAAGGCCGCGGCCAGCCGCGGCAGGGCCTCATGCCCGGCGACGAAGAAGCCGGCAACGGCCGCGACCAGCGGCGCCGCGCGCAAGGCGCGCTTGTCGCGCCCGGCCATGCGCGGCTGCGGCGGCGCGACCTGCAGCGCCGCGACATGGGCGCTCTGGCGCTGCAGGTGCAGCGTCCACAAAGCCTGCGAGACCGGATCCTTGCCGCCGACCGCGAGCGTATCCTCCAGCGCGGTCGCCGGACGATGCGCCCCCTCCATGGACTGGTCGAGCCGGGCCAGCGCCTCGCGGCGGCTGGGCCAGCGGCCAGTGACGGCCGGCCAGAAACTTCCGAGCAGGAGGAGAGCGAAGATGGCGGAACCGGCAGCCCGCCCCCACCAGGGCAGGTGCAGCCAGAGCCCGAACCAGGAGACGGCGAGGAAGGCAAGGACGACGCAGAGCGGCGCCCACAGCTTTGGCCAGAGGCGCTCCCAGGCAAGAGACAGCCGCGACTCCGCAGTGAGGCGGTCCAGCCTCTTGCGGATCATACCGACCGGATCAAGCGCCGTGCGGCGCGGTGCTTCGCTCATCCGCTGCTCCGGGCCGCCCCCGCGGCGCCTCTCCTGGCTTCATCGATCGAAGGGAGAGGCTAACACGGGAATGTGGCGTGACCAGCGTCGAAGCGTCACGCCCCACAGGTGCTCCGGGAAATGTGAAGCAGGCTCAGGCCAGCCAGGGCGGCGCGCGATCCGTGCCGATCAGCTCTTCATAGCTCTGGCGCGGCCGTGTCACCGCGAATTTGTCGCCCTTCACCAGCACTTCGGCGACGAGCGGACGCTGGTTGTAGGTCGAGGACATGCTGGCGCCATAGGCGCCGGCGGTCATGAAGGCGATGAGGTCGCCCGGCTTCAGCGCGGACAGTTCGCGCCCGGTGGTGAAGGTGTCGCCTGATTCGCAGATCGGCCCGACCACGTCATAGGCGATCGTCTTGGCGCCTTCCGCCGGCTCCGCCACCGGCCAGATCTCGTGATAGGCCTCGTACATGGCCGGCCGCATCAGGTCGTTCATCGCTGCGTCGACGACAAGGAACTCCTTGGTCGGGCGCGGATTGAGATGCAGCACCTTGGTCAGCAGGATGCCGGCATTGCCGACGATCAGGCGGCCCGGCTCGAAGCCGAGCTCGGCGTCGAGCCCTTTCGTCACCCTGGCGACCATCGCGGCATAGGCCTCGATCAGGCCGGGGCCGTGATCGAACTCCCTGGGGATCTCATAGGGAATGCCGAGCCCGCCGCCGAGGTCGAGCCGGTCGACGCGGTGCCCTTCGGCCCGCAGCGCCAGCACGAGGTCGCGCATCTTCACATAGGCCGCTTCGAAAGCGTCGACCTCACGGATCTGGCTGCCGATATGCACGGCGAGCCCCATGATCCTGACGCCCGCCATATTGGCGGCGCGGGCATAGAGTCGGTGCACCTCTTCGAAGGAGACGCCGAACTTGTTGGCCGAGGAGCCCGTGGTGATCTTGGCATGGCCGCCGGCGCCGATGTCGGGATTGACCCGGAACACGGCCTCCTGGCGCTTGCCGAGCCGCTGCGCCACTTTTGACAGGAGGTCGAGCTCGCCTTCGGTCTCGATATTGACCTGGTAGATGCCGGCCTCGACCGCAAAGGCAAGCTCGCTCTCAGCCTTGCCGACGCCGGAAAAGACGATCTTGCTGGCCGGGAAGCCGGCGGCGAGCGCCTTGCGGATCTCGCCTTCCGAGACGGTATCGGCGCCGGCGCCGAGCGCCGCCAGCGTCTTCAGCACGCCGAGATTGCTGTTCGCCTTCATGGCATAGAAGACATGCGCCGGCTTGCCCGGAGCGATCGAGGCCATCGCCGCTTCATAAAGGCGGTAATGCCGCTCGATCGTCGCGGAGGAATAGACATAGACCGGCGTTCCGACCTCTGCCGCGATCTCGCGCAGGTCGACATCCTCGGCGAAGAGCGCGCCGTCGCGATAGGCGAAGTGATGCATCGAAGGTCCGGAAGACTGTCAGAGCAGCGGGTCGAGGATGAAGGGCTTCTCGGGAATCTCGATCGCCTTGTTGCGCTTCGCCGGCTTGCCCAGAGGCGAGGCCTCCGAGGCGTTGAAGCTGTCCTCGACCGCGCCGGTCTGCTGATCCGGCAGGTCGATCGCGTTCTTGGCGTTCGGCGGCGGCTCCAGCGGTCCACGGCGGCCGCAAGCCGCCAGGGCGAAGCCGAGCAGGCCGACCACCAGAACGGTGCGGCCGAGTTTCAGGCGGGATTGCAGCACGAACGGTGATCCTTAGGCGAAGCTTCGGGACGAGTGTAGCGAATGGCGCGCAAGCTTGCGAGCCTCACGGGCGTCATTCTCGGGCGGAGCGAAGCGCAGACCCGAGAATCCCCTGCAGGAGATGCTCGGGTCAAGCCCGAGCATGACGAGTCTCAGCTCTTGGCGAGCTGCTTAAGCCAGCGCCTGGCCTGCCGCTTCACATTGGCGGGAGCGGTGCCGCCATAGCTGGTCCGGCTCTTCACCGAGCGCTCGACGCCGAGAACGGCGAAGATCTCGTCGGAAATCTTCGGCTCGACCTCCTGCATCTCGGCCAGCGAGAGCTTCTCCAGCCCGACGCCCTTGGCCGAGGCGATGCCGACGAGGCGGCCGGTGACGTGGTGGGCGTCGCGGAACGGCATCTTCAGCACCCGCACCAGCCAGTCGGCGAGGTCGGTCGCGGTGGCGTAGCCGAGCCCGGCCGCCTTCTTCATCGTCTTCAGGTCCGGCTGCATGTCGCGGACCATGCCGGCGGAGGCGGCAAGGCAGAGCGACAGGGTCTGCACCGCATCGAACGTGCCTTCCTTGTCCTCCTGCATGTCCTTCGAATAGGTCAGCGGCAGGCCCTTCATCATCGTCAGCAGGCCCTGCAGCGCGCCGAAGACGCGGCCCGCCTTGCCGCGAACCAATTCGGCCGCGTCGGGATTGCGCTTCTGCGGCATGATCGAGGAGCCGGTCGAGAACTTGTCGGAGAGCTTGACGAAGCCGAATTGCGGCGTCGCCCACAGCACGATCTCCTCGGCCAGGCGCGACAGGTGCATGGCGCAGATCGAGGCGGCCGACAGCGTCTCCAGCACGAAATCGCGATCCGAGACCGAATCGAGCGAGTTCGCCGTCGGCCGGGCGAAGCCGAGCGCCTTGGCGGTCATGTGCCGGTCGATCGGGAAGGAGGTGCCGGCGAGCGCGGCGGCGCCGAGCGGGCATTCATTCATGCGCTCGCGCGCATCGCGCAGCCGGCCGCGATCGCGCGCCAGCATCTCGACATAGGCGAGCAGGTGATGGCCGAAGGTGACCGGCTGGGCCGATTGCAGATGGGTGAAGCCCGGCATCACCGCCCCGGCATAGGTATCCGCCTTTTCGGCGAGCGCGAGCTGGAGATCGGCGACCTGCTCGTCGAGCTGGTCGAGCGCATCGCGCACCCACAGGCGCATGTCGGTCGCCACCTGGTCGTTGCGCGAGCGCGCAGTGTGCAGGCGCCCGGCGGCGAGGCCGATCCGGTCCTTGAGATTGCTCTCGATGTTCATGTGGATGTCTTCGAGAGCGCGCGAGAACGTGAAGCGCCCGGCCTCGATCTCGGCCTCGATGCCCTTGAGTCCGGCAGAGATGACGTCCACGTCGTCCTTCGTCAGGATGCCGGTCTCAGCCAGCATGGCGGCGTGTGCCAGCGAGCCGCGGATATCCTGGCGCCACAGGCGCTGGTCGAAATCGATGGAGGCGTTGATCTCCTCCATGATGGCGTCGGGACCTGTGGCGAAACGCCCACCCCACATGCGGTTGCTCACGGCGGTCTTTCCTGCTCTTCAAGGACGCGCGATGACGTCTCGGTCGAAAATAGTGGTGGCCTGCGGGGCTCTGGCGCTGCTGGTGTTCGGCGGCGCTGGCGCCTTCTACTCCGTCCGGGGTGGAGCCGGCAATTCCGTCTGCAGCGCCGCCGCGACGAAGGTCGAGACACTGCGCCCCCTGGCGAAAGGCGAAGTCGCGGCCGTCGAGGTCGCCAAGCAGCCGGCGCTCCTGCCCGATCTCGCCTTCAACGGCCCGGACGGCAAGCCGACGACGCTGTCCGCCATGCGCGGCAAGACCGTGCTGGTCAATCTCTGGGCGACTTGGTGCCTGCCCTGCCTCACCGAGATGCCGGCGCTCGATGCGCTCCAGGGCGCGCTCGGCGGCCCCGATTTCGAGGTGGTGGCGATCAACATCGACACGCGCCACCCCGACAAGCCGAAGAAGTGGCTGGCCGACAAGAATATCGGGCGCCTCGCCTACTATGCCGACCCGCAGGCCAAGGTCTTCCAGGACATCCGCTCCGTGAAGAAGGTCGAAGGCATGCCGATCAGCCTGCTGGTCGATCCCGCCGGCTGTGAGCTGGCCCTGCTGCAAGGTCCGGCCGAATGGGCCGGTGCCGACGCCAAGGCGCTGATCGCGGCCGCGATCGGCCGGCGCTGAGCCGTACCTC
Source organism: Methylobacterium sp. (assembly GCA_013823325.1). GTDB lineage: Bacteria > Pseudomonadota > Alphaproteobacteria > Rhizobiales > Beijerinckiaceae > Allobosea > Allobosea vestrisii. Next base: position 10,785 of record PNLY01000104.1, read on the forward strand.
GTCGATCACAGTGCTGACACGCACAAAGTGGATAGCCGGTCGTTGCGGCAGCCCTTAGCGCTGTGCAGCGATGGCGACCAATTTTGCGAGCGGAGCGAGCTTATGATCAATGTCATCAAACGAACGGCGCAGAACGCCGGCCGAACCGCCCTTCATTTCTTGATGGGCTGCGTGCTCGTTGCCGGGCTGGCGACCTCCGTCTCTGCGCAGGAACGCACCGCGATTTCCGGCACCACGGTCTCGCTGGCGCCGCTGAAGGGCTTCGTGCCGTCGAGCAAGTTCGCCGGCCTCGAGCATGCCGAAGCCAAGGCCTCCGTGCTCGTCGTCGAGCTACCGGCCGAGGCGCATCCGCAATTATCGGCTCTGTTCGCCAATCTCGAGACGGCGAAGACCAACTTCGCCAAGCAGAACATCACCATCGACGACGCAGAGGACATCGAGACCGCCGCCGGCAAGGGCCGCATCCTGACCGGCCAGCAGGCGCTCGGCGCCGCGACCTTCGACAAATGGATCGTGCTGCTCAAGGGCGCCAAGACCGTGATGATCACGGTGCAGGCGCCGGAGGATTCCGATCTCGATGGCGACGATATTGTCGCCATGCTGAAGAGCGTCTCGCTTGGCGCCGAACCGACGCTCGACCAGAAGCTCGCCGCCCTGCCCTTCCGGGTCCGCGCCACCGAGCCCTTCCGTGTCGTCGACACCTTCGGCGGCCTCGGCGTGCTGATGACCTCCGGCCCGCTCAACGTCGACCCCAAAGGCAGCCAGCCCATGCTGATCGTCAGCTACCAGACCGGCGGTCAGGTCGCCGCCGGCCAGTTGGCTGCTGTCGGTGAAAAGCTGCTGTCGACGACGCGCGGCTTCGAGAAGGCCGAAATCACCAAACGCGATAAGATCGCCTTCGCCGGCAGCAGCGACGGTTCGCTACTGTCGGGCACGACGGTCGGAGATTCCGGGCGCAAGCGCTTCGCCCAGTATATGGGCGTGGGCGCCGATGGTCGCTTCGTGCGCATGATCGTCAGCGCCGACGAAGCAACCTTCCCGAACCTTGAGCCAGCGATCAAGGCGATCGCCGACAGCATCGCCTTCGCCCAATGACCGCGTGACGCCACGACCCGGCGTCACCGATCTGCAACATTTGCCATGGCCGGCCGGCTGCTCCATACGCTGCCGGCCATGAGCTACACCATCGGCCTCGCCACCACCTTCCACGACCCGGCCATCGCCATCGTCGACCCCGCCGGAGAGGTCCTCTTCGCCGAGGCGACCGAGCGCTATCTGCAATACAAGCGCGCACCGAACTGCGAGCCGGACACGGCTGCGCGGATGGAAAGCCTGCTCAAGCGCTACATCCCGAAAGGCGCCGAAATCCGGCTCGCCACCAGCTGGGGCGAGGAATTCACCGGCTTCCTCGACCAGATGAGCCGCGCCGGCTCCTTCAGCCTCGATGCCCTGCTCAAGCTCTCACCCGCCTTCAATCGTTCGCTCGTGCCCGAGCGCAGCGAGCGCGCCTTGATCGCCAACCTGCACCACCAGCAGCAGCGCGCCGGCCTCGGCACCGTGCTCGGCCTCGACCGCGCCTTCGGCGAGGCCAAGATCACCGGGATGAAGCGCTACGGCCACCATCTCAGCCATGCCGCCTACGCTTCCTGGTCGTCGCCCTTCCGCGATGCCGCCTGCCTCGTCGTCGACGGCATGGGCGAGACCGGCGCCTCCGCCATCTTCGCGCTCAAGGACGGCCGCCTCACCGAGCTGAAGCGCCATCGCGGCCGCGAATCGATCGGCTTCTATTTCGGCTTCGTCACCGACCTTGCCGGCTTCGACCAGGCCAAGGGCGAGGAATGGAAGATCATGGGGCTCGCGCCCTATGGCAAGCGCGATCCCGAGCTGCTCGCGCTGCTGCGCAAGCTCTATCGCGTCGAGGGCACCAAGCTCAGCTTCGCCGACGCGGCCACGGTCCAGAGCGTCGCCGACGAGATCCTCGCCCGCCGCCCGGCCGATGCGCTCGACAAGGGCTGGGCCGACCTCTCGCGCTGCGGCCAGGACGTCTTCGCCGAGATGATGGAGGCGCTGCTCGCCGAGACCGCGGCGCTCTGCCCGTCGGAGAACCTCGTGCTCGCCGGCGGCTGCGCGCTGAACTCCTCCTTCAACGGCAAAATCGTCGGCCGCCACGGCTTCAAGCAGGTTCACGTCCCCTCCGCCCCGGCCGATGACGGCAACGCCATCGGCGCCGCCTGGCTTGCCCATGCCGAGGCGAATCCGGACTGGCAGGCGCCGAAGGGCCCGATGAGTCCCTATCTCGGCTCCAGCCTTTCGACTGAACCCTTCGAGCGCATGGCAGCCTGGGAACCGCGCCTGAAAAAGCTCGCGCCCGACGAGATCATCACCGCGACGGCGAAGCTCCTCGCCGAGGGCAAGCTGATCGGCTGGGCACAGGGGCGCGCCGAATTTGGGCCACGCGCGCTCGGCAACCGTTCGATCCTGGCCGACCCGCGCCCGGCCGACGCCAAGGACATCCTCAACGCCAAGGTGAAGTACCGCGAGGCCTTCCGGCCCTTCGCGCCCTCGATCCTGGCCGAGCACGGCCCCGGCTGGTTCGAGAACTATCAGGATGCGCCCTATATGGAGCGCACGCTGACCTGGAAGGAAGCGGTGCGCGACCGCGTTCCCGCTGTCGTCCACGAAGATGCGACCGGGCGCCTGCAGAGCGTCACCGCCGAACGCAATCCGCGCTATCACGCGTTGATCTCGGCCTTCCACAAGATCACCGGCGTGCCGGTGATCTTGAACACCTCGTTCAACATCATGGGCAAGCCGATCCTGCATAGCAGCGAGGACGCAATCCTGATGTTCTATACCTCAGGGCTCGACGCGCTGGTGGTCGAGGACTGGCTGCTGGTGAAGTGAGCGCCCGCTTCGGCAGCAGGGATATCCGGACATGAAAAAGGCGGCGCTCGCGCGCCGCCTTTTGATTCCACGAAGGGGAAGAGGCTCAGCTCGCCTGCTTGACGGCGATGCCCTTCTCTTCGAACAGCGCCTGCAATTCGCCGGCCTGGAACATCTCGCGGGTGATGTCGCAGCCGCCGATGAACTCGCCCTTGACGTAGAGCTGGGGGATGGTCGGCCAGTTCGAATAGGCCTTGATCCCTTCGCGGATCTCCTGATCCTCGAGAACGTTGACGCCCTTGAACGGCACACCGACGTAAGACAGGATCTGCACCACTTGGCCGGAGAAGCCGCACATCGGGAATTGCGGCGTGCCCTTCATGAAGAGCACCACGTCGCTGGACTTCACTTCGGCATCGATGCGGGCGTTGACGTCGCTCATGTCTTTTCTCCTGCGGCGGGTTCAAGGCCCGCTGGATGAACTCGTTCTAATCTTGGGGAACCGTCGTCGTCAGCGCAAGGGCATGCAGCACGCCGCCCATGTTTCCTTGCAGGGCGGCATAAACCATCTGGTGCTGCTGCACCCGGCTCTTGCCCTTGAAGGCGGCCGAAGTGACCGTCGCGGCATAATGGTCGCCATCGCCGGCGAGGTCCTTGATCTCGACGACGGCATCGGGGAACGCCGCCTTGATCATGCGCTCGATCTCGCTCGCTTCCATTGCCATGATGTGTCTCCTCAGGCGGCCTTGCCGGCCATGTAGTCCGGCAGCCAGCTCTCATGCGTCTTGCGCAGGTCGGCGATCGAGACGGCAGCCTCACCGGGCAGGGCAAGCACGCTGCCGCCGGTCTTGCCGATGATCTCAGCCGGCACGCCCGCGGCCTTGGCCTCGGCAACGACCGCCTCGGCGGCGCCAGTCGGCAGCGACAGCAGGTAGCGGCCCTGGTCCTCACCGAACAGCACGGCATGGGTCGGTCCGGCCGGCAGCGCCTCGATCGTGGCGCCGATGCCCTTCGCCATCGCCATCTCGGCCAGGGCGACCGCAAGACCGCCATCCGAGAGGTCGTGGCAGGCGGTCAGGCGGCCCGCGGTGATCAGCGAGCGCACGAACTCGCCGTTGCGACGCTCGACGGCAAGATCGACCGGCGGCGGCGCGCCTTCCTCGCGGCCGCAGACCGTCGCGAGATAGGCGCTCTGGCCGAGCCAGCCCTTGGTCTCACCGATCAGGACGATCGCCTCGCCCTCGGCCTTGAAGCCGACGGTCGCGTGCTTCGTCACATCGGCGAGCACGCCGACGCCACCGATGGTCGGGGTCGGCAGGATCGAGACGCCGTTGGTCTCGTTGTAGAGCGAGACGTTGCCGGAGACGACCGGGAAGTCGAGCGCCTTGCAGGCCTCGCCGATACCGCGGATGCAGCCGACGAGCTGGCCCATCACCTCGGGCCGTTCCGGGTTGCCGAAATTGAGGTTGTCGGTGATGGCGAGCGGCAAGGCGCCGACCGCAGTCAGGTTGCGCCAGGCCTCGGCGACCGCCTGCTTGCCGCCCTCGAACGGATCGGCCTCGCAATAGCGCGGCGTCACGTCGGCGGTCATGGCGAGGCCCTTCGGCCCATCCTCGATCCGGACGATGCCGGCATCCCCGCCCGGCGTCACCGCGGAGTTGCCGAGGATCAGCGTGTCGTACTGCTCGTAGATCCAGCGCTTCGACGAGAGATCGGGCGAGCCGACCAGCGCCAGCAGGGCCTCGGCATTCGACATCGGCGGGGTAACGCTCGCCGCCTCGACCACGGGACGCTTCGGCGTCTCGACCCAGGGCCGGTCGTATTCGGGAGCCTCGTCGCCGAGTTCCTTGATCGGCAGGTCGGCCATGGTCTCGCCGTCATGCTTGACGACGAAGCGCAGCGTATCGGTGGTCTTGCCGACCACGGCGAAATCGAGCCCCCATTTGCGGAAGATCGCCTCGGCCGGCTCCTCATGGCCGGGCTTGATCACCATGAGCATACGCTCCTGGCTTTCCGAGAGCATCATCTCATAGGCGCTCATCTGCGCTTCGCGGCAGGGCACCGCGTTGAGATCGAGCTCGACGCCGAGATCGCCCTTGGCGCCCATCTCGACGGCCGAACAGGTCAGGCCGGCCGCGCCCATGTCCTGGATCGCGTCGACATGGCCGGCGGCCATGATCTCGAGGCAGGCTTCGAGCAGCAGCTTTTCGGCAAAGGGGTCGCCCACCTGCACGGTCGGGCGCTTCTCCTCGGCGCCCTCGTCGAAAGCGGCCGACGCCATGGTCGCACCATGGATGCCGTCGCGGCCGGTCTTGGAGCCGAGATAGACGATCGCCTTACCGACGCCCGAGGCCTTGGCGTAGAAGATCTCGTCGGCCTTCGCCAGGCCGACCGCCATGGCGTTGACCAGGATGTTGCCGTCATAGCGGCGGTGGAAACCGGTGGCGCCGCCGACATTGGGCACGCCGAAGGAATTGCCATAGCCGCCGATGCCGGCGACGACGCCGGAAACGAGGTGGCGAGTCCTGGGATGGCTCGGATCACCAAAGCGAAGAGCGTCGAGCACCGCGATCGGGCGCGCGCCCATGGTGAAGACGTCGCGCAGGATGCCACCGACGCCGGTGGTCGCGCCCTGATAGGGCTCGATGAAGGACGGGTGGTTGTGGCTCTCCATCTTGAAAACCACGGCGAGTCCATCGCCGATGTCGATCACGCCGGCATTCTCGCCCGGCCCCTGGATCACCCAGGGCGCCTTGGTCGGCAGCGTCTTCAGATGGATTTTCGAGGACTTGTAGGAGCAGTGCTCGTTCCACATCGCCGAGACGATGCCGAGCTCGGTGATCGTCGGCTCGCGCCCGATCAGGTGCAGGAAGCGCTGGTACTCGTCCGGCTTGAGGCCGTGCTCGGCGACCAGCTGCGGGGTGATCTTGATGTCGTTGGGAATCACGCGGCCTGTTCCTGACGGAGGGGGCGAGCCGAGGGCTCGATCTCAAGCGGGGGCAATAGCCTGAAAACGGCGTCTGAGACAATCGCAGCGGTGGCACACAGATTGAGCGTCAACCACTTGATGTGTATTATCCGGATAATCCCTACACATCGAGGCCGCCATGCGCACCAATATCGAGCTCGATGACAAGTTGCTCGCCGAGGCCATGAAAGCAACCGGCCTGCCGACCAAACGCGCAACCGTGGAGGCGGCCTTGCGCAAGCTGGTGCAGCAGCATCGCCAGCGCCAGGCGCTGAAAGAGCTCGACGGACTCGGCTGGGACGGCGATCTCGACGCCATGCGGCACGATATCGACGAGCCGGCCAAAACCTGGTGATCGTCGTCGACAGTTCCGCGTGGATCGGGCTGCTTCGCGGCGACCGCTCTCCACAGGTGGACAGGCTGCGCGGGCTGGAGGACACGCAGAACGTTCTCGTCGGCGACATTGTTCTGCTGGAGATACTGCGGGGCACCAGAAGCGATCAGCAAGCTCACGCGATCGAGACGAAGCTGCGTCGATTTGCGATCGCCCGCATGCTCTCTCCCGCTCTCGCGCGGGAGGGAGCTGCGCACTACCGCGACCTGCGAGCCCGTGGCATCACCATCCGCAAGACGCCCGACCTGATCATCGCGACCTACTGCATCGCCAACCGCCATCGCCTCCTGCACCAGGATCGCGATTTCGAACCTTTCGTCGCTCATTGCGGCCTTTTGCTGGCCTGAACGCCCTTAGACGGAGATCTCCGCCATGGCGGCCCGTAGCCTCTCCGGGATCGGCACCGGCGTTTGCGGACCGCGCTCGACATAGACATGGGTGAAGAGCCCTTGCGCCGCCGTCAGCTCGCCGCACTGCCGGAAGATGCCGATCCGATAGGTCACCGAGGAACGGCCGAGCTTCTCGACCGCGAGCGCGCCTTCAACGATCTCCGGAAACGCGACGCTCTCGAAATAGTCGCAGCGTGTCCCGACCACGAGGCCGACGATCCTGCTCTCCTTGACGTCGAGAAAGCCCTGCTCGATCAGCCAGGCATTCACCACCGTGTCGAACCAGTTGTAGTAGATCACATTGTTGACGTGGCCGAAGACGTCGTTGTCGGCCCAGCGCGTCGGGATCGTGCGGAACAGGCGGAAATCGGCCCGCCCCAGCCTGACTGGCTTCTCGCTCATGGCTTCTCCCCGCCCGCCTTATCGCCGGTGCCGATCTCGGGAACGCCGAGCGCATCAGCCAACCTTGCCTTGGCCGAGCCCGGCCGCAGCGGCTTTTGCTGACTCTCATGCGGCGCCCAGCCGGAGAGCCAGACGATCTCGAAGGTCGCGCGCAGGCGCCCGTCCGGATCGGCAAAGCGCTCGGCATAGATCTCGGCCGCCCGCAGCAGCACGCTGCGCCGCAGCGGCTTGCGGCTGCGCTCGGAGAGCGCATTGGCCCAGCCCATGGCGCGCAGATCACGCAGCAGACCGAACATGTCGCCATAGCGCACGGTGACGCTCTCGCTGTCGATCACCGGCAGCGCAAAGCCCGCCCGTTGCAGCAAGCCGCCGAGATCGCGCAGATCGGCGAAGGGCGCGACACGCGGGCTTGCTCCGCCGGTCAATTCGACCTCGGCCGCGAGCAGCGACTGGCGCAATTCGGTCAAGGTCTGGCCGGCGAGCAGGCAAGCGATGAAGAGCCCGTCGGGCCTCAGCGCCCGCTTGATCTGGATGAGTGCGCCGGGCAGGTCGTTGACCAAGTGCAGCGCCAGCAGTGAGGCGGCGAGATCGAGCGATTCCGCGGCGAAGGGCAAGGCTTCGAGATCGCCGACGACAGTGGCGCCTCGCTCGGCAACTTCGGCCATGCGCAGCAGATCGCCCGCTCGCGCCTGCAGCACCGGCCCTGCCGAGGGCAGCGGCGTGCCGAGATCGGCCGCCCGTTCGAAGCGGCGCAGCACCGCCGAGAGCCGCTCGTCGAGATCGCCGACGCAGCGTGCCAGCAGGAAATCGGGATAGCCGGCGGAAAGCGCAGCCGACAGGCGGCGGCGATAGAGCGCGCGGTCGAAGACGACTGAGCTCACCGCCCGCCCCGCTTCACTCCATCCCCTCCAGCTCGATGATCAGCCCCTCGATCATCTTGAGGCCGATCTGCCAGAAGGCCGGATCGCGTGCATCGAGGCCGAAGGGCTTCAACAGTTCGGAATGATGCTTGGTGCCGCCAGCCGAGAGCAGCGCGAAATAGCGTTCCTGAAAGCCCGAAGCCGAGTT
>PNLY01000105.1 GCA_013823325.1 Methylobacterium sp.
CAGTGCCGGGCTCGGCGCGATCATGGTGTCGAGCACTTCCTTGACCATCTCGGGGTCGAGCGCCGAGGTCGGCTCGTCGAACAGCATCACCTTCGGTTTCATGCAGAGCGCCCGCGCGATGGCGACGCGCTGCTGCTGGCCGCCGGAGAGCTGGGCCGGGTATTTCTCCGCCTGTTCGAGGATCTTGACGCGCCCGAGCAGCGTGCGGGCGGTGGCCTCGGCCTCCGCCCTGCTGGCGCCGAGCGAGCGCATCGGCGCCAGCATGCAGTTCTGCAGCACGCTCAGATGCGGGAACAGGTTGAAGTGCTGGAACACCATGCCGACCTCGCGGCGAACGGCATCGATGGTCTTCGCATCATCTCCCAGCTTGGTGCCGCCGACCCGGATCTCGCCCTTCTGGTAGCTTTCCAGATGGTTGATGCAGCGGATCAGCGTCGATTTGCCGGACCCTGACGGTCCGCACAGGACGATGCGCTCGCCCTTGCGGACCGAGAGGTTGATGTCGGTCAGAGCCTTGAACTCGCCATACCATTTCTCGACATGGGTCATTGCGATCATGGCATCCGCCCCGCCCAGGGGCGCTTCGGCATTCGGCTGGTTCATGGCTCTGTTCCCGTTCGTTCAGCTCACGACGAAGGGCACGCCTTCGACGCTGGCCGGGAATTCAGGCAGCGGCACCTTCATCCAGGTGGCATAGGCCTTGGCGAGCTCGCCATTGGCCTTGATCTTGTCGATGAAGCTGTTGATCGCGGCGTTGATTTCCTTTTCACCGAGACGGGTGCAGGCGCCATTGTAGAGGCGCTGGAATTCGAGCTTGTCCTCGAAGGTGTCGGGCTTCTGCGTGTTGAGCCGCTGGACATAGAACATATTGCCGCCCACCGCCTGCACCTGCCCCGACAGCAACGCCTGCATGGTCGCTGCATCGTCGTCATAGCGGCGGATCGTCGTGCCCTCGGGAGCGTTCTTGGTGATCTGCGTGTCCTGCGTGCTGGACCGGGGCACGCCGATCACCAACTTGCCCATATCGGCATTGGTCTTGACGACGGTGCTCTTCGCCGCGACCAGCGTGATGTAGTTTGCCGCGTAGGGCTTGCTGTACTGAACGGCCTTGGCCCGCTCGGGCAGCATCGCCATGGTCGCGAACAGCACGTCGACGCGCCCCGCGGTCAGCGCCGGAATCCGGTTTGCGACGGCGAGTGGCGCGAACTCGACCTGGACACCGAGCTCCTTGGCGAAGAGCTCGCCCATCGCGGCGTCAAGGCCTTCCTGCTTGCCGCTGGAATTCACGAAGCCGAAAGGCGGATTGTCGCCCTGGATGCCGACGATCACCTTGCCGCGCTTCTTGATCTCATCCGGCGTGGCGGCGAAGGCCGCGCGGGTGAGCACGGCCGGCATTGCGAGACCGACCGCTCCGCTCACGAGCAGGCTGCGGCGGGTGGGCTTGAAGATCGACATGTTTCTCTCCCTTTGTCGTTGTTGACGGGTCGGCGGTGAAGAAGGCCCGCTCAGCGCGCGGCGATGGCCAAGCGACGCTCCAGATGCGAGCCGTAAAGCGAGAGCGGCCAGCACAGCAGGAAGTAGAGGGCGCCGACAATCCCGAAGACGAGCAGCGGCTGGAAGATCTGGTTGGAGACGATGTTGCCGGCGCGCGTCAGCTCGGTGAAGCCGACGATAGCGGCGAGCGAAGTGCCCTTGATCAGCTGGACCAGGAAGCCGATCGTCGCCGGCAGCGAGATGCGGATCGCCTGCGGCAGGATCACGTCCTTCATCCGCCAGACATAGTGCAGGCTCAGTGCCTTGGCGGCCTCGGTCTGCCCCTTCGGCACGGCCTCGATCGAGCCGCGCCAGATCTCGCCGAGATAGGCGCTGGCATGCAGCGTGAAGCCGATCGCGACTGCGACCCAGGCATCGAGCTTCAGCCCGACCAGCGCCAGCCCGTAATAGACGACGAAGAGCTGCATCAGAAGCGGCGTGCCTTGGAACAGGGCGATATAGCCGGCCGTGATCCGCTCGAGCAGCGCATGGCCGCAGGTCCGTGCCAGCGCGATGGCGAGCCCGAAGACGCCGCCGCCGATGAAGCCGACGATCGACAGCAGCACGGTCCATTTCAGGCCGGTGAGCAGGAAGAGGAATTCGTTCGAACCCATCGCGCCCTCACTTCACCGGATAGCTGAAGTAGCGGGTCGAGATCGCCGCGAAGAAGCGCATCATCACCCAGGAGATGACGAGGTAGAACAGCGTGATCGTGCCGTAGACCTCGAAGGAGCGGAAACTGTCGGATTCGATCCGCTGGGCCACCGAGGTCAGCTCATAGGCCGAAATCGCCGAGGCGACCGACGTGGTCAGCGTCAGCAGCACGAACTGGCTGGTCAGCGACGGAAAGATCGCCCGCAAGGCCGGCTTCAGCACGATCAGCCGGAAGACCTGCGCCTTGTGCAGGCCGAGCGCCAGGCCCGCCTCGATCTGGCCCTTGCCGATCGACTGCACGCCGCCGCGGATGATCTCGATCGCATAGGCGCCGCCGTTGATGCCGAGCGCGATGATGGCGGTGGGCGTCGGATCGAGCCTCACGCCCGCCAGCGGCAGCGCGAAATAGATGAAGAAGATCTGGACCAGGAAAGGCGTGTTGCGGATCACCTCGACGAAGGCCTTCACCAGCCAGCGTACCGGGGCGACCTTCGAGTCGCGCAGGACCACGCCGCCGACGCCGATGACGATGGCGAGTGCCATCCCGCCCAAAGCGAGGCCGAAAGTCCCCAGGCACGCCATCAGCAGGGCTGGCATGCCTTCGATCACAGGCGTGAAATCGAGCGTGTAGTTCATGTCCTCTCCCGGGACGGCCGATCTTCTGAAGGATCGATCCGGTGATGTCAGTGAGCGCCGCGCAGGCGGACGGGTTACGTTGCGGATGTCGTCGTGCGGAGTATCCGGGTTGTGGCGTCGAAGAGCGCCCGCAGATGAGCCTCGTCGGTTTCAGCGCCTTTCGGCACTTCGACCGAGATCGCGGCGTCCTGCGGAATGACGCCGAGGAGTTCGCCGAGCGGCAACGCTCCGAGCCCGGGAAGCAACCGCCCGCCGCGCGCCTCGGCAATCAGCGCCGCAGTGTCCTCGGGACGCTCGGCATGCGCATCGCAAAGCTGAACGCTTCGGATCATGCTCGGGGGCAGCCCGGCCAAGTCTTCCGGACTGGCGCCCGAACGCGCCAAATGCAGCGCATCGACGAGCATGCCGACATTTGTCATCCCCGTCGCGGCGACAGCCTTGACCGCGGCGTCGAGCGTCCCGATCTCCCGCCACGGCATGACCTCCAGATCGACTGCTATGCCGGCCGCGGCCGCCAATTCAGCCAAGGCCGAGAGGTTTGCGACGAAGCGACCCTTGTCAGGATCATCACCGCAGACGCTCAATCGGCGCGCACCGAGTTCCGCCGCAGAGTCCAAGACGGCAGAGAGGTCCGTCGGAGAGAACGCGCCATCGACCACGACAAACTCGATGTCGTAGACGCCGATCCCGGCCTGCCGAAGGGCGGTCTTGGTCTGACGCATCTGCGCACTGCCCGGCGCCAGCGTGTAGAACGGGGCTCCCGGGAAGGCGGGATGGAGCCGCAGGCCGACAGAGGTGTATCCGACCTGCCCAGCCAGATCGACGAAATCGGCCGGGCGCATCTCGATGCAGGAGAAGTGCGCAATGCCCAATTGCTGCGAGACTCGGCTCATGGCGCGATCTTGTCCGAGAGATGCGCGGCCAGATTGCTCCCGGTCCGATGGATATGCTCCCGCAGGCGTTCGCAGGCGAAATCGGCGTCTCGCGCCACGGCGCCTTGTGCGATCTCGCTGTGCTCCATGCTGACATTGCGATCGCCGGACGTGCGAACGAGAAAGCTGCGGCGATAACGGTCGTTGAGATTGAGAAGGGTTCGGCAGAAGCCGAGCAGGAGCGGCATCTGGCAGCCGGCGAGCAATGTGAGATGGAACTCCCGATGCAGCGCCTCCCAGCGCTCGAGCGTTGCCGGATCCGCCGGGTTTCGTTCGGCGGTGTTCAGCCTGTGGAGGGCCCTCATCACGTCGCCTTCCCACTCGGGAGGTGCAAACGACGTCGCCTGACGCAAGGCCAGCGTCTCGAACTCTTCCCGCAGCCTCGTGATCTCGCGAAGATCCGCGACCGACACTGGCGCGACGCGATAGCCGCGATTGTCTTCGAAGATGACCAGGCCGTCCGGGATGAGCCGGGCGAGAGCCTCCCGCAGCGGACTCAGGGAGACCGCGAAAATCTCGCGAGCCCGGTCGAGATTGATCTTGGCGCCGGCCTCGAGCTGGCCCGAAACGATCGCTTCGCGCAGGCGCTCGACGAGCTGGCTTGCGATGGTGTTCTTGCCGTCGTCGACAAACGCACTCCGCCAAACCCCCGCGCCATCCGCCCCGGCGTTCAGCACGGCCGCAGCGCGAACCTCCGACACTGTTCTCTTGGGAGCGCCGCCAGCCACTGCAGGAACCTCGCACGTCATGTCACTCCGCAGGTCTTAAATAAACGATTATCTCAAGTCAACTCTGCCCGGGACTTATCGGGAACTTTGCATAAAATCATGATATTTCAATACAATGACAATAACCCCGGCGTAGCGTGCCGACCCTTTTGAGCGCCAAGGATTGACAGATCATCGATTATTTCTGATAAGCCGCAGCCGCCTGCAGAAACGTGCCAGGGGAGATGAGGCATGCTTATCGAGCGACAGCAGGACGTCACGCCGGCCGTCCTTGAGGTCATGAAGCGAACGCAGAATCCGCGGATGCGCGAGATCATGGTTTCGCTGGTGACGCATCTGCACGGCTTCATCCGCGACGTCCGCCTCACCGAGGCCGAATTCCGTGACGCGACGGCCATGCTGAACGAGATCGGCGCGCTCGCATCCGACACCCACAACGAATTTGTCCTGATGTCCGGCTCGCTCGGCGTGTCTTCGCTCGTCTGCCTGCTCAACAATGGCGATGGCGGCAACACCGAGACGTCGCAGTCGCTTCTGGGTCCTTTCTGGCGGCTGAATTCGCCGCGGGTGGCGAATGGCGGCACGATCGTCAGATCGGACACCCCCGGGAACCCATTGTTCGTCAGCGCTCGGGTTGTCGATGGTTCAGGTCGCCCGATCGCGGGTGCCGAGGTCGATGTCTGGCACGCCTCGCCCGTAGGGCTCTACGAGAACCAGGATCCCGAGCAGGCCGAGATGAACCTGCGCGGCAAGTTCACGACCGACGCCGATGGCCGCTTCTGGTTCAGCTCGGTGATGATGGTCGGCTATCCCATTCCGACGGATGGCGTGGTCGGCCGCCTACTGAAGGCACAGGATCGCCATCCGATGCGGCCGGCCCATCTGCATGCGCTGATCTTCAAGCCGGGCTTCAAGGTCCTGATCTCGCAGGTCTACGACTCCAACGATCCCCACATCGACTCCGACGTCCAGTTCGGCGTGACGAAGGCGCTGCTCGGCGATTTCGTCCGCCATGACGAGCCGCATCCTGTCGAGCCCGGCGTCAGCGCTCCCTGGTACTCGCTCGATTACACCTACGTCATGGAACCGGGCGAGGCCGTGCTGCCACGGCCGCCGATCAAGTAAACCCCATCGTTTGAAGCCTTGAAGGAAGCGCTGCCGTGTTGACCGACGAAGACCACCGCAAGGCCGCCGAAGCCATCCTGAAGGCCGAGCGCGAGCGGGTGCCATGCCCCCAGCTTTCAAAGACATTTCCCGGTATGGAGATCGCCGACGCCTATCGCGTGCAGGATCTCTGGGCCGAAGCGCGGATCGCCAATGGCGCCCGGCTCGCCGGCCACAAGATCGGCCTGACCTCGCGCGCCATGCAGATGGCCTCCAAGATCACCGAGCCGGATTACGGCCGCATCCTCGACGACGCGCTCTACAATGACGGCGCCCGGATCAAGGCCGACGACTTCATCAAGCCCCGGCTCGAGGTCGAGCTCGCCTTCATCATGGGCGAAGACCTCTCCGGCCCGGCCTGCCGGGTCCACGACGTGATGCGCGCGACCGAATTCGTCGTTCCGGCGCTGGAAATCATCGACTACCGCACCGAGGTTCCGCGAGCCATCGTCGACACCATCGCCGACAACGCCGCCTTCGGCGCCATCGTCCTCGGCGGCCGCACGATCCGCCCCTTCGACGTCGACGTGCGCTGGATCGGCGCGACGCTTTCGCAGAACGGCATCATCGAGGAATCGGGCGTCTCGGCAGCGATCATGGGGCATCCCGCAGCGGGCATCGCCTGGCTGGTCAACAAGCTGCACGACGTCGGAGCGGGGTTGAAGAAAGGCCAGATCGTGCTCGGCGGTTCCTTCACCCGGCCTGTCGACATCAAGACGGGCGACGTCATCCATGCCGATTACGGCCCGCTGGGCGCCATCGGCGTGTCGTTCATCTGAGGGGCCGTCATGAACCTGCCGGAAAACCACTTCAAGCGCGCCCTGCGCGAAGGCCGCCAGCAGATCGGCCTGTGGTGCAGCCTGCCGGGCAGCTATGCCGCGGAGGCCGTGGCGGGATCCGGCTACGACTGGCTGCTCTTCGACACCGAGCATTCACCTGGGGACCCGCTCACCGTGCTTGCTCAGTTGCAGGCGGTGGCGCCCTATGACGTCTCTGCCGTGGTCCGCCCGGCAAGCAACGATACGGTCCTGATCAAGCGCTTCCTCGACCTCGGCGCACAGACCCTGCTGATTCCTTACGTGCAGAACGCCGACGAAGCACGTGCCGCGGTCGCGGCGATGCATTATGCGCCCGACGGCGTTCGCGGCGTCTCCGGCCTGACGCGGGCGACGCGCTTCGGCCGGGTTGCCGGCTATGCCAGGAAAGCCGCGGAGGAGCTCTGCCTGCTCGTCCAGGTCGAGACCGGTGAAGCGCTGGAGCGGCTCGAAGAGATCGCCTCGGTCGAGGGCGTCGACGGGGTGTTCATCGGGCCGGCGGATCTCGCCGCGAGCCTGGGTCATGTCGGCGAGCCCGGGCATCCAGAGGTTGTCGCGGCCGTCGAGGATGCGATCCGCCGGATTCGCATCATCGGGAAGCCGGCGGGCATCCTGACGCCGGACATGGCCTTCGCCCAGCGTTGCATCGAGATCGGCACCCTCTTCACCGCCGTCGCGATCGACGTCGGCATCCTGGCGCGAGGCACCGAGGCCATGGCGCGCCAGTTCAAAGTGAACTGACAGCTCTGAGCCGGCCGTGGGGAGACACTGGGATCGACGCTCCCCCGCGGCGAGCTTCACGGCCGCTTGGCGCCTGATGGAGGGCGAGAGTGACTGCTCCGATTGGCGCCGACGCGTGAGCCTCTCGCACCCTGGCTGATTCAGGCTTGCCTGGCGGTCGTGGGGCGGCTATCTGCGTAACAGTATAACATTTCATGGAACCGCCCGTGTCGAGGAAGTTCGTTGCGATCGCAATCGCGATGCTGGCCATGTCCGGCATGGCCGCGGCCAAGCCCCTCAAGGTCGTCGGCCCCTGGGAGATCGCGGGCATCGATCCGGCGCAATCCGGCTTCGTGTTCAGCCGCATGCAGGTCGCGGAAACGCTCGTCTCGGTCGATACCGACGGCAAGCTGACCGCCGGCCTGGCGACCTCCTGGTCGACCAGCGAGGACGGTTTGGCCTGGCGCTTCCGGCTGCGCGATGGGGCTCGCTTCCATGACGACAGCCCGGTGACTGCGGCGGTCGTGGCCGACACCTTGCGCAAGGTGCAAGGCGGCGCCGGCGTGTTCAGCCAGGTACCCGTCGCGGGCATCGAGCCCGATGGCCAGGACGTGGTCATCCGTCTGTCCAAGCCTTTTGCTGCGCTGCCGGCCTATCTCGTCAACTTCACCACCATCATCCTGGCCCCGTCCTCGGTTGGCTCGTCGGGAAAGGTCGAGCGGATCGTCGGCTCGGGCCCCTACCGCGTGAAAAGCCTCACGCCGCCGCTCAACATGCAGCTCGAGGTCGCTCCGGCATGGGCCGGCGCGAAGCCCGGGGTCGCCGAAGTCGACTACCAGGCGGTTGGGCAGGGCGAGACCCGCGCGCTGATGGCCGAGAGCGGCGAGGCCGACCTCGTCTTCTCGATGCTGCCGGTCTCGGTCGAGCGGCTCAAGCGCAACCCGAATCTCGATGTCCGCATCGCCACGATCCCGCGCACGCGCATGCTCAAGGTCAATGCCGCCTCGCCCCTGTTCAGCGATGTTCGGGTCAGGCGTGCGATCAGCGCCGCGCTCGACCGCGAGGGCACGACGCGCGTCATCCTGCGCAACGCCGATCTCGCGGCGACCCAGCTCTTCCCGAAGGCGCTGGCCGGCTGGAACGACCCGGAACTGCCCCCGCTGAAGCGCGATCTGGCCGCCGCCAAGGCGCTGCTCGCCGAAGCCGGATGGACGCCGGGCGCCGACGGCATCCTGCAGAAGGACGGCAAGCCGTTCTCCTTCACGCTGCTGACCTATGCGAGCTGGCCGGAGCTGCCTCCGATCGCGACCGCCATCCAGGCCCAGCTGAAACAGGTCGGGATCGACGCCAAGGTCTCGGTCGGCAACAGCTCCGAGATCCCCGCGCGCCACAAGGATGGCACGCTGGAGATGGGACTGGTCTCGCGCCTGTATTCGATCGTGCCGGACGCGATCGGCACGCTGCGGGACGACTACAAGGCGGGTGGCAGCGACTGGGGCGCGACCGGCTGGTCCAGTGACGAGCTCAACGCGCTGGTCGAGACAATGGCGCAGACCAGCGACCCCGCTGCACGCGCGCCGATGCAGAAGCGGGCGATCGCGATCCTCCAGAGCGAGCTACCGAGCATCCCTGTGACCTGGTCGGAGCTCGCCATTGTCGCGAACAAGCGCGTCACGGGCCTGCGCGTCGACCCGCTCGAAGTGAACTATGGGCTCGCCTCGATCCGCTGGGCCCAATAGGCATGCAACGCCTCGTTCTCGCCCGGCTGCTTCAGGCCGGGCTGGTCGTGCTCGTCGTCGGCATCCTCTGCTTCGTGCTTGTGCGCGCCCTGCCGGGCGACCCGGCGATGCGGATCGCAGCCGGCCGCTACGGCCCCGACGCCAACATCACGGAGGCAGCCGAACAGGTTCGTCGCGAGCTCGGGCTCGATCAGCCGCTCCTCGTCCAGCTCGGCACTTCGCTCGGGCAGTTGGCGCGGCTCGATCTCGGCCATTCCGTCGTGACAGGCCTGCCGATCACCAAGGAGCTTCGGATTCAGCTCGGCGCGACGCTCTGGCTTTCGGGATCGGCACTCGTGCTTTCGCTGCTGCTCGGTCCACCGATCGGGCTGCTCGCGGGGCTGAGGCGCGGCGGCTGGGTCGACAACGCCTCGCTCGGCGGCGCAATCGTGCTGCGCTCGCTGCCGCCCTTCGTCCTCGGCCTGCTGCTGATCCTGATCTTCGCGATGTTGCTCGGGCTGTTTCCCCCGGCAGGCTATGGCACCTGGCGCGATCTCGCACTGCCGGCGCTGACATTGGCGCTCGGACTCGCAGCGGTCTCCAGCAGGGTAGCGCGTGATGCCGTCGCGGCGGTGGTGCGCACGCCCTATCTCGCCTTCGCGCGGCTGAAGGGCTTGCCCGAACCGGTGGTCGTGCGCCGGCATGTGCTGCGCAATGCCGCCATTCCCGTCGTCTCCTATCTCGCCTTGCAGGCGATCTACCTGATCGAAGGTGTCGTCGTCGTCGAGACGCTGTTCGGCATCCCCGGCATCGGCCACGCCCTGGTTCATGCCGTGATCGCCCGCGACGTGCCGATGGTGCAGGGCACGGCGCTCGCCATGGGATTGCTCTTCGTCGTCATCGCGGCGGCAGTCGATCTCACCTGCCACTGGCTCGATCCAAGGCCGAAACGCATATGAGCATCGCCGACGCCACTCTCGTTCCCATTGCGCGCCATTCCTGGCTGACGCCTTCGCGCGCGGCAGGACTCGCATTGCTCGGCCTGTTGGCGCTGTTCGCGCTACTCGGTCCATTGCTGGTCTCGGTCGATCCCACCGAGCAGGATTTCGCGGCAAGCCTCACGCCGCCCGGCTCCGACTATTTGCTCGGCGCCGACCACTATGGCCGCAGCATGCTCGCCCGCCTCGCCTATGGCGCGCAGCTGTCCTTCGGCATGGCGCTGCTGACGGTCGCGACGGCGGCCTTGCCAGGCATCTTGCTCGGTCTGCTGGCGGCCTGGCGCGGGGGCCTGCTCGAACGGGCGCTGGAACTGGTCTCGGCCGTTCTGCTCGCCTTGCCGGGACTGCTCCTGGTACTGATCCTGCTCGCCTTCGCGCCGGGCACCTTCGGGCCGCTCTATCTCGGTCTCGCGCTCACGCTCTGGATCGAGTTCTACCGTGTGACGCGGGTGACGGCGGCCGGCGTGCTGAAGCAGCCCCATGTCGAGGCGACGCGGCTGCTTGGCTTTAAGACTGGGTATATCCTGCGCAACCTTGTCCTGCCCGAAATCCGGCCGATCCTGATCACGCTCGCCGCCTTCGCGATGTCGACCGCGATCATCGCGATCTCGACCCTGAGCGCAATCAGCGTGGGCCTGCGCCCGCCGACGCCGGAGCTCGGCGCGATGATCGTGGAGCTGCTGCCCTACTATGCCGAGGCGCCGCTGCATGTGCTGATGCCCGGCATTCTCATCTTCCTGCTCGTGCTCGGGCTCCAGCTTGCGACACGGAGCGATCTGCGATGAACGCGCCGGTCCGCTTCCAGTCCCTGACGGTCTCCGGCCTCGGGATCAGCAGCGGCGACACCACCATCGTCCGGGACGTCGCCTTCACGCTGGCGCAAGGCCGGCCCGTCACCCTGCTCGGCGCCAGCGGCTCCGGAAAGTCCCTCGTCGCTCATGCCATCATGGGCAGCCTGCCGGCCGGACTTGTCGCGCACGGCGCCATCAAGCTGGACGACGAAGACCTTCTTGCCACGAGCTTCGAGCGGACGCGCGCGCGCTGGGGCCGGACGATCGCCATCCTACCGCAAGAGCCCTGGCTCGCGCTGGATCCGACCATGCGTATTGCCGGGCAGGTTGGCGAGGTCCACCGCTACCTGCATGGCCGGGGATCGGCAGAGGCTCAGACGTGCATGCGTGCCGACCTGACCGAGGTCGGGCTGGGCAACCGGACGCAAGCCTATCCACACGAGCTCTCAGGCGGCATGTGCCAGCGCGCGGCCATCGCGGTCACGCATGCGGCAGGCGCTTGCCTGGTGATCGCCGACGAGCCGACCAAGGGGCTCGATGCGGCGCTGCGCGACAGCGTCGTCGAGCGACTGCGCCAGGAGGTCGATCAAGGCCGCCTCCTGCTCACCATCACGCATGACATCGAGGTCGCAGCCGCACTCGGCGGCATGATCGGGGTCATGCTCGACGGCGCACTCGTCGAGTTCGGCCCGGCGGCAGAGGTCTTGGAACGGCCGCGCCACGACTACGCCCGCACGCTGATCGCCGCCGACCCGGCCCGCTGGGCGGCCCCTGCCCTGCCGCCGCCCGGCGAGGCCGTGGCCGCGGCGCGCGGGCTCTCCAAGCGTTTCGGCGAGCGGACACTCTTCGACGGTCTGGACATCGCGGTCCGGCGCGGCGAGATCGTCGCGATCGTCGGCCCGAGCGGCTGTGGCAAGACGACCATCGGCAACATCCTGCTCGGTCTTGTTACACCCGACCGGGGCGAGGTTCAGCGCGCACCGGATATTGCTCAGATCCGCTTCCAGAAGCTCTACCAGGATCCGCCGGCCGCCTTCGCGCCGCACCAGGCGTTGCGGCAAGGCCTCGGTGACCTGTTGAAGCTGCACGGGCTCCCCTGGTCTCAGGCCGAGGCGAGTATGGGGCGTTTCGGTCTTGGGCAGGAGCTTCTCGATCGTCGTCCGAACGAAGTATCCGGCGGGGAACTGCAACGCTTTGCAATCCTGCGCGCGCTGCTGCTCGATCCGGTTTTCCTCTTCGCTGACGAAGCGACCTCGCGATTGGATCCTGTCAGCCAGAAGCAGGTCTTCGCAATCCTGGTCGAAGCGGTCCGCGCGCGCGGCCTCGGGCTGCTCATGGTCACGCATGAGGTCGCGCTTGCCGAGAAACTTGCGTCGCGCATTCTACGACTGCCGAACTGAACCTGCTTGCGCGCCGATGCCGTCGTCCTGAACAAGGATTCCATCCCGCAAGGATCAGCAATCGGGCGTCAAGAATGCCTTCCGTAGGCCCTAGCGCGCCGCTGGTGCTCGCCATTCTACGCCAGCGCAGTCCCACCCATCGATGCAGCTTAACATCGTCCTGAAAAGGACGCGCCGATCGGTCCTGCGAGACAGAAATGGAGTAAGGCCCCACAAAAGACGGACGAGGGCGGCAGTCGAGCGAAGGCGAAAACCGCCGCCAAACCTACGCTATCGCCGCCGCTTGTATCCGTCATTCCCACTCGATCGTGCCCGGGGGCTTGCTGGTCACGTCGTAGACGACCCGGTTGATGCCCTTGACCTCGTTGATGATGCGGGTCGCGGTGCGGCCGAGGAAGGCCATGTCGTAGGGATAGAAATCCGCCGTCATGCCGTCGACCGAGGTCACCGCACGCAGGGCGCAGACATGGTCATAGGTGCGATGGTCGCCCATCACGCCGACGGTGCGCACCGGCAGCAGCACGGCGAAGGCCTGCCAGATCACATCGTAGAGGCCGGCCTTGCGGATCTCGTCGAGATAGATCGCATCCGCCTTGCGCAGGATGTCGAGCTTCTCCTTGGTGATCTCGCCGGGGCAGCGGATGGCGAGGCCCGGCCCCGGGAAGGGATGGCGGCCGACGAAAGCATCCGGCAGGCCAAGCTCGCGGCCGAGCACGCGGACCTCGTCCTTGAACAATTCGCGCAGCGGCTCGACGAGCTTCATCTTCATGCGCTCGGGCAAGCCGCCGACATTGTGGTGGCTCTTGATCGTCACCGAAGGCCCGCCGCTGAAGGAGACGCTCTCGATCACGTCGGGATAGAGCGTGCCCTGGGCGAGGAAGTCAGCGCCGCCGAGCTTGGCCGCCTCGGCGTCGAAGACGTCGATGAAGAGCCGGCCGATGGTCTTGCGCTTGGCCTCAGGATCGGCGCCGCATTTGGCGAGCCCGGAGAGGAAAAGCTCTTCCGCATCAACATGAACCAGCGGGATGTTGTAGTGATCGCGGAACAGCGTCACCACCTGCTCGGCCTCGCCGAGGCGCATCAGGCCGTGGTCGACGAAGACGCAGGTGAGCTGGTCGCCGATCGCCTCGTGGATCAGCACGGCCGCGACCGCCGAATCGACGCCGCCGGAGAGCCCGCAGATCACCCGGCCGGTGCCGACCTGGTCGCGGATCTTCTTGATCATCTCGGCGCGATAGGCCGACATGCTCCAGTCCGGCTTGCAGCCGCAGATGTCGACGACGAAGTTGCGCAGCAGCTTCGACCCGTCCGGCGTATGGACCACCTCGGGGTGGAACATGGTCGAATAGAAGCGGCGGTCCTCGTCGCTCGCCACCGCATAGGGGGCGTTCTCCGAGGTCGCCTTGACGGTGAAGCCGGCAGGCAGCTGCGTGACGCGGTCGCCATGGCTCATCCAGACCGGATAGCGCCCACCCTGCTCCCAGACGCCAGCGAACAAGGCCGACGGGGTGACGATCTCGACATCGGCGCGGCCGAATTCGGCGGCATGGCCGCCCTCCACGGTGCCGCCGAGCTGATGGGCCATGGTCTGCTGGCCATAGCAGATGCCGAGCAGCGGCAGGCCGGAGGAGAATACCTCCTGCGGCGCACGCGGCGAATTGGCATCGGGCACCGAGGCCGGCCCCCCCGAGAAGATCACGCCCTTGGGCTCCAGGCGCCGGTAGGCGTCCGAGGCCGACTGGAACGGCGCGATTTCGCAATAGACCCCGATCTCGCGGATCCGGCGCGCGATCAGCTGCGTGACCTGGCTGCCGAAGTCGATGATCAGGATGGAGTCGTGATGGGCGGGGTTCTGGGGCTGGGCGCTCATCGCGCCCGGTTACGCCATCACGCGCGAGCGCGCAACGGCGCTGAGAGCGGATCAGACCGGCACCGCAGGAAGCATCAGGACGAGACCCGGTCGAGGAAGATCAGCCGCAGAGGCTCCGCCAGCAGACTGCCGGCCTTGGCCGCGAAGGCCTGGAAGTGCGGCGTCGCCTTGTGAACCTCGAGCGCGGCCGCGCTGGTGAAGGCCTCGCGCATGTAGAAGGTGCCAGGTTCGTCGCGCAGTTCGAACAGGACATAGTCGAGGCAGCCCGGCTCGGATCGCGTCGGCTCGATCAGCGCAAGCAGGCTCTCGCGCAAAGCCTCCCTCTGACCGGCCTTCGCCTTCAGGACTGCGATGGAGATCAGGGTCTGGTCGGTTGCTTGTGTCATGGCGGTGCCCTTGCTGATGAGGATACCGGAGATGTCGGCGCCGCCGGACCATGGCAAGACGCACAAATCGCCCCCTTAGGGACAGGATTGATACCGTCGTCGCGTTGCGGCGAGGATCAGGCCGGCGCCGCAAGACAGCTCAGATAGAACCCGTCCGTTCCAGTCCGGCGCGGCGAGAGCTGCAGGCCGAAGCGCGTGGCGAAGCGGGCAAGCAGGCCGAAATCGACCTCGCCGGTGTCGAGCAGCGAACGCGTCGCCACCGGCGAAAAGCCGGGATGGCGCGCCAGGAAGGCTTCGATCGCGCCGTCGTTCTCCTCCGGCAGCATCGAGCAGGTGATGTAGGCGATGCGTCCGCCCGGCTTCACCAGGCTGACGGCGCGACCCAGCACCTGCGCCTGCTCCTTGACGCGCTCGGCGAGCGCGCCCGGGCGCACCCGCCATTTCGCATCGGGATTGCGCCGCCAGGTGCCGGAGCCGGTGCAGGGCGCATCGACGAGAACGAGATCGATCGTGCCGGACAGATCGGCGAGCGCGTCATGGCCGCGGTTCCTGGGCACGCGAACCTCGACATTGCCGGCTCCCGAGCGGGTGAGCCGGTCATGCAGCGGCGCCAGCCGGCGGCTGTCGAGATCGGTGGCGAAGATGCGGCCCTTGCCGCCGAGCACCGCGGCGAGCGCCAGCGTCTTGCCGCCGGCACCGGCGCAGAGATCGACGACGGTCATGCCGGGCTGCGCGCCGGCGAGCAGGGTCACGAGCTGCGAGCCTTCGTCCTGGATCTCGAACTCGCCATTGAAGAAGCTCGGCTCGCTCTGCAGCGACGGGCCACGGCCATCGGGGCCCGGCAGGAAACGCAGCGCATCAGGCGACCAGGCGCCAGGCTCGGGCTGAAGATGGGCCAGCGCGGCACGCAGCTTGGTGCGGTCGGTCTTCAGCCGGTTGGTGCGGATATCGGCCGGCGCCCGGCCCGCCAGGGCCTGCCCTTCCGCGACCGCATCGTCGCCGAAGCCGGCCATGAAGGAGGGCCAGAGCCAGTCGGGTACATCGGCACGCACCCAGCCCGGCGCAGCGTTGAGGTCGTAAGCGGCAAGCCCTGCGACCTCGAACTCGGTCAGCGGCGCGGGGGCGTGATTCTGTCCGCTGAAAAGCTCGGCGATCTCCTCGACGCCAAGACCCCGCTGGCTGACCAGCATGCCGAGGACGAGCGCCCGCGGCGTCTCCTCGCCGAGCGCATGAGCGGAGGAGGCACGGCGGCGCAAGGCGTCATAGACCAGCGAAGCAATCGCGGCACGGTCCTTCGAGCCAGCGAAACGACGCGACAATCCCCAATCCTTCAGCGCATCGGCCGCTGGACGCCGGCGCTCGATCAGGTCCGTCAGGACCTCGATGGCAGCGCTGAGGCGAGCGGCTGGGGTCATGTCCGGCGATTCCTGTCACTGCTCTGCATTGCGGCTCTCAAGGCCGTCGCGATCTGGAACGATTCCGAAGCGCGACAGGGCCCTTGACGCCCTCGTCCCACAGGGCGCAAGACGATACAACTCCTTCCGCAACGCCAACCGCTTGGGAACCCTGTAATGACCGCCCTCTCCCGCCTTGCGCTCGCCGGCCTGTTCTGCCTGTCGCTTGCCGCCTGCGCCACCCAGCCGGTCGACACCACGCCGCCGCCGGCCAAGCGCCTGGACGCCAAGACCACCCTGGAAGGCCGCCGCTGAGCGTCCGGAGGCGCCTACGGCCGCATGGCGAGCAAGCGCCTCGCAAGCTCCGATACTCTCCTTCGCGACGCCCATGACGCCATGGTCGAGGCGCCGCGCAGGGGCAAGAAACCTTCACCAGCCTGTCATATCCGCCGAGCAGTTTCGCCGCCTTTCCGCAGGAAATGAGGATCGGACGAGATGAAGCCCCTGTTGCAGCCGGCGACGATGCTGGCGACCTTTGCCCTCGCACTGGCCGCGCCGGCCCTGGCGCAGAGCCCGGCCCCGACACTCGACGGCAAGCCCGCTTTGATCGTCGGCCATCGCGGCGCCAGCGGCTACCTGCCCGAGCACACCCTCGAAGGCTACAAGCTCGCAATCGAACAGGGAGCCGACTTCATCGAGCCGGACCTGGTCTCGACCAAGGACGGCCATCTGGTGGTCCGCCACGAGCCGATGATGTCGGGCACCACCGACGTCGCGACACGTCCGGAATTCGCCGCGCGCAAGACGAGCCGCAAGGTCGACGGCGTCGACACCAACGACTGGTTCGCCTCCGACTTCACCCTCGCCGAGCTCAAGACGCTGCGGGCCAAGCAGGCGTTCCCCGATCGCGACCAGTCGCACAACGGCAAATACGAGATCCCGACGCTGCAGCAGGTCATCGATCTCGCCAAGGCCGAGAGCGCCCGCACCGGCCGCACCATCGGCATCTACCCAGAGATCAAGCACTCGACCTATCACTCGGCTCTGGGCCTGGCGATCGAGGACAGGCTGCTCGACCAGCTCAAGGCGGCCGGGTGGACGGAGAAGACCTCGCCGGTGATCATCCAGAGCTTCGAGACGGCGAACCTCAAATATCTGCGCGGCAAGACGCAATTGCGCCTGATCCAGCTCGTCGACGCCGACGATGTCGACAAGGATGGCGGCATCGTCCTCGCCGCGCCCTTCGACAAGCCCTACGACTTCGTCGTCACCGGCGATAAGCGGACCTTCAAGGACCTCGTCACCGCCGAGGGGCTGAAGGAGGTCAAGACCTATGCCGACGGCATCGGCCCCTGGAAGCCCTATCTGATGCCGGCCAAGCAGGTAACCGGCGACGACGGCAAGCCGCGCGATCTCAACGGCGACGGCGCGATCGACGAGCGCGACCGCGTGCTGCTGCCGCCAAGCGATGTGGTGAAGAACGCCCATGCGGTCGGGCTCTTCGTCCATACCTGGACCTTCCGCAGCGAGCCCAAGCGCCTCGCCTCCGACTTCAAGGGCGACCCGCAGGCCGAGTACAGGGCCTATCTGGCGCTGGGCATCGACGGGCTGTTCTCGGACTTTCCCGACCAGGCCGTGAAGGCGCGCAACGCGAAGTAGGCGCCAACAAAACACGACCGCCGCACCAACCGGTGCGGCGGTCTCGTTTACGCAACGCAACTCAACTCGACTTAGTCGCAGACGCGTACCGTGCGACGGATTTCGCCACGCGGGGTCTCGCGGATCCGCGTCTCGGTGCGGCAATCGCGCTCGGCGCGGTAGGCCCGGCGGCGTTCCCAGCGATCACGCTCGCGCCAGCGATCCTCGCGATCCATCGCGCGCTGATGCGGCGTGCGCGGATCGATCCTGACGCCACCCGGCCCGATATCGACGGACTGCGCGAAGGCACTGGAGCCAGCGAGCAGCAGGCCGGCGGCAAGGGTCGATGCTAGCAATTTCATCGGCTTTTCCTCCTGTGTTGGGAAAAGCAACGATGCGCGCCGGCAAAGGTTCCCTTTGGGGAGCATCCGGAGGCCAGGCAAAAGAAAACCCGGCATCGAGGGATGCCGGGTTCAAAGAACAGCTGCCGCCTGGCTCAATCGCAGACGCGGGTGGTGCGCTTGACGAGCCCGCGGCGCGTCTCCTCCGTGGTAGTCACGGTGCGGCAGCGCTCGCCCCGGCGCTCATCACGCCAGGCTCGGCGGCGCTCCATCTCGCGACGACGCTCCCAGCGGTCGCGCTCGCGCATGCGCTCCTCGTGCCGGATTTCACGGTCGACGGCGCGCTGGTGCGGCGTGCGCGGATCGACCGAGATGCCGCCGGGACCGATATTGATCGACTGGGCATAGGCGGTGCCGCTCGCCAGCAGTGTCGCCACCAAAGCGGGAATCAGGCGCTTCATGGATCATCCTTCCGATACAAACGAATCGAGGAGATTCGTGAACTGGAAGGGTTAAGAGCCTCTAACCTTGCTCGGTTTCGCCGGTTTGGCGGTCCACCGCGGCTTGCGGCGCCAAAAGCAAACGGCGCCCCGGAGGGCGCCGCCGCGATGGCATTCCAAGCCTGCCGGATCAGTGCAGGATCTGGCTGAGGAAGAGCTTGGTGCGCTCGTGCTGCGGGTTCTTGAAGAACTCGTTGGGCTCGTTCATCTCGACGATCTGGCCCGCATCCATGAAGATGACGCGATCGGCGACCTGGCGGGCAAATCCCATCTCGTGGGTGACGCAGAGCATGGTCATGCCCTCGTCGGCGAGCGAGACCATGGTGTCGAGCACCTCCTTGACCATTTCCGGA
>PNLY01000106.1 GCA_013823325.1 Methylobacterium sp.
CGTCGTGGTCGCGATCTTCGTGCTGTTCTTCAACCTCGTCGTCGACGTGCTCTACGCGCTGCTCGACCCGCGCGTCAGGCTGGAGTGAGCGATGAGCGACACTCCCTGTCCCACTCCCCCCACCGGCCGCTCGCTCTGGCAGGACGCCCGCATCCGCCTGCTGCACAACCGCGCCGCGGTGGCGAGCCTGATCGTGCTCGCGCTGATGACGCTGGCCTGCATCGTCGGCCCGCCCCTGACAGGCCATCCTTACGACCGGGTCTACCAGGACTATGTCCGCGTCCCCGCCAGCCTTTCGGCCTATCCCAAAGCCGAGGCCATCCCCATCGCGGTGCAACGCATCGCGGCGCGGGTCAGGGCGACGCCGAGCGAGATCGCGGTAGATGCAACCCGCGTCAAACTGGTGCTCACAGCGCAGCGGCCGATCGACCAGCGCCTGCTGGTCTATTTCGATCGTTCCGACCAGTTCGGCGCGCCAGTGATCACCGCCAATGAGCAGGAGGGTCGTCGGCTCAGCCTCGACGTCCCGATCAAGCGCCAATACTTCCTGTTCGGCACCGACTCGAACGGCCGCGACCTGCTCACCCGCACGCTGATCGCCGGCCGAGTCTCGCTCGCCATCGGCCTGCTCGCCACCGGCGTCGCTTTGGTGATCGGCGTCGCCTATGGCGCGACCGCCGGCTATCTCGGCGGCCGCATCGACATGGTGATGATGCGCATCGTCGACGTGCTCTATTCGCTGCCCTTCATCTTCTTCGTCATCCTGCTCGTCGTCTTCTTCGGTCGGAACTTCATCCTGATGTTCCTCGCCGTCGGCGCGATCGAATGGCTCGACATGGCCCGCATCGTCCGCGGCCAGGCGCTCTCGATCAGGCGGCAGGACTATGTGCTGGCGGCAGAGGCGCTCGGCGTCTCGACCGGCGGCATCCTCAAGCGCCATGTCATTCCCAACACGCTCGGGCCGGTCATCGTCTATGTCACCCTCCTGGTGCCGAAGGTGATCCTGCTGGAGAGCTTCCTCTCCTTCCTCGGCCTTGGCGTGCAGGAGCCGATGACGAGCTGGGGCGTGCTGATCTCGGACGGCGCCCGCGCCATCCAGGCAACGCCCTGGATGCTGATCTTTCCGGCCGCCTTCCTGGTGACGACGCTGTTCTCGCTCAACTTCCTCGGCGACGGCCTGCGCGATGCGCTTGATCCGAGAGATCGCTGAGATGGGAAGCGAACCGATCCTCGCCATCCGCGACCTGAAGGTTCGCTTCCGCACCAATGACGGCCCCTGCGAGGCGGTGCGCGGCATCGATCTCGATGTCGGCCCCGGCGAGTTCGTCGCAGTGGTCGGCGAATCCGGCTCCGGCAAGAGCCAGAGCGTGATGGCGGCGATGGGCCTCCTCGCTAGCAATGGCGAGGTTTCCGGCGCGATCCGCTACCGCGAGGTCGATCTTCTCAAGCTGTCGCCCGCGGTGCTGAACAGCTATCGCGGGCGTAAGCTCGCGATGATCTTCCAGGAGCCGATGACCTCGCTCGATCCGCTCTTCCGGATCGGCACGCAGATGGCGGCGCCCTTGCGCAAGCATCAGGGCCTGTCGCGGAAGGCGGCGCGAGCGCGGGCGCTGGAACTGCTGAAGCTGGTGCGCATCCCGCATCCGGAGCGCCGGCTCGATTCCTATCCGCACGAACTCTCCGGCGGGCAGCGCCAGCGCGTGATGATCGCGATGGCGCTGGCCAACGATCCCGACATCCTGATCGCCGACGAGCCGACGACAGCGCTCGACGTCACCATCGAAGCCGAGATCCTGGCGCTGATCGCCGAGCTCCGGCAGCGGCTCGGGATGGCCGTGATCCTGATCAGCCACGACCTTGGGCTGGTCCGGAAATACGCCGAGCGCGTCTATGTGATGAAGTCTGGCGACGTCGTCGAGAGCGGCCCGGCGCAGGCGATCTTCGAGGCGCCGCAGCATCCTTACACCAAAGCGCTGCTCGCGGCCGAGCCGCATGGCCACAAGGCGCCACCGCCAGCGCATGCGCCGATCCTGCTCGAAGCCCGGGACCTGCGCGTCTCCTTCGACCTGTCGCGCGGCTTCCTGAAGCGCGAGACGGTAACGCTGCACGCCGTAGACGGGGTCGACCTGACGGTGCGGCGCGGCCAGACGATCGGCATCGTCGGCGAATCCGGCTCAGGCAAGTCGACGCTCGGGCGCGCTCTGCTGAAACTCCTGCCCTCCTCCGGCATCGTGCGCTTTGAGGACCGGGCACTGGCCCCGCTCGACCGTGCCGCGATGCGCCCCTTGCGCCGCAGCCTGCAGGTCGTGTTCCAGGATCCGTTCGGCTCGCTCTCGCCGCGCCTCACCGTCGGCGAGATCATCACCGAGGGCTTGCTGGTGCACGAGCCGGCCTTGTCGCGCACCGAGCGCGAGCGGCGAGCTGCGGCGGCGCTGACCGAGGTCTGCCTCGATCCGGCGCTGCGCAACCGCTATCCGCACGAATTCTCGGGCGGCCAGCGCCAGCGCATCGCGATCGCGCGTGCCATGATCCTGCATCCGGCGCTGGTGGTGCTGGACGAGCCGACCTCGGCGCTCGACCGGACCGTGCAGCAGAGCATCGTCGCCCTGCTCAAGGACCTGCAGGCGCGGCACGACCTGTCCTATCTCTTCATCAGCCACGATCTCGCCGTGGTCCGGGCCATGGCCGACGAGATCATGGTGATGAAGGACGGAAGGGTGGTCGAGCGCGGGCCGACCGAGGCAATCTTCGAGGCGCCGCAGCAAGGCTACACCCAGCGCCTGATCGCGGCGGCGCTGAAGTGCTGAAACGAAAAACGCCGCCTCGCCTTGAGCGAAGCGGCGCCCTGTCGATGTCCGGCCAGGGGAGGCCACCGACACCGGCTAGAGTATTGTTTTATCGCATTTTCTTCGCGCGAACCGGTATCCACCTAGCTCGAAAATGCTCTGACCATCAGTTCTCGACATAGCTGATCTTGCCGTCCGCCCCCTTCCTCCAGGTGTAGACGGTGTAATCGAGATTGGTGCGGTCGCCCTTCTTGTCATAGGACATGTCGCCGAGCACGGTCTTGAAGGTCATGCCCGAATGCATCGCGGCAGCGATCTTCTTCGGATCGAGCGATTTCGCCTGCTCGGCCGCCTGTTTCATGATCTGGACCGCGGCATAGGAGTAGAGCGTATAGGCCTCGGGATTGATGCCCTTGGCCTCGAAGCGCTTGACCACCTCGGCTGCAGCGGGGCGCCGCCGCGGATCGGGCGGGAAGGTCATCAGCGTGCCTTCGGTGCCCGGGCCGCCGATGACGGCGTATTCGTCGGAGGTGATGCCATCCGCGCCCATCGCCACCGTGGTCAGGCCCTGGTCGCGCATCTGGCGCACGATCAGGCCGAGCTCGGTGTGCAGCCCGCCCCAATAGAGCAGGTCGGCCTTCGCCGCCTTGATCTTCGAGACCAGCGCCGAGAAGTCCTTCTCGCCAGTGTTGACGCCCTCATAGAGCGCTTCCTTGATTCCGGCGGCGTGCAGGCCCTTGCGGGTCTCGTCGGCGAGGCCCTGGCCATAGGTCGTCTTGTCATGGACGACGACGATGACCTTGCCCTTGAAGGTCTTGGCGATGTGGCCGGAGGCGACGATGCCCTGCTGGTCGTCGCGACCGCAGGTGCGAAAGACGTTCCACAGGCCGCGCTCGGTGATCTTCGGGTTGGTCGCAGACGGACTGATCATCAGCATGCCGTTCTCGGCATAGACCTCCGACGCCGGCATGGTAACGCCAGAGTTGAAGTGGCCGACGACGAGCTTGATGCCGTCGCCGACGAATTTGTTGGCGACCGAGACGCCCTGCTTGGGATCGCCGACATCGTCGCCGCTCGACAGCACGATCGTCTGGCCGAGGATGCCGCCAGCGGCATTGATGTCGGCCACCGCCTGCTCGACCCCGTTCTTCAATTGCGCCCCGAAGGCAGCGCTCGCGCCGGT
This sequence comes from Methylobacterium sp., assembly GCA_013823325.1. Classification (GTDB taxonomy): domain Bacteria; phylum Pseudomonadota; class Alphaproteobacteria; order Rhizobiales; family Beijerinckiaceae; genus Allobosea; species Allobosea vestrisii. Next base: position 3,970 of record PNLY01000106.1, read on the forward strand.
CATCGGCCCGACGACGCCGAGCTTGACCTGTGCCAGCGCAGCGCCTTGCGACATCGCGAGCGCGCCGGCGGCGAGTATCGCGACCCAGTTGGTTCTCATGTCCGTTCTCCTCCACGGTCCAAGCCGTGGCCGGACGCTACGTCGCTTGCTTTAACCTGTAAATCTGAGATAGCTGGTTACATGACAACCGATCGTACAGGCGGCCCCAGCCGCGCCGGCTCCTTGCCGCTCGTTGCGAGCGAGCTCGCCTTCGACTTCACCAACACCACCTCTGATCGCGGCGGCCCCAATCAACTCGAACATCTGCGCGAGGGGCGCGACGTCGTGATCTGGGCGCGGCATGCCAAGGTGATCAGCGACAGCGATCGCGATGCAGCGCTGGCCGCCCTCGCTGGGGACGAGGCTCTTGCGGCCCGGCTGCTCGCCGAGGCGCTCGACCTGCGCGATACGATCTACCGGATCGGCGCCGCGCTCAGCCGCCGGCAGCCTCCGGCGGAGGAAGACCGGACGCGGTTGGCCAGCGTCCATGCGCATTGCCTCTCCTGCGCGAAGCTTTCGCCCTATGGCGACGGCTTCGTCTGGCGCTGGGACTCAAAGCAGAACCTGAGCGAGGCGATCCGCGGGCCGATTGCGCTGTCGGCCCTGACCGTGCTGACCCAGCAGAACCTCGCCCGCATCAAGCAATGCGAGGGCGACCATTGCGGCTGGCTGTTCTTTGACACCACCAAGAACCGGCTGCGGCGCTGGTGCGAGATGTCGGTCTGCGGCAACCGCGCCAAGGTCCGCGCTTTCCGACAGCGCCATTTCGAGGCGAAGACGGTTGGCTAGCGCCGCCCTGCGTCCAACGCCGGTCGGCAAGCCGGCATGATATCTCGCCTCGCGCGTTCGGCTCGGCTAGGAAAGTCCGTCGTTCCCGCATGAGATCGTCCCCATGAGCCGCATCGTCTACGTCAATGGCGCCTACCTCCCCGAGGAAGAGGCGACGATCTCGATCTTTGACCGCGGCTTCATCTTCGGCGACGGCATCTACGAGGTCTCGGCCGTGCTCGGCGGCAAGCTGATCGACTGCGAGGCACATCTGGCGCGACTCGAACGCTCGGCCGGCGAGATCGGACTCGAGCTGCCCTGTTCGCGCGCCGAGCTGATCGCGATCCATCAGGAGCTGATCGCCCGCAACAGTCTGGATGAAGGCAGCATCTATCTGCAGGTCTCGCGCGGCGCCGCTGATCGCGATTTTGCCTTCCCCAAGGGCGTGAAGGCGTCTCTCGTCCTGTTCACGCAGGCGCGCCAGTTCGCCAACACGCCGCTGGCCAAGACCGGCATCAAGGTCGTCAGCACGCCGGACCTGCGCTGGGCCCGCCGCGACATCAAGAGCGTCAACCTGCTCGCTCCGGTGCTGGCCAAGCAGTTCGCCGCCGAGAACGGCGCGCAGGAAGCCTGGATGATCGAAGACGGCGTCGTCACCGAGGGCGCCTCGTCGACCGCCTGGATCGTCAAGGGCAAGACGCTGATCTCGCGCCCGCTCTCGCACAAGGTGCTGCCCGGCATCACCCGCACGGCCGTGCTCGCCTTCCTCGCCGAGAGCGGCTTCACCTTCGAGGAGCGCGAATTCACTCTGGAAGAAGCGCTCGACGCCGAGGAGGCCTTCATCACCTCGGCCACCAGCCTGGTGATGCCGGTGACGACGATCGACGGCCACAGCATCCACAACGGCGCGCCGGGCCCGGCGACGCTGCGCCTGCGCGAGATCTATCTCGACCATGCCCGCAAGGGCGGCGTGCTGGGCTGACCTTCGGAAGCCTCCGGCGCCGCGGCCTCAGGACAGTGCCATCCACGCAGCGACGCCGATCAGGCAACCCCCGAAGACGAGATTGACGAGGCGACCGCTCATGCGCGAAGCGATCAGCCTGCCGATCGCCAAGCCGAGAAGCGTCCAGATCACGAAGGCCAGCAGGTTGTTGATCGTGAAGACGGCGGTGATCGTCAGAAGCGTTGCCAGCGAAGCCTGTTCCGGCAGGAACTGCGTGAACATCAGTGCGATGATCAGATAGGCTTTGGGGTTGAAGACCAGCACCGCTGCGCCATCGAGCAGCGAGGCGCGCATCGGCCCCCGGCCAGCGTCGCCGTCGGAAGGCGCCGCTTTCAGGAACATGACACCGATCCCGGCCACATAGAAGGCACCGGCGAGCTTGAGCGCGCCAGCCACCGTTGGATTCGTCAGGAGTGTGAGGCCGAGGCCCGCGCCGATCGCCAGCGTCACCACGAACGTCGCCGCATGATAGCCGATCAAGGCCGGCCAGGCAGAGGCTAGGCCCCCGCTGGCGCCGATCGCTGCGAAGAATGAATTGCCAGGTCCGGGGCTGTAGGCGAGCGGAAACAGGAAGACCAGCAGGGCAGCGATCTGCGGGGCGGTCATCGGCATCCTCGTGAGCGGCGTCTGCTGCCAGAAGAGAGCTCCCGACGTCGCGGCGCCACCCGATTGCTGGGAAGGCTGCCCCTTCAGATCGAGTTGCTTGGCACCCCCATCACATAAGTCGCCGCCACATTGCGCTCGTCACCGAGCGTGACCAGCACGAAAAGCTCCTCGGCCAGATCGCGTACCGTCTCCAGTCGGTGCGCCATCGCCCGCGTCGCGGCAGGATCGAGCACGACGACATCGGCCTCACATCCTGGCTCGAACGAGCCGATCAGATGATCGAGCCCCAGGGCCACGGCATTGCCGAGCGTGATCGCGTGCAGCGCCTCGAAGGCCGAGAGCGACTGGCCCTGCAACTGCAGGATCTTGTAAGCCTCGGCCATGGTGCGCAGCATCGAGTAGGAGGTGCCGCCGCCGATATCGGTCGCGACCGCGACCTTGACGCCCTCATGCCGGGCGCGCGCCCAGTCGAACAGGCCGGAACCAAGGAAAAGATTCGAGGTCGGGCAGAACACCGCGACCGCACCATGCTCGGCAAAGGCGCGCCATTCGCGCTTGGTCATGTGGATGCAATGGCCGAGCAGGCTTTTCCGGCCCAGCAAACCGTAATCCTCGTAGATGCCGGCATAGTCGGCGGCATCGGGATAGAGCTCTCTGGCGAAGGCGATCTCGGCCCGGTTCTCGTTGATATGGGTCTGGACGAAGCAATCCGGATGTTCCTCGACCAGCTTTCGTGAAGCTGCCATCTGTTTCGGCGTCGAGGTCACCGCGAAGCGCGGCGTGATCGCATAGAGCTGGCGGCCCTTGCCATGCCAGCGGCCGATCAGCGCCTTGCTGTCGGAATAGCCGCTTTCGGCGGTGTCGGTCAGTGCCGGCGGCGCGTTGCGGTCCATCATCACCTTGCCGGCGATCATGCGGGTGTTGCGCCGGTGCGATTCGGCGAAGAAGGCCTCGGCCGACTGCTTGTGCACGGAGCAATAGACCGCCGCCGTAGTGGTGCCGCTCGCCAGCAATTCGTCGAGCAGGAAAGCCGAGAGCTTCTCCGCATGGCCCTGCTGGGCCAGTTTCTGCTCCTCGACGAAGGTGTACTTGTTCAGCCACTCCATCAATTGCGCGCCATAGGAGGCGATCACTTGCGTCTGCGGCATGTGGATATGGGCGTCGATGAAGCCCGGCATGAGCAGATGCGGGCGGTGATCGGTGATGACGGCGCCGGCCGGCAGGGTCGAAAGCAGCTCCTTCGCCTCGCCGGCAGCCTTGATCAGGCCGCCTTCGATGACGAGCAGACCGTCCTCGACATAGCGATACGCGGCCTCGCCGACCTCATGCGGATCAGCGACGAACCAGAGAAGCCGGCCGCGCAGGGCCGAGATCGCACCGTCTTTGCTCAAGGCTCGCCGCTCCGGCTCAAATCGCGATCATATCTGCACTAAGAGCCTCTAACAAAACCTGGACCTATCTGGATGGGTCTTGGAGGAGCCGAATGCCAGGAGGAGCGCGCAGCCGATATCCTTCGATATCGGCAAGTCGTTCCGACACCGCAGGCGGCCCTCCAAGGCCCACCTTCGGCGCCGGGAATTCGCCCGCCCGCGGCGTCGCGTCGCTTGCCGATACCGATGGTATCGGCTGCGCACCGCTCCTGGCGGATCGAACGAATTGCCGGCGTCCAGATAGGTCCAGGTTTTGTTAGAGGCTCTAAATCAAAGCTTCCGGCCAAGCCGCGAACGTGCCTAATCTTGGGGCATGACTCCGATTTGCGAGCGGCAGTGCCGCCATGCGTGAGACCGTACGTTTCCTGCTCGGCGACGAGCTGGTCGAGATCGCGTCCTGCGATCCGACCCGCACTGTGCTCGATTGGCTCAGGCTCGACCGGCGCCGCATCGGCACCAAGGAAGGCTGCGCCGAGGGCGATTGCGGCGCCTGCACCATCGTCGTCGGCCGGCTCGATGGCGACCGGCTGCGCTATGAGGCGATCAACGCCTGCATCCGCTTCCTGCCTACCCTGGACGGCTGCCATGTCCTGACCGTCGAGCATCTGAAGGCGCCCGACGGCACTCTCCACCCGGTGCAGCAGGCGATGGTCGACTGCCATGGCTCGCAATGCGGCTTCTGCACGCCTGGCTTCATCATGTCGCTGCTGGCGCTCTGGCTGAACGAGCGGGCGCCATCGGTGCAGCGCATCGAGGATGCGCTCGCAGGAAACCTCTGCCGCTGCACCGGCTACGAGCCGATCATCGCGGCGGCGCAGCGCATGGATAGTGCCGAGCGCAAGAATGATCGTTTCGTCGCGGGGATGCCCGCGACCGTCGCGCGACTGAAGGCGCTCGCGGATGGCGAGACGATCGCGATCGGCGATGGCGAGCGCCATTTCTACGCGCCCGCCACTGTCGAAGCGCTGGCCGAGCTCGTCAGCACCCACCCGCAGGCGACGCTCGTGGCTGGCGCGACCGATGTCGGCCTCTGGGTCACCAAGGGCATGCGTCGGCTCGATCCGGTAATTTATCTCGGCCGGATCGACGCACTGCGCGGGATCTCCGACGAAGGCGATCATCTGCGCTTCGGCGCGATAGCGAACCAGATCGCGGTGCGCGAGGCGCTGGCGACCATCTCGCCGCAGCTCGACGAGATGATGCGCCGCTTTGGCGGCGAGCAGGTGCGCAATGCCGGCACGATAGGCGGCAATATCGCCAATGGCTCGCCGATCGGCGACCTGCCGCCGGCGCTGATCGCCCTTGGCGCGACATTGGTGCTACGCAAAGGCAGCGAACGGCGCCAGCTCCCACTCGAAGCCTTCTTCCTCGACTATCGCAAGCAGGATCGGCAGCCTGGCGAATTCGTCGAGACCGTGCTGGTGCCGAAACTGCCGGCGGGTGCGCTCTTCCACATCTCCAAGATCTCGAAGCGCTTCGACGAGGACATCTCCGCCGTCTGCGGCGCCTTCTACCTGACGCTGGATGCAGCAGGCCGCGTCGGCGAGGCGCGGCTCGCTTATGGCGGCATGGCCGGCATTCCGAAGCGGGCGAAGGCGGCGGAAGCCGCTCTGCTCGGCCGCTCCTGGGACGAAGCCGCGGTCGCCGCCGCGATCGCCGCATTGGCTCAGGACTTCACACCGCTGACCGACATGCGGGCTTCGGCCAACTATCGGCTCAAGGTCGCCGGCAACCTGCTGCGGCGCTTCCTGATCGAGACAACGACGCCTGAGACGTCGACCCGCGTCGCCGGCCTGCTGGCGGAAGCCGCTCATGGCTGACGCGCGCAAACGGCTCGACGCCCTGGCGACACGGCCGATCGTCGGCTCGCCGCTGAAGCACGATTCCGCCGAGAAGCATGTCGCCGGTGAAGCTCTCTATATCGACGACATCGCCGAGCCGGCCGGCCTCGCCCATGCCTATATCGGCCTCTCGACCATCGCGCATGGCAAGCTGCTCTCGCTCGATCTGTCGGCCGTCGAAGCCGCGCCCGGCGTGCTTTCGGTCCTCACCGCCAACGACATTCCCGGCGAGAACGACATCTCCTCGACGCACAAGCACGACGAGCCGGTCTTCGCGACAAGCGACATCCTGCATCACGGCCAGCCGCTCTTCGCGGTCATCGCCGAGACGTGCGAACAGGCCCGCCACGCCGCACTGCTGGCCAGGGCGACTTACGATGAGGCGCCTCCCCTGCTCGACGTCGCCGCCGCCCGCGCTGCCGGCTCCGAGCTCGTCACCGAGCCGCTCAAGCTCGAACGCGGCGACGTCACCTCTGCCCTCGCCAATAGCCCGCGCCGCTTGAAAGGCACGATGGCGATCGGCGGGCAGGATCATTTCTACCTCGAAAGCCAGATCTCGCTCGCCATCCCCGGCGAGGACCAGGACATGCTGGTGCTGTGCTCGACCCAGCATCCGAGCGAGGTCCAGCACATGGTCGCAAACGTGCTCGGCGTCGGTTCGCATGCGGTCACGATCGAAGTCAGGCGCATGGGCGGCGGCTTCGGTGGCAAGGAGACGCAAGCCAATCTCTTCGCCTGCGTCGCCGCGCTCGCCGCCCGCAAGCTGAAGCGGCCGGTAAAGCTCCGGCCAGACCGCGACGACGACATGGTCATCACCGGCAAGCGCCACGACTTCGTCGTCGATTACGAGATCGGCTTCGACGATGAGGGTCGCATCCATGCAGTCGATGCCGTCTATGCCGCGCGCTGCGGCTGGAACGCCGACCTCTCCGGACCGGTCACCGACCGCGCGTTGTTCCACATGGACAACTGCTATTTCTACCCGGCGGTGCGGGCCCGCTCGGAGCCCTTGCGCACCCATACGGTCTCCAACACCGCATTCCGCGGCTTCGGCGGCCCGCAGGGCATGGTCGGAGCCGAGCGCTTCATCGAGGAGGTCGCCTACGCCACCGGGCTCGATCCGCTGGAGGTGAGGAAGCGCAATCTCTATGGCGGCGAAGGCCGGGAGATCACGCCCTACCACCAGCCGGTCGAGGACATGATCGCCGCCGAGGTGATCGACGACCTCTCGCACTCCTGCGACTACCGCGCCCGCCAGGCGGCGATCCGCGCCTTCAACCGGCAGAGCCCGGTGATCAAGCGCGGCATCGCGCTGACGCCGGTCAAGTTCGGGATATCCTTCACCGCGACCTGGTACAATCAGGCTGGCGCGCTGGTGCATGTCTACACCGACGGCACGGTGGCGCTGAACCATGGCGGCACCGAAATGGGCCAGGGGCTCTACCAGAAGGTGGCGCAGGTGGTGGCGCAGGCCTTCGGCATCGGGCTTGAGCAGATCAAGATCACCGCGACGACGACCGGCAAGGTGCCGAACACCTCGGCCACCGCCGCCTCTTCCGGCTCCGACCTCAATGGCATGGCGGCGCTCGACGCCTGCGAGACGATCAAGGCGCGGCTCACCGCCTTCGCCTGCAAGCACTGGCAGGAAAAGCCGGAGGCGATCGCTTTCCTGCCCGGACGAGTCCAAGTCGGCGCCCGCGAGATCAGCTTCGTCGAATTGGTCAAGGCGGCCTATATGGCCCGTGTCCAGCTTTCGGCCACGGGCTTCTACGCCACGCCAAAGATCCATTGGGACCGCAAGGCGGGGCGCGGCCACCCCTTCTACTATTTCGCCTATGGCGCCGCCGCGGCCGAGGTCGCGATCGACACGCTGACCGGAGAGTACAAGGTCGAGCGCGTCGACATCCTGCACGACTGCGGCAACTCGCTGAACCCGGCGATCGACAAGGGCCAGATCGAGGGCGGCTTTGTCCAGGGCATGGGCTGGCTGACCACCGAGGAACTGGTCTGGGACGAGAAGGGGCGGCTCAGGACGCACGCGCCCTCGACCTACAAGATCCCGGTCGCCTCCGATCGTCCGCGGATCTTCAACGTCGCGCTCTTGGAGAAGGCGCCCAACCGCGAGCACACCATCCATCGTTCCAAGGCGGTCGGCGAGCCGCCGCTGATGCTGGCGATCAGCGTGCTGCACGCGCTCTCCGATGCGGTCGCCAGTGTCGGCGACTACCGCTTCTGCCCGCAGCTCGACGCGCCGGCGACGCCGGAGCGGGTGCTCGACGCAGTCGAACGGGTGCGGGCTCTGGCGGAGGGCACGCGATGACGCCCGCCGACTTCCTCGCAGCCAACCTGAAAGAAGGCGCCGTCATCGTCCGCATCGCTGAGGCGCAGGGCTCGACCCCGCGCGAGCCCGGCGCGACGATGATCGTCAGTGCCCATGGCAGCGCCGGCACCATCGGCGGCGGCCAGCTCGAATTCCACTGCATCGATCTTGCCCGCGTGCTGCTCGACAACGGCGGCCCGCAGCAGTTGATCGACATCCCGCTCGGCCCGCAAATGGGCCAGTGCTGCGGCGGGCGCGTGCGGGTGGCGATGGAGCCGGCGAACGCGGCGCATCTCGAAGCGCTGAAGCGGGACGAAGCGAAAGCCGCGGCCGAGCGGCCGCAGGTGCTGATCTTCGGCGCTGGCCATACCGGCAAGGCGCTGGCGCGCAGCCTCGCCTTGCTGCCCCTCGCCGTGACGCTGATCGACGACCGTCCCGGCCAGTTCGAGGACGTGCCGACAACCGTCTCCTGCCTGCAACTCGACGATCCCGAGACCGCCCTCGCTGCCGCCCGGCCCGGCTCGGCCTTTATCGTCCTGAGCCACAGCCACGCGCTCGATTACCGCCTGGCCGAGGCGGCGCTGCTGCGCGGCGATGCCGCTTATGTCGGCATGATCGGATCGGCGACGAAGCGCGCCCGCTTCGAGGCGAGCTTCCGCCGGCGGCATCCCACCAGCACAGCGCTGGCACGTCTCACCTGTCCGATCGGTGGATCGGATGTGCATGACAAGCGTCCGGAGGTGATCGCCGCCTTGACGAGCGCCGAGCTGGTGCGTTGCTTGCTTGGCGAGAAGGCAGGCCTCGCGGGGAGGTCTGCCACGGGACGCGCGAGGGCACGGAACCGCCATGACGCAGCCGCCTGACCAGACGGCACCTTCGCGCCTGGCGCTCGCGCATGTCTCGAAGAGCTTTCCGGGCGTGAAGGCCAATCAGGACATCAGCGTTTCCGTCCGCCCCGGCGAGATCCATGCCCTGCTCGGCGAGAACGGCGCCGGCAAGTCGACCCTGGTCAAGATCATCTATGGCGTGCAGCGGGCCGACGAGGGCCAGATCAGCTTCGACGGCCGCCCGGTCGAGATCTCCTCGCCCAAGGCGGCGCGCAAGCTCGGCATCGGCATGGTCTTCCAGCATTTCTCGCTGTTCGACGGCATGACCGTGCTGGAGAACATCGCGCTCGGCCTCGACGAGACCGTCCCGGCCGAGGAGTTGAAGGCGCGGATCAAGGCGATCCTCGACAGCTATTCCTTGCCGCTCGATCCCGATCGCGCCGTGCATACGCTCTCGGTCGGTGAGCGCCAGCGCATCGAGATCGTGCGCTGCCTTTTGCAGAAGCCCAAACTGCTGATCATGGACGAGCCGACCTCGGTGCTGACGCCGCAGGAGGTCGAGCGCCTGTTCGAGACATTGCGCCAGATCGCCGGCGAGGGCTGCTCGATTCTCTACATCAGCCACAAGCTGCACGAGATCAAGGCGCTGTGCGAAGCCGCCACCATCCTGCGCGGCGGCAAGGTCGTCGCGACCTGTGATCCGCGCATCGAGACGACCCGGCGCATGGCCGAGCTGATGATCGGTGCGGAACTCAAGAGCCTGGATCGCCCGCCCAGCGGCGGCAAGGCCGGCGCGGCACGGCTCAGCGTCGACAGGCTCGACATGCCGGGCGAGCCGCCTTTCGGCACCAGCCTGAAAGCCATCTCCTTCTCCGCTCAAGCCGGCGAAATCCTCGGCATCGCCGGCGTCGCCGGCAATGGCCAGGCCGAATTGCTGATGGCGCTCTCGGGCGAGCATCTCGCTGCCAACGCCGATGCGATCAGGCTCGACGGCCGGCCGATCGGCCTCACGGATGCCGGCGCGCGCCGCGCCGCCGGTCTTGCCTGCGTGCCCGAAGAGCGCAACGGCCATGCCGCCGTGCCCGAGTTCTCGCTCGCCGAGAACGTCGTGCTGACTGCGCGCCATCGCCTGCCCCTCACGCCATCTGGCGTGATCCGGCAAGGGCCGGTCGAGGCTTATGCGAAGGATGTCATCGCCCGCTTCGATGTCCGGACAACCGGCCCGGCGGCGCTCGCCGGCTCGCTCTCCGGCGGTAACCTGCAGAAATTCATCATGGGCCGCGAGATCGGGCAGCGTCCCGACGTGCTGGTGGTGGCGCAGCCGACCTGGGGCGTCGATGCCGGTGCTGCCGCCGCAATCCGGCAGGCTCTCGTCGACCTCGCGGCGCAGGGCTCGGCCATCGTGGTGATCTCGCAGGATCTCGACGAGTTGCTCGAGCTCTCCGACCGGCTCTGTGTGATCAACGAAGGTCGACTGTCGCAGGCGCGGCCGGTCGCGGGCCTGAAGCTCGAAGAGATCGGCCTGCTGATGGGCGGCGTCCATGGCGAAAGCCATCAGGTGGAGCCGGCGCATGCTTGAATGGCGGCGCCGGCGCGAGCCCAGCAAGGCGATGCTGTATCTCAGCCCGCTGATCGCGATCGGGCTCACCATGCTGACCGGCATGCTGGTCTTCGGCGCGATCGGCTATGACGGCCTGCGCGCGGTCACGGCGATCTTCATCACGCCGCTGATGGAGCCGCAGCGCTGGGCCGATCTCGGGATCAAGGCGGCGCCGCTGATCATGATCGCGCTCGGCCTTGCCATCGGCTTTCGCGCCAATGTCTGGAACATCGGCGCCGAGGGGCAATACGTCATGGGCGCGATCGCCGGCACCGGCGTCGCACTTCTGACCCATGACATGACCGGCTGGTGGATCCTGCCCGCCATGGCGCTCGCCGGCATTGCGGGCGGCGCTGCCTATGCGGCAGTTCCGGCGTTGCTCAAGGTGCGCCTGCAGGTCAGCGAGATCCTGTCCAGCCTGATGCTGACCTATGTCGCGGTGCAGTTCCTGTATTATCTCGTGCGCGGTCCGTGGAAGGATCCGGACGGCTTCAATTTCCCGCAGACCAAGATGTTCAGCGGCAGCCAGACGCTGCCGGCGGTCGCGGAAGGCTCGCTCGTCCATCTCGGCGTGCCCTTGGCGATCCTGCTCGCAATGATCGCCTGGTTCGTGATGAGCAAGACCATCGCCGGCTACGCAGTGCGCGTCGTCGGGCGTGCGCCGGCCGCCGCCCGCCATGGCGGCTTCGACGCCGACCGCGTCACCTGGGCGGCGCTGCTCGCCGGCGGCGGGCTCGCGGGGCTTGCCGGCCTGTTCGAGGCGGCCGGTCCGTTCGGCCAGCTCACGCCACAATTCCCGGTGGGCTACGGCTTCACCGCGATCATCGTGGCCTTTCTCGGCCGGCTCTCGCCTGTCGGTATCGTCTTCGGCGCGCTGGTGCTGGCGGTGACCTACGTCGGCGGCGAGATCGCCCAGAGCACGGTGCGCCTGCCCTCGGCCGCCACCGGCATGTTCCAGGCGCTGCTGCTATTCTTCCTGCTCGCGACCGATGTGCTGGTGCGTTACCGGCTCGCCTGGAAGGCGCGCCCCGCAAAGGTGGCGCCATGACTGCCGCCATCCTCGTCTCGATCTTCATGACGCTCGCCGCGGCAGCGACGCCGATCCTGCTGGCGGCGCTTGGCGAGCTCGTCACCGAGAAAGCAGGCGTCCTCAATCTCGGTGTCGAGGGCATGATGCTGTGCGGCGCGGTCGCGGGCTTTGCGATGGCCTATTCCACCGGCAGCGTCCCGCTCGGCTTGCTGGCGGCGACGCTGGCGGGCGTCGCCGCGGCGATGATCTTCGCGCTGCTGACCCTCGGCCTCGGCTCCAATCAGGTCGCGACCGGCCTCGCGCTGACGATCTTCGGCATCGGCGCCTCCTCGCTGATCGGCGCCGGCTTCGTCGGGCGTACGATCACGCGCCTCGGCCCGCTCTTCCCGGCCGACTACGCCGCCCATCCCTGGCTGCGCCTCGTCTTCGGTCATGACGCCATCGTCTACCTCTCACTTGCGCTCGTCCTCGCCGTCAGCCTGTTCCTGCGCCGGACCAAGGCCGGGCTGATCCTGCGGGCCGTTGGCGAGAATGCCGATTCCGCCCATGCGATCGGTTATCGCGTGCTGGCGATCCGCACCGCCGCGACCGGCTTCGGCGGGGCGCTGGCGGGGCTCGGCGGCGCCTATTTTTCGCTGGCGCTGACGCCGATGTGGGCCGACCGTCTGACTGCCGGCCGTGGCTGGATCGCGCTCGCCCTTGTCGTCTTCGCCGCCTGGAAGCCGGGCCGGCTGCTGATCGGCGCCTATCTGTTCGGGGCGGTCGCGACCTTCGAATTGCAGGCCAAGGCGGCCGGCCTCAGCTTCATCGCGCCGGAAGTCCTGGCGATGACCCCCTACCTTGCGACGATTGTGGTTCTGACCATGATGTCGCAAGGACGGAGAACCGGCGGACGCGACGCGCCCGCCTGCCTCGGCAAGCCTTTCCCGGCGCCCTGATCGCGCTGCAACCGACAACGGGGAACACCATCATGTCTGCTATCATCACCCGCCGTACCCTTCTCGCCGGCGCTGCCGCCAGCTCGGCCCTGCCGCTGGTCGGCGCGCGCGCCCAGTCGCCGTTCGGCGTCGGCTTCGTCTATGTCGGCCCGGTCGGCGACCATGGCTGGACCTGGACCCACGACCAGGGCCGCAAGGCGGTCGAGGCCGCCTATGGCAACAAGGTCAAGACCAGCTTCATCGAGAACGTTGCCGAAGGCCCGGATGCAGCGCGCGCCATCCGCCAGCTCGCCCAGGCCGGCGACCAGCTGATCTTCACGACCTCCTTCGGTTTCATGAACCCGACCATCCAGGTCGCCAAGCAGTTCCCGAAGATCAAGTTCGAGCACGCCACCGGCTATCAGCGCGCCGAGAACGTCGCGACCTACAATGCCCGATTCTACGAGGGCCGCGCCGTGATCGGCACCATCGCCGGGCATATGTCGAAGTCCGGACAGGCCGGCTACATCGCCTCCTTCCCGATCCCCGAGGTGGTGATGGGCATCAACGCCTTCCATCTCGCCGCCAAGAAGGTGAACCCCAACTTCAAGACCAAGGTGATCTGGGCCTCGACCTGGTACGACCCGGCCAAGGAAGCCGATGCCGCCAAGGCGCTGATCGACCAGGGCTGCGACGTGATCACCCAGCACACCGATTCTGCGGCAGCGCTGCAGGCGGCCGAGCAACGCGGCGTCTTCGCCTTCGGCCAGGCCTCGGACATGAAGGCCTTCGCTCCCAAGGCGCATCTCTCGGCGATCGTCGACGACTGGTCGGGCTACTACATCAAGCGCGTCAAGGAGGCGATGGACGGCAGCTGGAAGAGCGGCGACGTCTGGGGCGGCATCAAGGACGGCATGGTCAAGCTCGCGCCCTATAACGACGCTGTCACGCCGGCGGCGCGCGCCGCCGCGGACGAGGTCCAGAAGGGCATCGTCGCCGGCACGCTCCACCCCTTCACCGGCGAGCTCAAGGACCAGAAGGGCGTGCTGCGCCTCAAGGCTGGCGAGACGGCTTCCGACGAGATGCTGTCGAAGATGGACTGGTACGTCGACGGCGTGCAGGCCTAAGGCCGGCAGCCAGAGCGCGTCATGCTCTCGGGCTCGTCCCGAGCATCTCAGATCGGAGGAGGCGCCGACCAGCGCCTTCTCGTCACGAGATTCTCGGGTCTGCGCTTCGCTCCGCCCGAGAATGACGCCTTCACGCACGCACAAAAATTACCCGCAGGAACCCCTTGCAGATATTTTAAGCTTGAAACAATATGACTGCCGAGGCCGTCTGGATAGGGTTGGGGAACCCCGCCGACGGACGCATCTGGCAGGTCCCGGGAGGACATCAGACATGACGCTCAAATTCGCTTTGTCGCTCAGTGCCGGCGCGCTCGCGCTCGGGCTCTCCGCCGCGCGGGCGCAGGAGCCCTTGAAGATCGGGGTGGTCAGCGTGCTGACCGGGCCGGCGGCCTCGCTGGGCCAGCAGGTCCGCGACGGCTTCCAGCTCGCGGTCGATCAGAAC
>PNLY01000107.1 GCA_013823325.1 Methylobacterium sp.
GAAGCAGTCGCCGCCATGCTCGCGGATGCGCTCGGGAAAGCGGGCATTGTAGGGCTTGAACTTCAGGTCCGGACGATCGACGCCGACGAGCTGGGAAAGCTCGTTGAGGCCGATCATGCCATCGACGACGACGATCTCGTCGGGATCGACCCTGAGCTCGCGGATGATCATGTCGCGCAGATGCGCCGGCATGTCGGCATGGAGCTCCAGCCGGATGACGACGCCGCGGCGGCGCTGTTTCAGCATGGTCTCGAAGACGCGGACCAGGTCCTCCGCCTCCTCCTCGATGTCGAGATCGGAGTCGCGGATGATGCGGAAGGAGCCGGTGCCCTTGACCTCGTAGCCGGGGAAGAGCTTGCCGATGAACAGCGCGACCAGGTCCTCCAGCATGATGAAGCGCTGGACGCCCTCGCGGGCGAGATCTGGCAGCTCGATGAAACGGTCCATCTTCACCGGCACGCGGATCAGCGCGTCGAGCGCGCGCCCGTCGCTGACACGCTCCAGCGCTAGCGCGATGGTGAAGCCGAGATTGGGGATGAACGGGAAGGGATGGGCCGGGTCGATCGCGAGCGGCGTCAGCACAGGGAAGACGTAGTGCAGGAAGCGGTCTTCCAGCCAGATGCGATCCTGCGCGCCGATATCGGCCGGGCGCAGCAGCACGATCCGGCTCGCTTCCAAGTCCTGCTTCAGCTCGGTCCAGCGGATCTGCTGGTCGCGAGTCAGGGCCGAGACCGCCTCCCCCAGCGCCGAAAGCTGCTCGGCCGGGCTGAGGCCGTCCTGGCTTGGCGTCACGACGCCGGCCTTGAGCTGCTCGCGCAGCCCGGAGACGCGAACCATGAAGAACTCGTCGAGATTGTTCGCCGAGATCGATAGAAAGCGCAGCTGCTCCAGCAGCGGATGGTTGCGGTTGGAGGCCTCCTCCATCACCCGCCGGTTGAACTGCAGCCAGGACAGCTCCCGGTTCATGAAGCGCTTAGGCGATTGCCTGAGCGCCTCGTCGAGATGAAGGACCGCTTCGGCCGGCGCCGGGGTTGCAGCCTTCGGGACCGGTGCTTCCGCCACATCCTGGGTCATGCGCTTTGCTCTCGCTGTCGACGCTGCTCGTGCCACTGCCGGTCCTGTAGCTCTGCTCTGTGTCGTTTTGCTTGCAGCCGCGGGGGCCGCCTTCGCCTTGAAGCCACCGTAGCGTGACGGTTCGATGACAGGCGAGGCGCAAACGTCATGAACGACCCGGGTCAGCGGATGCTGGGGCCTTCCGCAGGCCGGAAAGGAAAAGATCGAGCGAGCGCTCCATCACATCCTCGGCTTCGTCCTCCGTGACGCCCCAGCTCGGAAACTGCCCGTCGATCAACATGCGCGCCAGACCATAGACCAACGCGCGACCAGTGATCTGGATCAGATGCGGATCGTTGACACGCAGGAGCCCGCACTGCGCCGCTTCCTCCAGCAAGCTTACCATCTGCGCCTGGATCTCGGCGTTGCTCGCGCCGAGCGAGGCGGAACCGGCGAAGTCGATCGCGCGGCGCGACGAGATGATCTCGAAATGCGTCGGGTTGCGCCGCGCCCAGTCGAGGAAGGCCTTGCCGATGGCTCGAATCCGCCGGATCGGATCGCCGCTGGTCTCGCGGCCGAGTGCGGCGACGATCTCGGCCCGGAAGCGCGCCATCGCCTCCTCGGCAACCGCGGTCATAAGAGCCACCTTGTCCGGGAAATGCCGAAATGGCGCGCCCGGCGAAACGCCAGCCCGGCGCGCCACCTCACGAATGCTGACCGCGTCGAGCCCGGCTTCGGCAGCGAGCGCCAGCCCTTCCGTGATCAGCACCTCGCGCAGATTGCCGTGATGATAGGTCGAAGCGCTTGCCGCGCTCGCGCCCGATCCCGTCCGACTCGCTTTCGTCGCGTTCATCGCGGCGAACCTAGACCAGTTTCCACCCCGCTGCAGCCGAGCCGAGCCGCCAAACATCGTCATCACGATCATGTAATCACCGATTACATTTTATTGCCCCGCCACCCTCGATATGTAATCACCGCTTACATATCGAGCACTCAAGGAGAGAAGCGTGATGCCGAACGGAAACAGTCGCAATCCGGCTCTTCCGGCCGGCCTGGAAGGCTGGCCGCTATTGGGCGCCCTCACTGCGATCCTGGTCATCGCAGCCCTCGCCGCCTTCGCATCCGCGGGTGGGAGCGATGGCATCCGCATGGCGATCCGGCTGACAGCGCGGACGTCGCTCGCGCTCTTCCTCTTCGCCTTCACTGCCTCCGCCCTGTTTCGCATCTGCCAAAATCCGTGGACGCGCTGGCAATTGCGCAACCGGCGGCAGCTCGGCCTCGGCTTCGCCGTCTCGCATCTGCTGCACGCCATCGCCATCGTCGCACTCGCGGTCACCGACCCGAAACTCTTCGCGGTATTGGGCGGATCGAGCATGCTGATCGCCGGCGGCAGCGCCTATCTCGTCATCGCAGCGATGGCGGCGACCTCCTTCGATCGGACGGCCGCGTTGATCGGCAAGGTCGCGTGGCGCCGGCTGCATCTGTTCGGCGCCTGGTACATCTGGCTGAGCTTCATGATCACCTTCGGCAAGCGGGCGCAGCTCGACATGGCCTATTGGCCCTTCATCGGTGCGCTGGTCGGTGCCGGAGTGCTGCGCCTGATCGTCAACCGCCTGTCATTTCCTGTGCTGCGGCGCTGAGGGCGCTTGCGCCAGCCCAGCCCCTGCTGTTTGGTCGGCATGCGAATCCCGCATGACTTCAGACGCATCCTAGAGAACGACCTTGTCAGAGCAGCAGCACGCCGACGACCACGGCGACATCGTCTACCCCTCGGCCATCCCCTTCGTGCTCGCACATCTGGCCTGCTTCGGCGCGCTCTGGAGCGGCGTCAGCGCCACCTCGCTCTGGCTCGCCTTCGGCCTCTACTGGCTGCGCATGTTCGCGGTGACCGGCGGCTATCACCGCTATTTCTCGCACCGGACCTACAAGACCAGCCGGATCGGCCAGTTCGTGCTCGCCCTGCTGGCCCAGTCGACGGCTCAGAAGAGCGTGATCTGGTGGGCCTCGAAGCATCGGCACCACCACCGCTTCTCCGACACCGAGCACGACGTGCACTCGCCGGTGCTGACCTCGTTTTTCTACTCCCATGTCGGCTGGATCTTCAGCAACGGCCACGACCGCTGCGACACCTCGACCGTCACCGACCTGACACGCTTCCCCGAGCTCAATTTCCTGCATCGCTTCGAGCTGCTGCCGGCGGCCGGACTCGCCCTGATCTGCTTCGCCATCGAAGGCTGGAGCGGCCTGTTCGTCGGCTTCTTCTGGTCAACGGTCGCGGTCTACCACGGCACCTTCTGCATCAACTCGCTGGCCCATGTTCACGGCGACAAGGACTATGTCACCGGCGACGAGAGCCGGAACAACTGGTGGCTCGCCATCATCACCATGGGCGAAGGCTGGCACAACAACCACCACGCCTATCAGTACAGCGTCCGCCAGGGTTTCCGCTGGTGGCAGTGGGACCCGACCTATTACCTGATCCTAGGCCTGTCGAAGCTGCGCCTGGTCTGGGATCTGAGGGCGCCGCCGCAGGCGGTGGTCCAGCGCTCGCAGGCGCTGCCGCCGCGCGTGATCGAGCGTTCGGCCGAGCGGCTCGCGGCCTCCGTCCCGGTCGAACGCATCGTCCAGGCCTTCCGCGACGCCTATGCCAGCGCGCCCGGCCTGCCCGCGCTGCACCTGCCCGACCTGCATCTGCCGACGCTGACGCTGCCGGAGTTCCGCGAGGCCCTGGCCATGATGCAGGCTCGCGCTGGCGAGCGCCTGCACGCCGTCCAGGCCCAGGCGCAGGACGCGATCGCCCATTGGCACATGCCGACCCTGCCAAGCCGCGAGGAATTGGCCGAGAAGGCCGCCGCGATGTTCGTCAAAACGCCTTCGCTCGACGCGATCGCGGCCCGAGCGCACGACCTGCTGATCGAGACGGTCCATGCCCGCCTGACCGGAGCGGCGGCTACGGCGAAGGCCTGACGCTCACTCCTCCGGGAAGAGCGAGGCAACCACCTCCGTAGCCATGGCGCGGGTGACGCGCCGGCCACGCTCCAAAGAGAGCTTGTCGATCGCGTCGACGAGGTCGCGCGCCGCGGCGAAGGAACGTTCCATCCGCAGCGCCAGCGCCTCGATCGTGCCGGTATCGACGATAAGCTGGCGGTCGACGAAGAGCTTGACCAGCAGGGCGCGCAGCAACGCGTCATCCGGCGGCGCGATCTCGGCCTGCGGCGCCAGGCGCAGGCGCGAGAGCAGGTCCGGCACCTTCAGGCCCCATTGTCCCGGCTCGGTCCGCGCCGTCAGCAGAACCGAGGCGCCGCGCGCTTTGGTGGCGTTCAGCAGATGGAACAGGGCCGGCTCGTCGAGCGGAGCACGGTCGCAATCCTCGATCACCAGCGCGCCGCCGGACGCCAGATGCGGCACCTTTGCCTCGTCGAGCTCGGCGGCGGACAGCGTCCAGGCATGGGCCCGCGCCGCCCAGATCGCGGCGAGATGGGTCTTGCCCGCCCCTTCCGGCCCAACCAGGCGCAGCCAGGAGGCCGGCCAGCCCGGCCAGCTCTCGATTAGCCCATAGGCCTGCTCGTTCGAGGGACCGACGAGGAAATCCTCGACGCCATGGCGGCTGTCGACCGGCAGATCGAAGGCGAGCTGGCGCGGTTTCACCGGCGGCTCACGGTTCGGCATGGGGCGTGGGCACCTGGCCGGCATGGCCACGATAATAGGGGCTGGCGAGATATTGCCGCAGCACGAAGCGGGCAAGCACGCCGATGATCGCCGCCAGGGGCACGGCGAGCAGCAGCCCGACGAAGCCGAAGAGCGAGCCGAAGGCGAGCAGCGCGAACATCAGCCAGACCGGATGCACGCCGATCGAGTCGCCGACGAGCTTGGGTTGCAGGATGTTGCCTTCGATGAACTGGCCGGTGGCGAAGACGGCGAGCGTCAATAGCGGCATCGTCCAGTCCGGCCAGAACTGCACGGTGGCGACACCGACCGAGAGCACAAGCCCGGTCAGCGAGCCGACATAGGGAATGAAAGAGAGGAAGCCGCTGATGATGCCGATCAGCGCGCCGAAATTGACCCCGACCAGCGACAGCCCGATCGCATAGAACGTCCCGAGCAGCAGGCAGACGAGTGCCTGGCCGCGCAGGAACCCGGCGATGGCGACGTCCATCTCGTGCAGCAGCCCGCGGATCGTGTCGCGATGGTCGAGCGGCAGCCAGCTGTCGACCGTCGCTACCATGCGGTCCCAGTCCGCGAGCAGATAGAAGGCGATGACGGGGGTGAGCACCAGCAGCGAGAACACGCCGATGATCGCGGTACCGCCCGACCAGAGCGATGCCAGCAGCCCGCCGACCCATTTCGTCGCCTCGCCGACGAGATTGCCGAGCGAGCTCTGGGCATCCTCGGCGAGCTTGGCACCGCCGAAGCGCTCGATCAGCGGCGCGCCGCGCTCCATGATCAGCGCCTGCAATTTGGCGGCGTCGCCCGGCAGGCGCGCCACCAACCCGGCGAGCTGCTGGCTGAGCAGCGGGGCGAGCAGCACCAGCCCCGCGACGAAGATGACCAGGAAAAGGCAGAGGATCGCGATCGTCGCAGTCAGGCGGCTGAGGCCCCAGCGCTCCAGCCGGTCGGCGAGCGGATCGAGCAGATAGGCCAGCGCCAGCGCCGCGATAAAGGGCAGCAGCACGTCCCTGAAGAGCATCAGCGCGAGCACGAGACTGGCGAGGGCAAGCAGCCAGAAGAGCAGTTGACGCTGAAGACTCATGCACTCGCCTCTACGGAACCTCTCGGCCCCTGATTATGGTGATCCGCCGGGGATCATCCAAGCTGTCGGTTCAGCCGGCCATGTGCCGCAGCCAGAGCGCGAGGTAGGCGCCCATCGAGGCGAGCGTCAAGGCCGCAACGATGATCTGCGCCGCCGGCATGATCGCGGCGACGTCGATCTCCAGGGATTTCGAGCCGAGCACCAGCGCCGCGAAGACCAGCTGGGCGGCGGTGTTGAGCTTGCTGACGACGATCGGCGCGATCGTCACCGGCCTTGCCATCAGCCAGGACAGGATCACCGCCGTGACGATCATCAGGTCGCGCGAGACGACGACGATCACCAGCCAGACCGGGATGATGCCGACGATGGCGAGGGTGATGTAGATCGAGACGATCAGCGCCTTGTCGGCGAGCGGGTCGAGATAGGCGCCGAGCTCGCTCTTCATGTCGAAGCGCTTGGCGATGAAGCCGTCGATCGCGTCGGAGACGCCTGCCGCGACGAAGAGGAAGAAGGCCTCGTCCCAGCGGGTATTGACGATCATGACGATCACCAGCGGCACCAGGATCAGCCGGGCGATGGTGATCAGGTTCGGAAGCGTCATCGCGGGAGACCTGCCGGCTGAATCGCAGCTCAGGGTAGAACATGGGCGGGAGAAGTGCGAAACGCTTTCGCGGAAGGGCTTGCCCCCCGCCCTGCGCTTGCCTATTCGCTCGCGCAGCACAGGAGCAACGAAACCGATGACGAAACCGGGCGCCAATGGGCTGACCTATGCGCAGGCGGGCGTCGACATCGATGCCGGCAACGCCATGGTCGACGCGATCAAGCCGCTGGTGCGCTCGACGCGCCGGCCGGGCGCAGACGCGGAGATCGGCGGTTTCGGCGGGCTGTTCGACCTCAAGGCCGCCGGCTTCAGCGACCCGATCCTGGTCGCGGCCAATGACGGCGTCGGCACCAAGGTCAAGATCGCGATCGAAAGCGGCCGGCACTCGACCATCGGCATCGATCTCGTCGCCATGTGCGTCAACGACCTCGTCGTCCAGGGCGCCGAGCCGCTGCTCTTCCTCGACTACTACGCCACCGGCAAGCTCGACCCGAAGGCCGGCGTCGAGATCGTCCGCGGCATCGCCGAGGGCTGCCGCCAGGCGGGCTGCGCCCTGATCGGCGGCGAGACCGCCGAGATGCCGGGCATGTATTCGGGCAGTGACTACGACCTGGCGGGCTTTGCCGTCGGCGCGGCCGAGCGCGGCACGCTGCTGCCGCGCGCCGATGTCGTCGCCGGCGACATCGTGCTCGGCCTGCCCTCCTCCGGCGTGCATTCCAACGGCTATTCACTGGTCCGCCGTATCGTCGCCCTTTCGGGCCTCGCCTGGGACGCCCCCGCCCCGTTCGCCTCGGACAAGACATTGGCCGAGGCGCTGCTGGAGCCGACCCGGATCTATGTGAAGAGCCTGCTGCAGGCGCTGAAGGCCGCGCCCGGCATCAAGGCGCTCGCCCACATCACCGGTGGTGGCTTCCCCGACAACATCCCGCGCGTCCTGCCCGACGATCTCGGCGTCGCGATCGACCTGCCGGCGATCAGCGTGCCGCCGGTATTCGGCTGGCTCGCCCAAATCGGCGGCGTCGCCGAGCGCGAGATGCTGCGCACCTTCAACTGCGGCATCGGCATGATCGTCGTCACCGAGGCGGCGCAGGCGGACGCCGTCATGGCGGCGCTGACGGAGGCCGGCGAGAAGCCGGTGCGGCTTGGCGAGGTCACGGCGCGCGGCACGGACGAGGCCGTCACCTATCGCGGGAAGCTCGCCCTGTGAGCACGACCAAGCGAGTGCGGACCGCGATCCTGATCTCCGGCCGCGGCTCGAACATGGTCGCGCTGATCGAGGCGGCCAAAGCTGCGGACTTTCCTGCCGAGATTGTGCTGGTCGCCGCGAACCTGCCGGATGCCGGCGGGCTGGAGCGGGCTGCCGCTGCCGGCATCGCCACGGCAAGCGTCGACCACCGCCCCTTCGGCAAAGACCGCGAGGCCTTCGAGCGGGCGCTCGATGCCGAGCTACAAGCTCACCAGATCGAACTCGTGGTGCTCGCCGGCTTCATGCGCGTGCTGACCCCCTGGTTCGTGACGCGCTGGCAGGGCCGGCTGATCAATATCCACCCCTCACTGCTGCCCGATTTCCGCGGCACGCACACCCATGCCCGCGCGTTGGAGGCCGGCGTCGCCGAGCATGGCTGCACCGTGCATTTCGTCGTGCCCGAGCTCGACGCCGGCCCGACCATCCTGCAGGCGAAAGTCCCGGTCCTGCCCGGCGACGACGAGGCGAGCCTGTCGGCGCGCGTGCTGGAGCAGGAGCACAGGATCTACCCGCAGGCACTGGCGCTGGTTGCGTCGGGGGCGGTTAGGTTGGAAGACGGGACGGCCGTCGGCGCGTAGAGGCCGATCCCGAAAAGCGTCATTCTCGGCCGGAGCGAAGCGAAGAGCCGAGAATCTCATGACGAGAAGAAGCTGACCGGAGCCTCATCCGGCCTGAGATGCTCGGGTCAAGCCCGAGCATGACGCGCG
Organism: Methylobacterium sp.; assembly: GCA_013823325.1. Classification (GTDB taxonomy): domain Bacteria; phylum Pseudomonadota; class Alphaproteobacteria; order Rhizobiales; family Beijerinckiaceae; genus Allobosea; species Allobosea vestrisii. The sequence goes on from PNLY01000107.1 coordinate 8,358, forward strand.
CCTCTTCATTACTGCACCGTCACCACCTCGCCCTGCGGAGCCTGCTGCTCCATCGCCCGCCTGGCAGCCGCCTCCTGCTCCTCCTTCTGCCAGCGCCGGAACAGGTCGGCACGGCGGGCCGGGTAGCGCTCCTCGCGGGCGGTGAGCTCGGCGATGCGGTCGGTGCGGAAATGGCGGAAGGCCTGCCTGAGCTCGCACCAGGCAATGACGACGCGGACCCGGTCGAAGAAGGTCATGCCGATCGGCCAGATCATCCGCCGCGATTCGGCGCCGGCCTCGTCGCGATAGGCGATGTCGAGCTTGCGGCCATTGCGGATCGCGGCCCGGATCGCGGCAGCGTCGACCTGGTCGACAACAGCCGAATCCTTGCAATAGGCCGGCGCGAACAGGGCGCCGTCGAGCAGGATCGGACGCAGATGCGGCGGCAATACCGCCGCGACCTTGGCGACGACGTCCTCGGCGGCGCGCGCCAAGGTCGGGTCGGCACGCTCGGAGAGCCAGCGCATGCCGACCAGCACCGCCTCGATCTCGTCGGGAGAGAACATCAGCGGCGGCAGGTCGAAGCCGGCATCGAGGACATAGCCGATACCGGCCTCGCCGCGCACCGGCACGCCCTGGCGCAGCAAGGCGGCGATGTCGCGATAGACGGTACGGACCGAGACATCGAGCTCGGAGGCGAGCGTCTCGGCGGTGACGGGGCGACGCCTGCGGCGCAACCCCTGAATCAGATCGAGCAAGCGTTCAGCGCGCTGCATGGCGTAGTTCCGCTGATAGGAAGATGGCGTAAGCTCATCCTGCTTTACTCGCCCTGACATCAATTGTCAGGAGCGTGGCAGCAGCATGCTGCATACCGAATTCATTGGCCGGGGAGGAAACATGCTGGAGCTTCACGTCTTCGGGCCCGCCTTCGGTCAGCCCGACCCCAGCCCGTTCTGCATGAAGGGCATCCTCCTGATGGAGATGTCCGGCCTGCCCTACACTCGCGTACGCGGCAATCTGCAGAAGGCGCCGAAGGGCAAGCTCCCAGTGCTGCGCGACGGCGACAAGACCATTCCCGACACCACCTTCATCCGGATGTATCTGGAGCAGAATTATGGGGTCGATTTCGACAAGGGCCTGTCAGCCGAGCAGCGCGGCACGGCCTGGGCGGTCGAGAAGATGCTCGAGGATCAGGTCTACTGGCTGGTGGTGCAGGAACGCTGGACCAATCCTGCCAATTTCGACCGGGGGCCGCGCCGCTTCTTCGAAGCCGTGCCCGCGCCGCTGCGGCCGCTGGTCATCGCGATGATCAAGCGCCGGATCAGCCGCAACCTGCATGGCCACGGCATCGGCCGCCACAGCGACGCCGAGCGGCTGGAACTGGGGCGGCGTGCGCTCGGCGCGGTCGCCGGAATCCTGGGCGGCAATCCCTACCTGACCGGGCCCGATCCATCCGGGGCCGATGCGACGCTCGGCGCCTTCATGATCGCCGGACTGTGCGACGTTTTCGACTCGCCGATCCGCAGCGCGCTGCAGGAGCACGCCAACCTCGTCGCCTATGCCGGGCGCATGCGCTCGCGCTATTTCAAGGACGAGGCGGCGTAGCCCGCCTACCCGTCAGGGCCGCTTCAGCTTGCAGCGGTCGATGAAGTCGTAGCCCTTCTCGCGGGCCGAGTCGTTGAAATAGCCGGTGTCGCGGAAGGCCTGGAGCTCGTCCTTGGTCATGGCGTTGACCGTGCCCTTGGCGTAGCAGCTGCACGGAGTGTGCACCGCCTCGCGGGTCGTGTTCATCAGGCGCGACTGGGTGACCAGGCAGGCGTCGAAGGCGCGCAGCTGGATCATGTATGGCGTCAGGTTCTTCGCCGTCGGATCCGGCGGCGGCAGAGCGCTCGTGCTGCCGGCGGCCAACGCCGCTCCGGCGGAAACCAAAAGGGACAACCCAGCGGCCCACACGACCGCACCAACCCGCCGCTTCGTCATTGTTCGCACTGTCCGTTTCCGCGGCTCAAGCCCGGGAGACCCGAATCTCCCCCCGACAGGCCATGCCGTCGCCCGGGCGCGGATGGTCCATAGCGCCAGCAAAAAAGCAATGACGCAAAGGTCACACCGCCTTGCGAATCCAGACTTTGTTGTCGTGGAAGGCGGCGCCGCCATAAGGCGCAGGTGAATCCGCGCCAGTGATGGTGTTGATGCCGCGCCCGCCGCGATGAGCGCCGTTCGGCCAGATCGACTCGGCGATGACGACGCCGCGCACCAACCCGTCGAACAGGACCGCGTCGAGCTCGACCGTGCCGCGGCGATTGCCAACGGTGACATGATCGCCCGCGGCGATGCCGAGCGCCGCCGCGTCGAGCGGATGCAGCATCAGCGTCGGCGTGCCCTCCTTCTTCTGCGAGGTCGGCGTCTCGGTGAAGCTCGAATTCAGGAAGTTGCGCGCCGGGCTCGTCGCGAGCCGGAACGGATGCTCCGCATCGGCCTCCTCGATCGCTGCCCAGTGATCGGGCAGCGCAGGCAAGGTCTCATGCGGACCGACGAGGCCGGCATTGCTGTTCGGCACCTTGGTCCAGTCCGGCTTGAAGCGGAACTTGCCGTCACGCCAGCCGAAGCCGTTGAGATAATGCGCCGTCTCGAAATCCGGCTGCACGTCGATGAAATCATTGGCGACCAGCTCCTCGAGCGTGCCGCGGCCGGTCTCCCGCAATGTCCAGTCGACGAGCTCACGCGGCGTCATGCCGAAGCCGCGATGCTCGGCGCCGAGGCGCTGCGCCAGGGCGCAGATCACCTCATGGTTCGAGCGGCATTCGCCCGGCGGCTCGACCAGCTTGCCGCCCCACATGATATGCTGGTGGCCGCCGCCCTGGTAGAGATCGTCATGCTCCATGAACTGCGTCGCCGGCAGCACGATGTCGGCCATCGCAGCGGTCTCGGTCATGAACTGCTCGTGCACGACGGTGAAGAGATCCTCGCGGGCGAAGCCGCGCTTCACCAGCTCCTGTTCGGGCGCGACCGTGACCGGATTGGTGTTCTGGATGAACAGCGCCTTGACCGGGCCACCCTGGCGCAAGGCCTGCGCATCGCCGGTGAGCACGCGGCCGATCTGCGACTGGTCGAGCTGGCGGACGCCTCTATCGATCTTGTCGAGCCCCTCGATCAGGCCCTTGCGCCATTTGTAGATGCCGCTGTTCGAATGGAAGGCGCCACCGCCCTCGTATTGCCAGGCACCGGTCACGGTCGGGATGCAGGAGGCGGCGTGGATGTTGACCGCGCCGTTGCGCTGGCGGGCAAAGCCGTAGCCGAGCCGGAAGAAGCTCCTCTTGCGCGTGCCGACGAGGGTGGCGAATTCCTCGATCTCGGCGACGCTGAGGCCGGTGATCGCCGCCGCCCATTCAGGCGTGCGGCTGGCGAGATGCGCCTCAAGCTCTTCCGGGGCGTCGGCGAAGCTGGCGAGGTAGTCGCGATCGGCATGGCCGTCGCGGAAGAGCACATGCATGACGGCGCAGGCGAGCGCGCCGTCCGTGCCGGGCTTGAGCACCAGCGGCAGGTCGGCCTGGTCGAGCGTCGCGTTGCGATAGATGTCGATCGCGACGATCTTGGCGCCGCGCTCCTTCCGCGCCTTGACGGCGTGGTGCATGACGTTGACCTGGGTGTGCACGGGGTTGGTGCCCCAGATCACCACGCAATCCGACTTCGCCATCTCGCGCGGATCGGGCCCGGCGAGCTTGCCGGTGCCGGCGATGAAGCCGGTCCAGGCGGTGGTGGTGCAGATCGTCGAATACTGGCCGGAATAGCGCTTGGCGTGGCGCAGGCGGTTGATGCCGTCGCGCATCACCAGCCCCATGGTCCCGGCGTAGTAATAGGGCCAGACCGCCTCGGCGCCGTGCTCGGCCTCGATGGCGAGGAAGCGCCGCGCGATCTCGTCCAGCGCCTCGTCCCAGGAGATGCGCTCGAAGGCGCCGGCGCCCTTCGGGCCGGTGCGGCGCAACGGGTAGAGCAGCCGGTCGGGATGATGGATGCGCTCGGCGTAGCGGGCGACCTTGGCGCAGATCACGCCGTCGGTGTAGCTCTGGCGCTTGTTGCCGCGGACCCGGCCGATCGTCCTGCCGTCGATGACCTCGACCTCGAGCGAGCAGGCCGATGGGCAATCATGCGGGCAGACCGAAGGCAGGCGCGCGATGCGGGGAAGCTCTGTCATGGCCCCTTCCTAGAACAGGTCCAGGATCGGCGGAAGCGGGGCGGTTGCATTGTCCTGCAGCGACGGGGCAAGGTGGCCAACATCCGGCGGCTGGGGATTCGGCCGGTTCAGCAGCCATACGCGCAGCGTTGTCGCAGGCAGCCGCGCGTCAACTCCGGATTAAGATTAATGATTCAACTTGGCCGCACCCGAGTAGTCAAAGGCGCTTTTGCGCCGGAGTCCTGACGATGCGTTGCGTTGCGTTCCTTGCCGGCCTCGCGGCCGCGTGCCTGTCCCTCGCGCTGGCTGCCCCGGCGCAGGCACAGTCCTCCCAGTACAGGCAGTACACCTCGCCCGAGCCGGTGCAGAACTGGCACCTGACGCTGGGCGCCGGCCTGCGCTACCAGCCGGACTATTCCGGCTCGAACGACTACGTCTTCCGGCCGCGGCCGATCATCTCGCTGGCGCGCGGCACCAAGAGCACCTGGTGGACCTCCGAGGACGATGCGATCAGCATCGGCTTCTTCTCGGGCCAGGCCTGGCGCGTCGGCTTCTCCGGCAACCTGCTCTGGGAGCGCAAGGCCGACACCAACGTCGCCCTGCGCATCATGGGCGTGCCCGACACCAAGTTCGGGGCCGAAGCCGGCGCCTTCGTCGAATTCTACCCGACCTCCTGGCTGCGCACCCGTATCGACCTGCGCCGCGGCATTGTCGCGCATGACGCGATGGTGGCCGAAGCCAAGGTCGACGTCTTCCAGCGCATCGGCGCCTGGTCGCTCGGAATCGGCCCCCGCATGACGATCGTCGGTGCCGACTATGTCCGCACCTATTTCGGCGGCACGACCGCCGGCAATGGCGGTCTGCTGCAACGCTACAATGCCGGTGTCCACTCGGTCGGCGCCATTGCCCAGGCGACCTATAACTGGACCGATAAGTTCCAGACGACGACCTATATCGAGTACAAGCGCCTGATGGGCGACGCCGCCAAGGCGCCGATCGTCAAGGCCTTCGGCGACCGCGACTCCATCACCTTCGGCATCTCCGCGAGCTACGCCTTCGATCTCGGGTTCTGAGGCGCTTCAGACGGGCAAAGAAAAGGGCGGGTCCAGCGGACCCGCCCTTCTCATTTCCAGGATACGACCGGCTCAGCCGACGATCTCGTTGCCCGAGAAAAACTGCGCGATCTCGATCGCGGCGGTCTCCGGCGCGTCCGAGCCATGCACGGTGTTCTCGCCGACCGACTGGGCGAAGAGCTTGCGGACGGTGCCCTCGGCGGCGTTGGCCGGGTTGGTCGCGCCCATCACTTCACGATACTTGGCGATCGCGTCCTCGCCCTCGAGGACCTGCACGACGACCGGGCCCGAGGTCATGAACTCGACGAGCTCGCCGAAGAAGGGGCGGTCCTTGTGGACGGCGTAGAAGGTCTGCGCCTGAGCCGTGGTCATCTGGATGCGCTTCTGCGCGACGATGCGCAGGCCGGCCTTCTCGATGACCGCGTTGACCGCGCCGGTGAGATTGCGCTTCGTCGCGTCGGGCTTGAGAATGGAGAAGGTACGCTGGACAGCCATCGTTATTATCCTTGCGGGAAAATCGGGGAATGCGGCGCGCTTATAGCGGCGCCCTCCCCGGCCCACAAGGTCAGATGGCTAGCCTGACTGGACTGTCCTGTTCGCCCTTTCGAGCCTCATCCTGAGGAGCCGCGCAGCGGCGTCTCGAAGGATGATCCCGGAAGGCTCCGAAACAATCTGGAGCATCCTTCTAGACGCGATCCTCCGGATCGTTCCTCAGGATGAGGGCTCGAAGAACCGAATGCAGCCACCCGGCCAATGCGTATCTCAGTGCCGGGTCAGGAACCTGCGTGCCTCGCGCAGCGCCTCGGCGACCTCGTCGCGGCTCATTTCCAGCGCCAGTTCGGAGCGATGCGAAGCCGCACGGGCGCAGCCCTTGGCGAAGGCGACGTTGAACCAGGTCTGCGCGGCGACCAGATCGACTGGGCCGGAGCGGCCGGACGCATGCATCAGGCCGAGTTCGTAATAGGCGTCGGCGGAGGCTTCCATCGGGATCGCCAGCGAAGCCGGGATCGCGCTCATTTCCATGCGTGCCATGACAAACTCTCCCTGTTTTCCTTCGATGCCAGCCCGTTTGGAGGCTGCGGCTTGTGAGGAGAGGTTCGGGCCGGGCGGTAAAACACTCCGCTAAAGTTTGAGATGAATCGAAGCTCAACGAGTCGCAAACGAGCGGTTAAAGCAAGATTCGATTCAGCTTCTCACACCAGATTCACAAGCAATTTCAACATGATCCAAATTCGACGCCGGCAGACCCGTCAACCTGCGATTCACCTTGCCCTACGGTCAGCGCGGCGAACGGTCTTCGTGAAGAGCCCATCTTGGAAGCCGGCGCGGCTTCAGATATAGTTTATATCTGAACCATCTGAGCGACAAAGATCGCCGTCACCAAGGAGGAACGCCATGGCCATTCGCCCCATCATCACTGCCGCCGGCCTGCTGCTCGCGCTCGCCGTTCCCGCTACGGCGCAGGACGTCACCGGCACCTGGCTACGCGACACCGGAGCCTCCAAGGTGCGCTTCACCAAATGCGGCGAGGCGATGTGCGGCACGATTTCCTGGCTCAAGGAAGCCAATGGCCCGGCCAAGGTCGGCCAGCGCATCTTCTACGACATGAAGCCGGCCGGAGCCGGCAAATGGAACGGCAGCGCCTTCAACCCTGAGGACGGCAAGACCTATTCCGGCACGATGTCGCTCGCCGGCGACACGCTGACCACCGCTGGCTGCGTCTTCGGCGGGATGATCTGCCGCTCGGTGAAGTGGTCGCGCAGCAATTGATCAGACGCGCCTCAGGTTCTGTCATTCCGTCATGGTCGGGCTTGTCCCGACCATCCACGTCTTCCTCGATGGAATGCGGTGTTCGAGACGTGGATGCTCGCCACAAGGGCGAGCATGACGGCAGTGCTCAGCGGGCGCCTCAGCGCGCCTTCTGGCCGAACAGAACAGCCTTTTCCTCAGGCGTCGAGATGCCGGCCGGGTTGCGCAGTTCCTCGGCGACCTTGAGCCCGCGCTGGACCGCCGGGCGCGCCAGCATGGTGTCGAGCCAGCGCCCGACATTGGGAAACTGCGCGATGTCCTGGCCCTGGCGCTCCCAGCCGCGGGCCCAGCCGACGCAGGCCATGTCGGCGATCGAATAGTCGTCGCAGATATAGTCGCGGCCTTCGAGCCGCTTGTTCAGCACGCCGTAGAGGCGGTTGGCCTCGTTGGTGTAGCGGTCGATCGCGTAAGGCACCTTCTCCGGCGCATAGATGCGGAAATGGTGGGTCTGGCCGAGCATGGGGCCGAAGCCACCCATCTGCCAGAACAGCCATTCGTCGACGGCGACGCGGCCGCGCTCGTCCTTCGGATAGAACTTGCCGGTCTTGCGGCCGAGATATTGCAGGATCGCGCCGGATTCGAAGACCGAGATCGGCTTGCCGTCCGGCCCGTCGGGATCGACGATCGCCGGCATGCGGTTGTTCGGCGAGATCGCCAGGAATTCCGGCTTGAACTGATCACCCTTGCCGATGTTCACCGGGATCACGTTGTAAGGCAGCCCAGTCTCCTCGAGCATGATGGTGATCTTCCAGCCGTTCGGCGTCGGCCAGTAATGGAGATCGATCGGCTTGCCCTGCACTGCTGACATGTCCCAGTCCTCGCGGGTTGTTGCGGGTCGACAGGACATCTAGGTCGCGAGCCCGGCCAGCGTAAGCGCCGGCGCCGTGCGCCCGGAGCGGGCGCGGCATGCGGATAGCGCTCACAGCGCCAGCTTGAAGCCCTCATGGGTCTGGCTGAAACCGATGCGAAGATAGAAGCGATGCGCCGCCTCGCGCGCCTTGTCCGAGGTAAGCTCGACCAGACCGGCGCCCTTCTGCCGGGCGACCTCGACGGCATGGGCGACCATGGCCTCGCCGACGCGCCGGCCGCGCAGATCCGGATGGACGTGGACGCTTTCGAGCTTGGCGCGCTTGCGGCCGCGATAGGCCAGGCCCGGGATCAGCGTGAGCTGCAAGGTGCCGACGACCTTGCCGTCGAGCTCGGCGACGATGAGCGTATTGTAGGGGCTGGCGTCGACTTCGTCGAAGGCGGCGAGATAGGCCGGGTGCTGCGCCTCCTCCTCGATCTCGGCGAGCGTGCGAGTCTGAGTAGCGGCGCCCAGCATGATCAGGGTGGCGATGCGCGCAACGTCCTCGCGCCGCGCCTCGCGCAGCATGGTCACGGCGGCAAGATCGGCTGCCTCGGTCATCGTCGTCTCCATCGGGAATCCAACAAGCGTGCGCTCAGATCATCACGAGCCGCTTGGCCATGATCAGCGTGTTGGGCGTGTCCTCACGCCCGTCGAAGCGGGCCTGGCGCTGCAGGAAGAAGCCCATGCGCTCGTAGAAGGCGATTGCGAGCTCGTTCTGGCTCTCGACCTCCAGCCGCGCCACCGGCGCATCGGGGAAGCAGGCGAGCGCGACCTGCAGTAATGTGCGCCCGATGCCCTCGCCCTGCCGCGTCGGCGTGACGTAGAGACGCGTCAGCATCGCCGCCCGGTCTGGCTCGCTCCGGGCGGAGGCGGTGCCGACGATCTCCTCGCCCAGAAGCGCAACCAGGAAGACGCCGCTGTCGCGACCGAGCTGGGCATTCAGCGCGTCGAGCGAATGCCAGGCATTGGTGATCTCGGCGACGCGGCGCCAGCCATAGATGCCGTCATAGGTGTCGTGCCAGGTCTCGACCAAAAGCGAGCGGACCGCCGGCAGATCGGCGGCGAGCGCATCGCGGATGATCAAGTCCTTCTGCGTCACCAAGAGCTCCTAGCAGAACCTGGATGGGTCTCGACGCCGGCAATTCGTTCGATCCGCCAGGAGCGGCGCGCAGCCGATACCGTTGGTATCGGCAAGCGGCGCGACGCCGCGGGCGGGCGAATTCCCGGCGCCGAAGGTGGGCCTTGGAGGGCCGCCTGCGGCGTCGGACCGACTTGCCGATATCGAAAGATATCGGCTGCGCGCTCCTCCTGGCATTCGGCTCCTCCAAAGCCCATCGAGACCCATCCAGGTTCTGCTAGGAGCTCTAGACGCCTAATTTCTTCTTCAGGATCTCGTTCAGCGCCTGCGGGTTGGCCTTGCCGCCCGAGGCCTTCATCGCCTGGCCGACGAACCAGCCCAGCATGGTCGGCTTCGCCTTGACCTGCTCGACCTTGTCCGGATTGGCGGCGATGATCTCGTCGACGGCCTTCTCGATCGCGCCGGTGTCGGTGACCTGCTTCATGCCGCGGGCTTCGACGATCTCGCGCGGATCGCCGCCCTCGGTCCAGACGATCTCGAACAGGTCCTTGGCGATCTTGCCGGAGATCACGCCCTCGCCGATCAGGTCGA
>PNLY01000108.1 GCA_013823325.1 Methylobacterium sp.
GGCGTGCGGATGGTGGCTCAATCCATCCGCGCCGCGTCCTGGCTCAATGGAAGCGGATCACCAAACCAGCGCCTCGCGGCGCTCCGCTGCCCCTCATATGCGACAACGCCCGCAGGTGAGCCTGCGGGCGGGGACGACGCTTGGGCGCGATCTTCCTTCTCCCCTCGGGGGAGAAGGTGGCAGCGCGAAGCGCTGACGGATGAGGGCCCGCTATGCAGGGCGAGCCATCAGCGGCTCACCCGGTCGTCCCGCCCTCATCCCCTGCCGGACCTTCTCCCCCGAGGGGAGAAGGAGGCTGAAAAACTCCCGCGCCCTTCGCCCTGGGGGACAGGGAGGCGAAGGGCGCGGGGTACGCCGCTCAATAGCGGTCGTAACGGTCGTGATGGCGGCGGCCATGGGCCGGGGCCCAGGGCGGCGGACCGCCGCGGCGGTGGCCGTAGCCATAGCCACGGTCATAGCCGCGATGGTGGCGGCCATAGCGCTGCTGGCGTTCCATGTTGCGCTGGATCTCCCACATCCGGTGTTCGCGGTTGTGGCGGACATAGGTCGCCTCGACCTTGTCGAGGCCGGCTGCGCCGCTGAAGCTTTCGCTGGCGGCAGCCGGGGTCACGGCGGCGCCGAGCGCGATCGCCGCGGCGATGAGAAGGTGTCGCATGGGGCATCTCCTTTGGTTGCCGCGATCAAAGCGGGTCTGTCCGGAACTCCACCTGAACGGAATTGTTCGCCGCCGTTCATCTTCGCTATGTTCCAGCCGCGCGCCCAAGGGGCTAGAATGGCGCCATGACTGTGCCGCCCGATTTCGTCCACGCCTCGCGCGACCTCGAACGCTTCCTGCTCGATGCGCGTGAGACGCTGAGCCACGCAACCACTCATCAGACCTGGTACTCGGTGCTCGGCGTCTTCGTCACCTTCCGGGCGCGCTTGTCGGTGCCGCAAGCGGTCGCTTTCTCGCAGGCGCTGCCGCCGATCCTCGGCGCAATGTTCCTCTACGAATGGGACCCGGCGCAGGGGCCTTTGCCTTTCGCACCGCGGGCGGAACTGGCGCGGGAAGCGATGACGTTCCGCATCGAGCACAGCTTTCTGCCGGACAGCGCGATCGAAGACGTCGCCGCCGCGCTCTGGCGGCATGTCGACCGACCCGCCTTCGAGCGCATGCTGGGCACCTTGCCGCCGGAGGCGCGGGCGTTCTGGGCTTTGCCGGCTGGAACCTGAAGGTCAGGCGTTCGGGCCGCCCTCGATCTCGCTCGCCCAGGCGAGCGCCGCGTCGAAGGCGTCCGGCTTGAAGCTCCTGACCTCGACGAAGGGCACGAGCGGCCCGGCGATCGCCACCAGCGTCTCGATCCAGCCCTTGTCGGTGACGACGGCCTCGCGCGGGAAGCGATGCCATTGCAGGATCTTGCCGAAGCCATAGCGCGCGTCCTTGAGGCCGGCGCGGAAGGTCATGTCCTCGAAGGCGCTGAGGTCGGCGAGGATGCCGAGCTTCTCATGGCGTTCGAGCTTGCCTCGATCTCGGCGATCAGCCGGTCGAAATCCGGCTCGTCGAGCGTGCCGGTGATGCGGAAGGCCGCGACATGGTCGGGCGCGGGAAGGATGTCGAGCATGGGCGGGTTCCTCTCTGTCGGAACAACGCCGGAGTCGTTGCGGGCTTCTCAGCCAGCCCTATTTGATCGCGATGATCAGCATCAGGAAGGCAAGGACGATCAGGACCTGCTTCAGGCTCCAGTTGATCCGCCGGAGCTGCTCGGCGACCGGGTCTTCCGGCTCTTCCGCCTCGTGATCCGGCTGCCCGGTCGCGAGGTCATGCGGGTCGGCAGCCGGCTCCAGCGGGCGCCAGCTGATGCTCTGCACCCGGCCATGCGCCTGCACCGGGCGGCCGTCGGCCTCGGGCGCGAGATGGAAGACCGGCGGCTCGTCGTCGCCGGCGCCCTCGGGCAGCCAGAGATTGGTCGTTGCAGTGAAGGAGAGGCTGCCGGCGCCGCCCTCGGCAAGGTCCTGCCGCAGTCCTGCGAACAAGGGTTGCGGCAGGAAAAGCTCGGCGGCGAGCCGGGCGTCGAGATCACCCTGTGCCCCGGCGGGAAAGCTCAGCCGCAGCAGCGGCGCGCTGTCGCCGGGGAAGGAGCGGATCGTCAGCGACAGGTCCTGGGCCGGTCCCGCCTGGCCGATCCGGGCGAGCGTCGCACCATCCGGCCGGGCATGGCCCTCGATCCGGGCGGCATCGTGCAGCACGCCGTCGCGCCATTCGTGCCCGGAGATCGCGACGAGTCCATCCGCCGTGAAAGCGAGCGGCCGGGCGGCGTCCTGCACGAAGGCGCCGGCCACGCCCGGCAGCGTCATCCGCCCGTCCACGATGCTGGCGCTGTCCGTCCTATCGTTCATCCCATCCCCGCCGTGAGTCGGCGCGGACGATAGCAGGTCGGCGCGGCGATGCCAGAATGGCAAACTGTTCTACGCCGAGGACGGTACGGGCAGTGCCGGAAAAGAAAATTTCCTTCTCCACCCGTTCGGCGAAAAGCTCTTCCCGATCGGCGCGTACCTTTAAAAGAACGTTTGGATTGACATGCAGAACGGACTTTCCTAAATTGCCGATGTCGTCGGGTCACCGATGGCCGCGGAGATTTGAGCGAGCAGCTTGCGCCGCGTCACCAAACGCTAAAGCGCCACGACGTGGTCGTGGGCTCCCCAGCTTGAGGAGATGAACATGACCGGCTCCGTTCTCCGCCCTGTCGAACCGCTCCGCCGTTCGATGATGTGCTGTTGTCGCCGCTGATCCAGCGCTGACGCCGTTCCCCGGCGTCATTTCGACATCACCGCACAGAGGGCGCCGCAACGCGGCGAAGATCGTCATGTCGTTCCAGTCCCAGGTCATTCCCAGCCCGCCGGCTCGTCAGGCTTATGTCATCGAGATCGGCGAAACCCAGGCGGGCCTCGTCGCCCGCGGCGCCGATGAGCGCTTCTATACCTTCATCTCCGCCTCGGCGGCGTTCGACCGGCTCGAGGGCCAGCGCTTCGCCACGCCGGTCGCGGCCGAACTGGCGGCGCGCCAGCTCGTCCGCTCGCGTCCCGGCCTGCGGCTGGCGGCCTGAGGGGCGCGCCGGTGCAGTTATTCGAAGCCCTACGCGTGTTGCTCGCGTCCTGGTTCGTGCGGGCAGTCCCCGCCAAGCCGGACGAGCCGCGCTGGCAGGAGCGCTCCCTCGCCGAGCTCGGCGCCGAGGAGCGCCGCCGCTCGATCCGGCAGGTCACGCTCGAGCAATTAGGCATTGCGCACTGGTCGTGCCACACGCATTTCTGAGGTCATGATGAACGCCCCCGTGAAGTCCGGCGCCTTTCGCGTCGAGGCCCTCCTTCCAGGGCCGCCCGCCGATGCGATCATCCGCTTCGAGGGAGTCGGCAAGACTTATCCCAGCCGCGACAGCCAGGAGCCGGTGACGGCGCTCGCCGGCATTGACCTCGTCGTACCGCGCGGCAGCATCGTCGGCGTGATCGGCCGCTCCGGTGCTGGCAAGTCGACGCTGATCCGCCTGGTCAACGGGCTGGAGCGCGCCACTTCCGGCCGCATCCTGATCGAGGGCGAGGACGTCACCAACCTGACCGAGGCCGGCTGGCGCGAGCGCCGGCGCGCCACCGGCATGATCTTCCAGCACTTCAACCTGCTGTCGTCGCGCACGGTGTTCGACAATGTCGCGCTGCCGCTGGAGATCGCCGGCGTGCCCAAGGCCAAGATCGAGGCGCAGGTCAGTCGCCTGCTCGCGCTGGTCGGGCTCGCCGACAAGCGCGAGCGCTATCCGGCCGAGCTTTCCGGCGGCCAGAAGCAGCGCGTCGGCATCGCCCGGGCGCTGGCGACCGAGCCGAAGGTGCTGCTCTGCGACGAGGCGACCTCGGCGCTCGACCCCGAGACGACCCGCGCGATCCTGGCCCTGCTCAAGCAGGTCAACCGCGAGCTCGGCATCACCATCCTGCTGATCACCCACGAGATCCCGGTGATCAAGGAAATCTGCGACCGCGTCGCGGTGATCGAGGGCGGAAACATCGTCGAGGAGGGCGAAACCTTCGAGGTGATGACCCGGCCGCGCCATCCGACCACGGCGAGCTTCGTCGAGGCGGTGACCGGCGTCGAGGTGCCCGACTACCTCGCCGGCCGTATCCATCAGCAGGCGCTGGCCGGCGACAGCGCCGTGCTGCGCATCGCCTTCACCGGCGAGAACGCGACGACGCCGGTGATCAGCCGCCTCAGCGCCGTGATCGGCGTCGACGTGAACATCCTCGCCGGCCGCATCGACGCGATCGGCGAAAAACCCTTCGGCAGTCTGCTGGTCTCGGTGCCGGCGAGCGAACCCGAGCTTGCCGCCGTCTTCGGCGCGCTGAAATCCCTCGACCTCAAGGCGGAGCTGGTCGGCCATGTCTCCTGAACTCATCCGTCTGATCGTCGAGGCGACCGGCGACACGCTGCTGATGGTCGCGATCGCCGCCGGCCTCGGCACCGCGCTCGGCCTGCCGCTCGGCGTCTTCCTCGCCACCAGCAAGAAGGGCGAGCTCTTCGCGGCGCCTGCGGTCAATGCTGTGCTCGGCGCGCTGGTCAACGCCACCCGCTCGACGCCCTTCATCATCCTGGTCGTCGCGATCATCCCCTTCACCCGGCTGATCGCCGGCACCTCGATCGGCACCTTCGCCGCGACCGTGCCGCTGACCGTGGCGGCGACGCCGTTCATCGCCCGCCTGATCGAGGGCGCGATCCGGGAGGTCGACCAGGGCCTGGTCGAGGCTGCCCGTTCGATGGGCGCGACTCCGCTGCAGATCGTCCGCAAGGTGCTGGTGCCCGAGGCGCTGCCGGCGATCGTGCTTGGCCTGACGCTGGCGCTGGTCAGCCTGCTCGGCTTCTCGGCCATGGTCGGCGCGGTCGGTGGCGGCGGCCTCGGCGATCTCGGTATCCGCTACGGCTATCAGCGCTTCATGCCGGATGTGATGGCGATCGTCGTCGCCGTGCTGATCGTCCTCGTCCAGACCGTGCAGAGCGTCGGCGACCGTCTCTCGCGCCGCCTCAACAAGCGCCTGCGCCACGCCTGAGCAACCGCTTACCCGCTATCACTACCGGAAACAGACGATGCCCAAGTTCCTCTCCCGCCGCAGCGCGCTCGCTGCGGCTGCCGCCCTATCCTTGTCCGCCGGCGTCGCCGTCGCCCAGCAGAACCAGGTGATCCGCATCGGCGTCACCCCCGGCCCGCACGCCGAGATCGTCGAACAGATCAAGCCGCTCCTCGCGAAGACGGGCTACGACCTCAAGATCTTCGAATTCTCTGACTTCGTCATCCCGAACCAGGCGCTCGATACCGGCGACCTCGAGGCCAACGCCTTCCAGCACCAGCCCTATCTCGACAACCAGGTGAAGGATCGCGGCTTCAAGATCGTCAGCGCCGCGACGACCGTGAACTTCCCGATGGGGATTTATTCGTCGAAGTACAAAAGCTGGGCCGAGGTGCCGGAGGGTGCGACCGTCGCGATCCAGAACGACCCGACCAATGGCGGGCGTGCGCTCCTGCTGCTGCAGGACAAGGGCGTGATCAAGCTGAAGCCGGGCACCGGCTTCAAGCCGACGGTCCTCGACATCACCGAGAACCCGAGGAAGCTCAAGATCATCGAGATCGAGGCCGGCCAGACAGTCCGCTTGCTCGCCGATGTCGCGGCCGCCGCGATCAACACCAGCTATGCCGTCGATGCCAAGATCGATCCGAATTCGGCAATCCTGCGCGAGGAGCCGAAAGGTCCCTACACCAACCTCATCGCGGTGCGCGGCGCCGACAAGGACAAGCCTTTCGTCCAGGCGCTGGTCGAAAGTTATCGCTCACCCGAGATCAAGGCGTTCGTCGCTGAGCGCTTCAAAGGCTCGATCCTTCCGAGCTGGTGAAACCCAAAAGCCTTCCTCCCAATCCCTCGTCGTAACGGAGCCTCTCTTATGACCACCCGCAGGATCATCCTCGCGACCGCGCTCGCCGCCGTCGCCTTCACCGCCCCGGCGCTCGCCCAGCAGAACCAGGTCGTCCGCATCGGCGCTTCGCCCGGCCCGCATGCCGAGATCCTCGAAAAGGTGAAGCCGATCGCCGCCAAGAACGGGCTCGACCTCAAGATCATCGAGTTCTCCGACTATGTCGTGCCCAACCAGGCGTTGGCCGCCGGCGAGCTCGAGGCGAACTCCTTCCAGAACCAGCCCTATCTCGACAACCAGGTGAAGGATCGCGGCTTCAAGCTGGTCAGCGTCGGCCTGACCGTGAACTTCCCGCTCGGCATCTACTCGTCGAAGTACAAGAGCTGGGCCGAGGTGCCGGATGGCGCGACCGTCGCGATCCAGAACGACCCGACCAATGGCGGCCGCTCGCTGCTGCTGCTGCAGGACAAGGGCGCGATCAAGCTCAAGGACGGCGTCGGCTTCAAGCCGACCGTCGCCGACATCGTCAGCAACCCGAAGAAGCTGAAGATCATCGAGATCGAGGCCGCCCAGACGCCGCGCTCGCTCGCCGACGTCGCCGCCGCCGCGATCAACACCAACTACGCCGTCGACGCCAAGATCGAGCCGACCTCGGCGATCCTGCGCGAGGATCCGAAGGGCCCCTACGTCAACCTGATCGCCGTGCGCGAGGCTGACAAGGATAAGCCCTGGGTCAAGGCGCTGCTCGCCTCCTATCACACCCCCGAGATCAAGGCCTTCGTCGCCGAGCGCTTCAAGGGCTCGGTCCTCGCCGGCTGGTAAGGCTCCTCCCCCCGGGCCGTGGTCACGGCCGGGCACCTGCCCCGGAAGCGCAAGCTTCCGGGGTTTTTCGTTTCAACCCGTCGTCTTTCCGGGGCAGGCCGAAGGCCTGAGCCCGGAATCCAGAACCTATGCCCTTGTTTGTACAGGCGCGGTGATCGAGCATCCTGCCAGGATGCGGTATCGGTTCTGGGTTCCGGGCTCGCTGCTACGCAGCGCCCCGGAAAGACGGGAGGCGGATCACACCGAGAGATACTGCGCCCGCACCGCCTCATCGGCCTTGAGTTCGTCCATCGTGCCGGTGAAGCGGATCAGGCCCTTCTCGATGATGGTGGCGCGGTCGGCGACCGAGCCGGCGAAGTGCAGGTTCTGCTCGGAGATCAGCACTGAGAGCCCTTCGCCCTTCAGCGCCAGGATGGTCTTGGCCATCTCCTCGACGATCACCGGGGCGAGGCCCTCCGAGGGCTCGTCGAGCAGGACGAGCTTGGGATTGCCCATGAGGGTACGGGCGATGGTCAGCATCTGCTGTTCGCCGCCGGACATCGCACCGCCCGGCCGGTCGCGCATGCGCCCGAGATTGGGGAAGAGCTGGAACAGGCGCTCCGGCGTCCAGTGTGGCGCGCCCTCGCGCTTCGGACGCTGCGCGACGGAGAGGTTCTCCATCACGCTGAGTTCGGAAAAGACGCGCCGTTCCTCCGGCACATAGCCGATGCCGAGGCGGGCGATCTCGAACGGCTCGCGCCCGACGATGGTGTGGCCCTCGAAGATGATGCGGCCCGCCTGCGGCGGCACCAGCCCCATCACAGCCTTCATCGTCGTCGACTTGCCGGCGCCGTTGCGGCCCATCAGCGCCAGCACCTCGCCGCGGCCCATGGAGAAGCCGACGCCGTGCAGGATATGGGCGCGGCCGTAATAGGCGTTGAGGCCTTCGATCTCGAGCATCAGTGGCCTCCCGAGGTCGCGCCGGAGCCGAGATAGACCGCGCGCACGGCTGGATCGTTGCGGACTTCCTCAGCCCGGCCCTTGGCGATCAGCTTGCCGCGGTCGAGCACCAGGATCGCGTCGGAATGTGCGAAGACCACGTCCATGTCGTGCTCGGTGAACAGCACGGCGATGCCGCGCTCTCGGGCGATCTCGGCGGTCAGCGCCATCAGCGCGATGCGCTCGCGCGGCGCCATGCCGGCGGTCGGCTCGTCCATCAGCAGGAGTTTTGGCTTGTTGGCGATCGCGACCGCGAGCTCGACCCGCTTCAGATCGCCATAGGCGAGGACGCCGCAGGCACGCCCGGCCTGGTCGAGCATCCCGACTTGGCTGAGCAGCGCGTTTGCCTCGGCGACATGGCGGTCCTTGGCCCTGCCGAACAAGGCCCAGGTCTCGCCGGCATGCGAGATCAGCGCCATCTGCACGTTCTCGCGCACGCTCATCGAGGCGAAGGTCGCGGTGATCTGGAAGGTGCGCCCGACGCCGAGCCGCCAGACCTCGCGCGGCTTGAGGCCGGTGATCTTGCGGCCGTCGAAGATCACCTCGCCGCGGTCGGAGGGCAGCTGGCCGTTCAGCATGTTGAAGCAGGTGGTCTTGCCGGCGCCGTTCGGGCCGATCAGCGCGAGTAGCTTGCCGGCCTCGACCGAGAAGCTGACATCGTCGACGGCACGCACGCCGCCGAAGGATTTGCCGAGATTGCGGACTTCCAGGACCGGTGTCATCGGGCGGGCTCCGGCGCAGCGGTGACGGGCGGAGCGGGCTCGGCCTCGCGCCGCCGCTCGGCAAAGACGAGCACCGTGCCGACGAGCCCGCGCGGGAACAGGATGACGAGCAGGACGATCGAGGCGCCCAAGACGAAGCGCCAGTACATCGTCGCCTTCATCAGCTGTTCCTGCAGGCCCATATAGGCGAAGGCGCCGACGATCGGGCCCGAGACGGTCTGTACGCCGCCGAGCAGCACCATCAGGAGACCGTCGACCGAGCGCGGGATCGCCATATAGGTCGGGAAGACCGAGCCCTTGAAGAAGGCGAAGAGGGCGCCGGCGATGCCGGCGGCGAAGGCAGCGATAATGAAGGCGATCCACTGGATCCGCATCACCGGCAGGCCGATCGCCTCGGCGCGCAGCGGGCTGTCGCGCCCGGCCCGCAGGGCATAGCCGAAGGGCGCGAAGACAATGACGCGCAGGGCAAGGATCGCGACGACGCAGACCGCCAGCGCGAGGTAGTAATAGACCAGCTTCGGGGCCGCCCAGGCCGCCGGCCAGACGCCCAGGATGCCATTGTCGCCGCCGGTGACGTCGACCCACTGGAAGGCGGTCGCCCAGGCGATCTGGGCGAAGGCGAGCGTCAGCATGGCGAGGTAAACGCCCGAGAGCCGCACGCAGAACCAGCCGAAGACGACGCCGGCGATGCCGGCGAGGAAAGGCGCGAAGGCGAGCGCCGGAACCATCGGCATGCCCAGCCACTTCACCGCCAGCGCCGCGCCATAGGCGCCGAGGCCGAAATAGGCGGCGTGGCCGAAGGAGGCCATCCCGCCCGGGCCCATCATGAAGTGCAGCGACGCCGCGAACAGCGCGAAGATCGAGAGCTCGGTCAGCGTCAGCAGCCAATGATCGGCGACGATGAACGGCGCGACGAGCAGCACTGCGAGCGCGGCAAGGCCGATCAGCTTGACGTTGTGGCTGGCGGGCAGCAGCAGCGGCTCGACCGGGCCATGGGCATGGGCGGTTCCGACCGGGCGCTTGCCCATCAGGCCGTAGGGCTTGATCACGAGCACGACGGCCATCACCAGGAAGACCAGCACCAGCGTGATCTTCGGGAAGATCAGGATGCCGAAGGCGTGGATGATGCCGATCAGCACCGCGGCGAGATAGGCCCCGGTGACGCTGCCGAGCCCGCCGACGACCACGACGACGAAGGCCTCCGAGATCATCGAGAGGTCCATGTGCAGGTTCACCGCCTCGCGCGGGAGCTGCAGCGCGCCGCCGAGGGCGGCGAGGCCGGCGCCGAAGGCGAAGACCGAGGTGAAGAGCAGGCGCTGGTTGACGCCGAGCGCGCCGACCATCTCGCGGTCCTGCGTCGCGGCGCGCACTAGCGTGCCCCAGCGCGTCTTCTGGAACAGGAACCAGAGCAGGCCGAGCATGATCGGCCCGACCACGATCAGGAAGAGCTCGTAGCTCGGAAAGCGGCTGTCCATCAGCACGACGAAGCTCTTGAAGCCTGGCGCGCGCGGGCCGAGCTTGTCCTCCGGTCCCCAGATGCCGAGCGCGATGTCCTGCACCATCAGCACCAGGCCGAAGGTGGCGAGCAGCTGGAACAGCTCCGGCGCCTGGTAGATCCGGCGCAGGATCACGATCTCGACGATGGCGCCGAGGGCGGCGACGATCAGCGCAGCCAGCAGCACGCCGCCCCAGAAGCCGAGCGCGTCGGCGGGTCCGAAGCGCGTCACCAGCGTGAAGGCGAGATAGGCGCCCAGCATGTAGAACGAGCCGTGAGCGAAGTTCACGATCCGCGTCACGCCGAAGATGATCGACAGCCCGCAGGCGACGAGGAAGAGCGACGAGGCCGAGGCCAGGCCGTTGAGCGTCTGCGCGAAGATCAGATCGATCATGCGAGGTCCCGTCGAAACAACCGAAAAAGGGCGCAATTCTCCCGCGGCCGCAGCGCTAGGCTGCGGCCGGGTCAGCCATAGTCTAGATCAGGTCGAAGCCTGGCGCTTCAGCCCGCCGGGCGAAGCGTCTTCACCTCTGCATCCGAAGGCAGGTATTTGGCGCCGTCGGCATAGCGCCAGTCGACCATGACGCCCTTGCCGTCCTTGACCGCGGTCTTGCCGACATAGGCGCCGAGCGTCGCCTGGTGGTCGGAGGCCCGGAACTCGACAGGGCCGAAGGCCGAGGTGAACTTCAACCCCTTCAGCGCATCGACGAGCTTTTCGTTCTCGGTCGTGCCAGCCTTGGCGATGCCGGCGGCGATGGCGTTCATGGTGTCGAAGCCGACCACCGAGCCGAGGCGCGGATAGTCGTTGTACTTGGCCTTGTAGGCCTCGCGGAACTTGACGTGATCGGGCGTCTGGATGTCGGCATGCGGATAGCCGGTGACGATCCAGCCGACCGGCGTCTCGGCGCCGAGCGGGTCGAGATATTCCGGCTCGCCGGTCAGCATCGAGACCACCGTCCGACCCTCGAACAGGCCGCGGGTATTGCCCTGGCGCACGAAGTTCGAGAGGTCGGCGGCGAAGGTGACGTTAAAGATCGCGTCGGGCTTGGCGGCCTCGAGCGCCTGCACGGTCGCGCCCGCATCGATGCGCCCGAGCGCTGGGAACTGCTCGGCGACGAAGTCGACATCGGGCTTGGCCTTCTTCAACAGCTCCTTGAACCATTTGGCGGCCGATTGGCCGTATTCGTAGTTGGGCGCCACGATCGCCCATTTCTTGGCCGGGAGCTTGGCGGCTTCCTCGACCAGCATCGCCGCCTGCATGTAGGTCGAGGGCCGCAGGCGGAAGGTGTAGCGGTTGCCCTTGGCCCAGACGATCGCGTCCGAGAGCGGCTCGGAGGCGACGTAGAGACGCTTGTTCTGCAGGGCGTAGTCGGCGATGGCGAGGCCGACATTGGAGAGGAAGCCGCCCGAGAGCAGGTCGACCTTCTCGGCGTTGATCAGCTCGCCGGCGAGCCGCACCGAATCCTC
Source organism: Methylobacterium sp. (assembly GCA_013823325.1). Lineage (GTDB taxonomy): Bacteria > Pseudomonadota > Alphaproteobacteria > Rhizobiales > Beijerinckiaceae > Allobosea > Allobosea vestrisii. Next base: position 11,402 of record PNLY01000108.1, read on the forward strand.
GGGCTTGCCGGCATCGTCGCGGAACAGGGTTTCGATCTTGCGGCCGAGCACGCCGCCGGCGGCGTTCACTTGCTCCTGCGCCAGATCCCAGCCCTGGCGATAGGGCTTCAGAAAGGCCGGTTGCGAGGTGTAGCTGTTGATCTCGCCGATCTTGATCGGCGCGCTTTGCGCGCGCAGCAGCGACGGCGTGGCGAGCGCGACGGCGCCGAGCGCCGCTCCGCTGACGAATTGGCGACGGTCCATTCGGTGACTCTCCCGTTGATCGCTGGCCTTACGCACCACAGCCCCTCGCTGCGCGATGTCCTACCCTAGGCCAGTGCAGTGCAATGCAACAAGCCAGGGTGGAAATTCGTTTGTATGCGTATGAAATCTCGACTGCGTTTCGTAGTTTGTCAATCGTCGAAAAACAGGCGGCGCTGCTGCCGGCTTGAGCAGTGCGCGGGCTGGTGATGCGAAGGGGCGTCGCGAGCGCTCGGTCCTCTCAGGAACGCCCGCCATCGACCGAGAGGATCTGGCCGGTCACCCAGCCGGCCTGCTCGGAGAGGAAGAACAGGCTGGCATGGGCGATATCCTCAGGCGTGCCGAGCCGTCGGGTGTGGATGCCCTCGATCAGCCGCTTCTGGCCATCGGGACCATAGGATTCCCATTGTCGCTCGGTTGCCGGGTTGGAGCGGACGAAGCCGGGCGCGACCGAATTCACGGTGATGCCATGCGGCCCGAATTCCCAGGCGAGCTGCCTGGTCAGACCGACCAGCGCATGCTTGGCGCTGGCATAGGCCTGGATGCCGGTCAGGCTCGGGCGCAGGCCGGCGCCGGAAGAGATGTTGACGATGCGGCCATAACCGGCCTGCTTCATCGCTGGCGCCGCCGCCTGCGACAGGAAGAAGGCGGCGTCGATATTGGCGGCAAAGACGGCGCGCCAGTCGCTTTCGCTGATCTCCTCGATCGGCCGGCCGACCTGCCCGCGCACGCCGCCGGCGGCATTGACCAGGAGGTCGAGCCGGCCCTCGCTCGCCAGGATCTTGCCGACCAGCTCCTTCGCGGTTTCAGGGCTGCTGAGATCGGCGACATGCGCGCTCGCCCCGAGCGCATCGGCGCTGGCGGCGACGCCGTCGGCATCGAGATCGGCGAGATGGACCCTCGCACCGGCCTCGACCAGCGCCGCGGCGATGGCGCGGCCGATGCCCTGCGCTGCGCCGGTGACGAGGGCTACGCGGTCGTCGAAGCGGATCTGCATTGCTCGATCAATACCTTCAGCGTCTCGAACGACATCGGGCGGCGGCCATCCTCGATGTCCTGGATCAGGGATACCAGCAGCTCCAGCGCCGGCGTGGCGACGCCGACCTCGCGGCCGAGCTCCGAGATGATGCCGATCTGCGGCTGGCCTTCGGTCTTGCGCTTGCGCACGGCGAGGTCGCGCCAGATGCCGGAATGGGTCTTGGCCGTCTTCGAGGTGTAGTCGGCAAGCCAGGCGATCGTCTCGACCTGCGGCCCCTCGGGCGCGCCCGGTGCGAACACGGCGGGGTCGAACTCGCCGAAGCCGAGCGAGGTGACGCCGCGCGCCGCCGCGACCGCGCCGACCTCGCGCCCGAGCGCCAGCCAGACCGGCAATCGCTGCGGATCGGCAAAATTCGCCGACATCGAATCATTGGTCAGCGCGGTGCCGAACAGCATCGCTCCATAGGCGAGCTTGCCCCAGAGATAGCCGTAGATATTGTCGGTCAGGATCGCGTCTGGCTCGAAGATCGCGAGCAACCGGTGCATCTCGCGCACCCGCTCCGTCATCGCTCCATCGAGCTCGCCGACGACCACGGCGCCGCGGTTGCCGTAGAGGATTTCACCTGGCCCGTGCCAGTCGGCGCCGAAATTGACGAAACAGCCCATGGTCCGTTGCTCGCCGACCGCCTTGGCGATGGTGATCTCGTTGAGCCCGTTCTGAGCCGAGAGCACGAAGCCGTCGGCGGCGAGACGCGGTTTCAGGACAGCAAGCGCGGCTTCCGTCGCGCCGGCTTTCACCGCCAGCACGATGCGCGAATAGCTGCCTGTCAGCTCCTGCGGTGTCACCGCCGGCACCACTTGCCGGAACTCCTCGACCGGCCCGATGATCGCCAGTCCGGATGTCCGGCAGGCCTCGACATGCTCGGGCACGATGTCAACCATCAGCACCGGCACCCCGGTCCGCGCCCAATAGGCACCGAGCGTGCCGCCGATCGCGCCGGCGCCCCAGATCAGGATGGGATCGCTGCTCACGTCTGCCCCATCACCTCGACATCGGCATGGGTGCCGACATGGACGAGCCCGTCCGGCGTCACCCAGCCACGATACATGCCCTCGGAGTTGTAAGGCGCGACGATCGCGCCATCGGCCCCGACGGCGACGAGGCCGGCCCCGATCTTGTGCGCGGTCAGTTCGGCGATGGCGCGGTCGGATGCGTCCTTCAACGAGAGGCCGGCATAGCCGATCAGCGACGCGATTTCGTGGCCGATGCAGTAGCGGATGAAGAACTCGCCCTTGCCGGTGCCCGAAACGGCGCAGCGCCCGTCGCGGGCATAGGTGCCGGCGCCGATGATCGGGGAATCGCCGACGCGGCCGGGCGGCTTGTTGGTGTAGCCGCCGGTCGAGGTCGCAGCGGCGAGATGGCCGTTGGCGTCGAGTGCCACGGCGCCGACCGTGCCGTGCTTCTCGGCCTCGCTCGCCTCGCCAGCCGTGCCGACGAGCTCGCGGATCTTCATCGAGGCCAGGTTCTTGCGCCGCCTTTCGGTGGAGAAATACTCGTTCTCGACCATGTCGAGACCCTCGGTCTGGGCGAAGGCGTCGGCGGCCGGGCCCGTCAGCAGCAGGGGATCGCCGCGATGCATCAGCGCCTTGGCGGCGCTGACCGGATTGCGGATGCGCTTGACCGCGCAGAGCGCCCCGGCGGCCAGCGTCGCGCCGTCCATGATCGAGGCGTCGAGCTCGTGCTCGCCATCGGCATTGAAGGCGGCGCCATGGCCGGCGTTGAAATGGACGGAATCCTCCATCACCAGCACGGCGGCCTCGACCGCATCGACCGCGCTGCCGCCTTTGGCGAGGATCGCCCAGCCGGCCCGCAACGACTTGGCGAGATCGGCCTTGGCCTCGGCCCATTCGGCGTCGGTCATCTCGGCCTTGGGCAAGGTGCCGCAGCCGCCATGGATGGCGAGGGCGATGGTCATGCTGAAATCCTCGACATGAATCCTTCTCCCCTTGGGGGAGAAGGTGTCTGCGCAGCAGACGGATGAGGGCGGTACGACTGGGTGGGAGCCGGACAGGTTGCGCCTGTCCTTCCCTCATCCGTCAGCGCTTCGCGCTGCCACCTTCTCCCCCGCGGGGAGAAGGAAGAAGATCGCGAACTCACTTCGCCGGCTTGATATCCATCGCCAGCGTATCTTCGTCGACGCGCGGGCGGATCGTCACCTTGGCTTTCTGCATCGCCCAGGCCGAGCCGACCGCGACGATTGGCAGGCGCGGCCGGTCCTTGGCGACGATCGCATTGGCCTGCGACAGCAGGTCGTTTCGCCTGGCCTCGTTCATCTCGATGGCGGCGTCCTCGATCAGCTTGTCGAGCTCGGCGTTCTTGTAGCCGAGCACGTTGAAGGCGCCGAGCTTCTTGGCCGGGTCGTTCGAGTGCACGACGGAGGAAAGCGTGTAGTTCGCCTCGCCCGTCAGCGTGCCCCAGCCGGACATCGCCAGCGAGAACTCGCCGCGGGTCCGTGCCGGGAAGAAGACCGCGCCGGGCTGTGCATTGGCGTTCACCTCGATGCCGATGCGCGCCAGCATCTGCGCGATCGAGGTGCCGACCTGGCGATCGCCCGGCAGGCGGTCATTGGTGAAGGAGAAAGCGACCTTGAAGCCGTTCGGGTAGCCGGCCTCCTGCATCAGGGTCTTCGCCTTGGCGAGATCCGGCTTCAGCGGCGGCAGGCTCTTGTTGTAGCCGGCGATATTGGGCGTCACCAGCTGGTTGACCGGCGCGCCGAGGCCTTCCATCGCGATCTCGGCCAGCGCCGGCCGGTCGATGGCGAGATCGATCGCCTCGCGCACCTTGGCGTCCTGCAGCGGATTCTTGGGCAGGGCCGAGCCGTCCTTGGCGCTGACCTGCGGGGACTTGTCCCGCATGTCGAGCTCCATGTTGAAGACATAGACCGTGTCGATGGTGGCGACGGAGAGCTTGGCGTCGCGCTTCAGCGTCGGCACGTCGGAGGCCGGGGCGCGCACGATGATGTCGACCTGGCCGGCCTTGAGCTGGGCGACGCGGGCGGCGTCGTTCGGCAGCTCCTTGCGCAGCACGCGCTGCCACGGCTCCTTCTCGCCCCAGTAGCCGTCGAAGCGCTCGAGCACGAGCTGGTCCTTCGGCGTCCAGGAGACGAACTTGTAGGGGCCGGTGCCGATCGCCGCCTTGCCGGTGTTGAAGGCGTCGTTGGCATTGTCCTTGGTCAGCCCGGCCGCCGCCTTGTGCGAGACGATGAACAGCCGGATGAAATCGTTCGGCAGGTTCGGCGCCGGCCCGTCGGTGACGATGTGGACGGTGAGCGGATCGACGATCTTCACCTCCTTGACGCGCCGGACATAGATCGTGGTCGGGTTCGGGCCGGCGACGACCGGGATGCGCTCGATCGAGAACTTGACGTCCTCGGCGGTGAAGTCGGAGCCGTCATGGAACTTGACGCCGGGGCGCAGCTTGAACTCCCAGACGGAGGGCTCGATCGCCTTCCAGCTCAAGGCGAGGCGCGGCTCGATCTGCAGCTTGTCGCCCGACCAGGTCAGCGTGTCGAAGACATGCTTCAGCGCCTCGGCATGGGTGCCGGTCGCGGTGAAGTGCGGATCGATCGATTCAGGCCCGGCCCGCACGCCGATCGTCAGCGTCTGCGCTGTTGCCGCACCGCAGAGCGGCAGGCCGATCAGGGCGGCGAGGGCGGCGGTCCGCCAGAGCGGGGACCGGTGCGGCAAAGGCTTGGTCATGTTGAGGTCCCTTCGGGTTCGAGATCGGCAGGCCAACTCGGGGAGGCGATCACCATCTTGTCCATCAGCTCGCAGAGCTGCTTCTGCTCGGCCTCGGTCAGCGCCGCGAGCATGGCGGTCTGCTGCCCCACCATCATCGGCATGGTCTCGTCGAAGATGGCGCGCCCGGCCGGCGTCAGCGCCAGCACATAGCTGCGCAGATCCTCCGGATCGGTCTCGCGCTTGAGCAGGCGCCGCTGCAGCAGCTTCTGGATCGCGCGCGAGAGCGTGTTCTTCGGCAGGCCGGAGGAGGAGACGATGTTCTTGGCCGCGACGCCGCCCCGGAGTCCGACGGCGTAGAGCGCGACGAATTCCGGCCGCACCAGCCCATAGCGCGTCTCGATCCAGCGATAGACCGGATCGTTGAAGCGGAAGGCGATGAAATTGAGCCGGAAGGACAGCCAGCAGGGGTTGTCCCAGAGCTTGGTGACGGTCAGCGGATCGAGCTCGCGCAAGGCCGCCTCGCGGCTTGGATCGAGCCTGGACAGGGAGGTCGGGGCTCGGGCCATCTGGGAAATCCTATTTGGTTCCATATGGAACTTGACGGTGTCAGGAGGCGCTGTCAAGGATGACTCGGTTTCGCCGAAACGCAAGGATCAGTGCCGTGCTCGTTGCCCGGATGAACTGGATGCAGATCGACGAGCAGGCGAAGCGTGACGACCGCTGCGTGCTGCCGCTCGGCTGCGTCGAGCAGCACGCCTATCTGAGCCTCGCCACCGACGCGATCTTGTCCGAGCGTGTCGCGGCGGAAGCCGCCGAGCCGCTCGGCATCCCGGTCTTCCCGGTGCAGGCCTATGGCATGACGCCGGGTTTCACCGCCTATCCCGGCACGATCTCGCTGCGGATGACCACCTATATCGCGCTGCTCGAGGACCTGCTCGAGGGCGTCTATCGTTCCGGCTTCCGCCGGATCGTGCTGGTCAACGGCCATGGCGGCAATGCGCCCGTGATGACGGCGGTGACCGAATGGATGGGCAAGCGCCCCGACGCTAGCGTCAAGATGCACAACTGGTGGGCGGGGCTGCGCTTCCAGGAGGCGGTCAAGGCCATCGACCCGGCGGCGTCGCATGCCTCCTGGATGGAGAATTTTCCCTGGACCCGCCTCGACGGCGTGAGCTTGCCGGACGGCGTGAAGCCGCCCTTCGACGCTGCGCTGTACCAGGCCGCCAGCCCGCAGCGGAAGCGCGAGATCCTCGGCGACGGCAATTTCCATGGCCGCTACCAGCGACCGGACGAGGAAATGCTGGCGCTCTGGGCCGTCGGCGTCGAGGAGACGCGGGCGGTGATGGTCGAGAGCTGGCCGTGATGACCTATACTGCGGCTGTCTCGATCCAAGAGAGCGGCCGCGAATCCCGTCTCTTTGGCATGGAGGTTGCGAAGCCGGGGCGGCGAATGTCTATCCGATGCTGACTCATATCATCGAGCGTGTCCTGCAGGCGCTGG
>PNLY01000109.1 GCA_013823325.1 Methylobacterium sp.
CGTTGAAGGCGCCCTCGGGATCGCGGATGCCGACGCGCCGGAGCATGTCGAGGATGAGCTCGCGCCGGCCGTTGGCGTCGAGCTTGCGATGCAGCGCCAGGCCCTCTTCGAGCTGCCGACCGATCAGCATGGACGGGTTGAGCGAGGTCATCGGCTCCTGGAAGACCATGCCGACCTTGGCGCCGCGGATCGCCCGCAGGCGCTTTGGCGCCATGGTCGTGACCTCCTCGCCGTCGAAGCGGATCGAGCCGGAGATCAGGCGCACCGCCGGCGGAATGAAGCCCATCACGGCGCGAGCCGCGAGCGTCTTGCCGGAGCCGGATTCGCCGACGATGCCGACGATCTCGCCGGGCGAGACGGAGAAGCTGACATCGTTGACGACGGTGCGTCCGGTCGAACCGATTCTGAGCGTGAGGCCGTCGACCTCGAGCAGGGGTTTGCTGGAGGTCATCGCGCACCCCTCATCCGCGGGTCGAGCTTGTCGCGCAGCGCGTCGCCGAGCAGGTTGATGCCGAGCAGGGTCAGCGAGATGGCGAGACCCGGGAAGATACCGAGCCAGACGGCCTGGCCGATATAGGGCCGCGAGCCCGCCAGCATGTTGCCCCAGGTCGGCGCCGGCGGCGGCACGCCGAGGCCGAGGAAGGAAAGCGAGCTCTCTGCCAGCAGCACCCAGCCGAACATCGAGGTCGCCAGCACGGTCAGCGGCGCGATGCAGTTCGGCAGGATGTGGCGCAGCATGGTGAAGCCCTCGGAATTGCCCATCACCCGTGAGGCTGAGATGAACTCGCGCTCGCGCAGCGACAGCACGGTGCCGCGCACGATGCGGGCGACCGAGGGGGCATAGGCAATGCCAAGCGCCAGGATGATGCCGTATTTGTTGGCGCCGACCACGGCGAGCAGGCCGAGCGCCAGCAGGATGCCGGGGAAGGCGAGCAGCGCGTCGTTGAAGGCCATGATGGTGCGGTCGACCCAGCCGCGGACATAGCCCGAGAACAGGCCGATCACCGTGCCGAGCGACACCGCGAGCGCGACGGTCAAGAGGCTGATCCAGACCGAGGTGGCGGCGCCCGCCATCAGGCGCGAGAGCACGTCGCGGCCGAATTCGTCGGTGCCGAGCCAGTGCATGCCTGAGGGCGCGGCGAGCTTGGCCCGGAAGGAGAGCCGCAAGGGGTCATAGGGCGTCCAGACCGAGCTGACCGCAGCAACAACGACGAGGAAGCCGATCAGCGTGCCGCCGACCAGGGCGTTGGGAGCGGGGAGCCTCATTGCGCCGTCACCCTTGGATCGAAGATCGGATAGCAGAGGTCGATCACGAGATTGACCAGCACATAGGTGAAGGCGACGAAGAGCATGCAGCCTTGGATCACCGGATAGTCGCGGGCGAAGATCGAATCGACGAGCAGGCGGCCGAGGCCGGGGATGGTGAAGACGGTCTCGACCACGGCGATGCCGCCGAGCAGGTTGCCGAGCACGAGGCCGATCAGCGTCCAGGTCGGCCCGAAGGCGTTCTTGAAGGCGTGGTTCCAGAGCACGGCGCCTTCGGTCAGGCCCTTGGCGCGGGCATGGGTGATGTAGTCGAGCCGCAACACCTCCAGCGTCGAGGCGCGGGCCATGCGCAGGATCACGCCGATCTCGTGCAGGAACAGCGTCATGATCGGCATGATCAGGTAGAGGATGCCGGCCAAGGGGCTTTCGGCGATCGAGACATAGCCGACCACCGGCAGCCATTCGAGCTTGAGGCCGAAGAACAGCAGCAGCAAAAGGCCGAGCCAGAAGGTCGGGATCGAGAGCAGTAGCGTCGCGACCGCCACCAGCGATAGGTCGAGCGAGGTATCCTGCTTCCAGGCGGCGAGCACGCCGGCGGGCACGGCGACCAGGCTGGCGAGCGCGACCGCGACCAGCACGATCTGGGCCGAGATCCAGAAGCGCTGCAGGATCAGCGGCAGCACCGCCTGCTGCGAGTTGATCGACTGGCCGAGATCGCCCTTGAGCAGGTTGCCGAACCAGATGCCGAACTGGACCGGCAGGCTCTGGTCGAGGCCGAGCCTGGCCTGCAGGTCCGCGATCGAGGCCGGGGTCGCCAGATCCCCCAGCATCAGCGAGGCTGGATCACCCGGGATCAGCCGGATCAGGGCGAAGACCGAGACCGACACGATCAGCAGTGTCGGCACGGACATCAGGATGCGCGTCAGCGCGAAGCGCAGCATCGGTTTTCTCCCAGATGCGCGATGGCAGGTAGCGTCAGTTCGCCAGCGTCACTTCCCACATGCGCAGCTTCGACTGCCACGGCTTGAAGCCTTGGACGCGCTTGGCATGGGCGATGATGTCGAGGCCGTTGAAGGCGAAGATCATCGGGACTTCGTCGATGACGCGCTTGTGCAGCTCGTCCACGATCTTTTGGCGCTCGGCCCGGTCTGAGGTGACGTAGAGCTTGTCGATCTGCTTCTGCGCATCCGGATTGTCCCAGGTCTTGCGCGGCTGCTTGTCCTTCGGGCCGGAGAATTGCTCGAAGGCGATGGCGGGGTCGAAGCGGGCTGAGAAGGAGAAGGACTGCATCTGGTAGTTGCCCTTGTTGAAGCGGTCGAGCTGGGTCGCCCAGTCGAGCACCTCGATCTCGGCGTTGACGCCGACGGCCTGCAGCATCTGCTGGGCCACCACCGCGGCCGGGAAGCTCGGCACGGTCGGGCGCTTGTTGGCGAGGATCACGATCTTCTCGCCCTTGTAGCCGGCTTCCTGCAAAAGCTTCTTGGCGCGGTCCGGATCGTAGACGTGGCCCTTCTTCTCGACCTCGCCGAAATAGCTCGAGCCGGAATAGATCGGCGAAGTGTTGGGCTTGCCGAGGTCGTTGTAGAAAGACGCGACGATCTCATCCATGTCGAGGGAGGCGGCGATCGCCTGGCGCAGCTTCTGGTTGCCCATCACCGCGTCTTTGGTCTGGATCAGGAAGACGTGGCGGACGGCATTGGGCTCGGCCGCGACCGAGAGCTTGGGGCTTTTCTTCAGCTCGGCCGCGTCGCTCGGCAGGATCTCGGCCATGTCGAGCGCGCCGGAGATCAGGCCGGCCTTCACCGTGGCGGGATCCTTGACGACCAGGAACTTGACCTCCTTGAGCAGCGGTCGCTTGGAGCCGACATAGCCGTCGCGCTGCCCGCCCGATGGCGATTTGTAGCCCTCGAAGGCGGTCATGGTGAAATACTCGCCGCGCTTCCACTCGCCGAACTTGTAGGGGCCGGTGCCGATCGGCTTGTCCCAGGAGCCGTCGGCCTTGACCGAATCCTTGTGCAGGATCGCGGTCATCGCGCAGTCGGTGCGGGCGAGCGTGTCGAGAAAGAGCGCGTTCGGCTTATCGATCTGCATGACCACGGTGCGGGCATCGGGCGCCGTCACCGCCTCGACCTTGAGGCCCGAGCGCCCGTCGAATTCCGAGGTGCAGCGCCAGTCGGTCTTCGGATCCATGTAGCGATTCCAGCTCCACAGCACGTCGGCCGAGGAGAGCTCGGCGCCGTTGTGGAACTTGACGCCCTGGCGCAGCGTGAAGGTGTAGGTCTTGCCGTCTGCCGAGAGATCGACCTTCTCGGCGAGCAATGGCGTCGCGACGCCGCCCTCATTATAGCCGACGAGGCCCTCGACCAGTTGCAGCGCAAAATCATCAGTGTTGTCGTCGCGGTTGACGCCGGGATTGTTGCTGCGGATATCGGCCGCGACCGCCACCGTGATGGACTGGGCTGCGGCCGGGCTGGCGAGCACCAGCAAAGTGAAGGCGGAAGCGAGCAGACGGTTCATCGGCAATTCCCCTTGTTGTCTTGTTGTTGAGCTTGCGTTCGTTGGCCTCAGGCTGCCCTGGTCGCGCCGGCACGACGCTTGGCGAGCTCGTCGGCGAAGAAGTCCTCGACTCGCGAGACGGCCTTCAACCCGTCATGCGGCATGTTCGGCACGAGATCGAAGCGCACGCTGATGCCGTGCTCCTCGAAATTGCGGCGCAAGCTGTCGAGCCGTTCCGGGCGGTTGGTGCCGGCCCGGTTGGCGTCCGGCATCCAGCTGCGGTCGCCGGGCTTGTGGGTGATCTCCCAGGTTTCGAGATCGGCGGCGCCGACGATCATCTGGACCGCGACCTTGCGGATCGCCTCGATGTCGGGCGCGGCGCCGAAGAGCTCGGCCATGTTGCGGGTGCCGACCCACCAGTCGCGCGTCGGGTCGAGCAGGGTCACCGAGCCTGGCGCGCCGATCGAGGCGGCCCAGAGTTTTTGGGGCTGCAGCATCAGGAAGCGATGGGTGAAGTGACCGCCACCGGAATAGCCGAACAGGGCGAAGCGATCGAAGCGCAGGCCATAGTGCTGGGCGACCTCCTCGACCATGGCGAGCAGGATGTGGTCGTAACGGACCTCACCCTCCCGGATGTATTTGAAGCCGTTGCGGTTGCCGTCTCCCATCACGCCGATCGGGAAGAGCGGCGCGAGGATGATGCAGTTGTTCCAGCGGCCGAAGGCCTCGAAGGCGTCGCGGTAGCCGGTGAAGCCGCGGCCGGTGCCGTGCATGGTGACGACGAGTTCGGGCGCCTGGCCGCCCTTCCCGAGGCTCTTGGGCACATAGAGGCAATAGCTGAAGCGCGGATCGGCCTTGCAGGCGGTGACCGGCGTCGGGCCGAGATCGTAGAGCGCGCGGGCGATCGCGGCCGCGTCGTCCTGCTTGGCGGGCTTTGCGACGGGAGCGGTCATGCGGCGGTTCCCAATTGGCTGTAAGATTGGCGCCAATTTTGTTGCATGATATGGATGGCGCGGCAAGCCGGATTTGGACGGCGCGCGCAAACTGTGCGCGAGAGCGTCCCGATCAGTTCACAAGCATCGCTCCAATGCTCTAGAGACCCGTCATGGCCACTCGTCCTAAAACCCGCCAGCGTGCCAAGGGCGAACTCGCCAACGAAATCGCCCAGGCGATCCATGTCCGTGCCTACCGGCCGGGTGAATGGCTGCGGCAGATCGATCTCGAAGAGGCCTTCCAGGCGACGCGTTTCGACGTGCGCACGGCGCTCGACGAACTCGCCGTGCGCAAGGCGATCGAGCATGTGCCCAATCGTGGCTATCGTGTCGCGGAACTCGATCGCGCCACCGACCGGGCGATCCGCGACACCCGCATCATCCTGGAGAACGCCGCGGCACGCCTGGTGATCGGCAAGATGGACGACGAGGCCATCGCGCGGCTCGATGCGCTGGCCCATGAGTTCAGCCAGGCCGTGCAGAGCGGTACGCGTGTCCAGCAGAGCGAGATCAACCGCGCCTTCCATAGCCTGATCTACGCTCATTGCGACAACCCGGTGCTGGTGGAGACGATCTGGAGCCTGCGAGACCGCTCGCGCGGCTCGGCCGTCACGGTCTGGGCCTCGCATCAGGCCCTGCTCGCCAGCGACGCCGACCACCACGCCATGGTCGCGGCGATCCGGGCCGGGGATGGCGAGCGCCTGGCCGAGCTCACCAGTCATCACATCATCAAGGACCTCGCCGAGGTCGGTGCGTCCTAGTCCGCGACGGTGACCTCCCAGAGCCGCGGCTTCGACAGGATCGAGGAGTTGTAGCCCTTGACCCGCTTGCCGAAGGCGCCGGCGTCGATGCCGTTATAGAGCATCACCATCGGCACGTCGGCGATGAAGCGCTGATGCAATTCGTCGAACAGCTTCTGGCGTTCGGCCTTGTCCGAGACGACCATCGACTTGTCGAGCAAGGCCTGCGCTTCCGGATTGTCCCAGACCTTGCGCGGCTGCGTCGCCTTCGGCCCGGTCACGGACTCAAAGCTCAAAGCAGGGTCGAGCCTGGCCGAATAGGGGAAGGCCTGGAGCTGGTAGTTGCCCTTGCTGTAGCGGTCGAGCTGCGTCGCCCATTCCAGCACCTCGATCTGGACGTTGATGCCGACGGCCTGCAGCATCTGCTGCGAGACGACGGCGGCGTCGAAGCTCTGCGGGTAGCGCTTGTTCGCCAGCATTACCAAAGGCTCGCCCTTGTAGCCGGCTTCCTTGAGCAGCGTCTTCGCGACGGTGAGGTCGTGCGTGTAGCCCTTGGCCTCGACCGGGCCGTAATAGGACGATTTCGCCGGCACGATCGAGTTGTTGCGCTTGCCGAGCCCGTCGGTCACCTGCGCGACCAGTTCCTCGGTGTCGAGCGCCGCCGCGATCGCCTGGCGCAATTTGACGTTGCCGAGCAGCGGATCGCGGGTCTGCAGGAGGATGCCGACCAGACCCATGTTCTGCGTGATCGAGAGCCCGATGCGCTGATCCTGCTTGAGCTCCTTGACTTCGGCATTGGCGACATCCGGGACGATGTCGATGTCGCCGCGCAGCAGCGCCGCCTTGGCGGTTGCGCCGTCCGGGATGACCATGAAGCGGACCTCATCGACCAGCGGCCGCTTGCCGCCGGTATAGCCGTCGGGCGCGCCCGGCAGGCTGGCATAGGCCTTGTTGCGGGTGAGGCGGATGAACTCGCCGCGCTTCCATTCGGCGAATGTGTAGGGGCCGGTGCCGATCGGCTTGTCGAAGGAGCCGTCGGGCTTGAGCGAGTCCTTGTGCAGGATCGCGGTCATCGCGCAGTCGGTGCGGGCGATGTTGGCGAGGAAGAGCGAGCTCGGCTGGTCGAGCTTGAAGACCACGGTTGCCGGATCGGGCGCCGTGACCGCCTCGACCTTGGCGCGGCCGCGGCCGTCGAACTCCGACAGGCAACGCCAGTCGGTCTTCGGGTCCATATAGCGGTTCCAGCTCCAGACCACATCGGCCGAGGTCAGTTCGGCGCCGTTGTGGAACTTCACGCCCTTGCGCAGGGTGAAGGTGTAGCTCAGCCCGTCTTGGGAGACTGCGACCTTCTCGGCGAGCAGCGGCTTCACCGCCGAGTCCTCGCCATAGGCGACGAGGCCCTCGACGACATGCAGCACGACGGCATCGGTGTTGTCGTCGCGATTGACGCCCGGATTGATGCTCCGGATGTCGGCGTTGAGGTGAACCCGCAAGGTGGCAGCCGCGGCCGGCAAGGCGGTTGCGGTTGCGAGGCCCAATCCGGCGAGGGCGAGGGAAAGGCGGCGTCGGCTGTGCATCGGCGGGGTTCCCCTTGTTTTATGATGTGGACGCGTCGGTGCTGCCTTATTCGGCAGCTTGCGCGAGCGTCATTGGTTCGTCCGTGAGGCTGTAGCGGGTGAAGATGCGGTTGAGGGCCGGCAGCGGCGCGACCTCCATGGTGCCCCTGGCCGGCTGCATGATCACCATAGCGACGGTAGCCGAGAGATTGCCGGTGTCGTTGAGGCGCGGCGGCCGGCAGACCGAATGCGGCGTCAGGAAATCGTCGAAGAAGGCCTGCTTGAGATCGGCGACGGTGAGTTTCCGGCCGGCCTCGTTAAGCAGCTTCCTGACGCGCCAGTCGCGATAGAAGCTTTCGGGCACGCGCGGCGTGCCGGTATCGGTGATCTTGGTCAGCGCGACCTGGCCGACCCAGTGGTTTGCGTGAACGATCAGCCCGTCTTCCGGATAGAGCGGGAAAGCGGCGTCGGGCGCGCATTCGAAGTCGATGCCGAAGCCGGCGATGGTCGAGAGCATCATGTTGTTCGAGCAGGCCTTCGGCGTCGTCGCCACCGCCTTGATCGCGTAGGCGAAATGCTCCTGCTCCAGCACCTTGCGGCGGATCAAGGCGAGCGGCACGCCGGCTTGCGTGAAGTCGCGCTCGCTTTCGAGATAATTGGCGGTGATCGAGATGCCGGCCGCGTTCATGCCGCAACGGGCGAGGCCGCCGGCCTCAACGAAGGTCAGGAAATCCGGGCCGTCGTCGCGGCGCACGCGCAGCACGATCGCCGTCTCCGCGCATTCGGCCTTCCAGTCCCAGTTCTGGCCGTGGATCAGCTCGCCCGTAGCGCTGCGCTCGGGCAGGATGATCGCGCCGGTGCAGCCATCGTCGAGCTCTTCCTCCGCTCCGACCGGTCTGTTCTTCTCCAGCTTCGCCTTGGCGATCACTTCGGTGCGGGCGTTGATCATGATGACGTCTTCGAGCGCGACGCCGGCGCCGTCGGCGATGCCGCGCATTTCTTCGACATAGTGCGCGCCGAAGGCTTCGATCTCGCGGGCGAACTCGCCGATCAGCCGCGACTTGGCGGCGGCGTCATAGCCGAGATCGCCGAGCTGTCCGCCATAGAGTTCGATCGAACGCTTGACGCGCCCCGGCACCGCCGCACCATGCTGGCGACCGCGTTCATAGGGCGTGCCGGAGACGTCGACGAAGGGGAAGGGTGCGACCATGGCCGGGTCTCCGCGGGTTCGCGCTGGTACTGTGTCTGGCCATGATGTATTTCATTTCGAACTAAGACAATCAAGAGTCTTTTGATGACGACGCCGACACGATTGCAGCAGGAGATCGCCGAGCGGATTCTCCGCATGGTCCGGGAGGATGGCCTGGAAGCCGGCGCCTGGCTCAACGAGAACAGCGCGGCGCGCCGCCTCAACGTCTCGCGCACGCCGGTGCGCGCCGCGATCGACCATCTCGCTCGGCAGGGGCTGGTGCGCCGGCATCCGAACAAGGGTGTCGAATTGTTGAGCGCGCCGGAGGCATCAGCCGATCCCAATGCGAGCGCTGATGCGACCGAACTCGCCATGGTCAGGGTGGCGCAGGACCGCCATGGCGGGCGTCTGCCCGACGAGATCTCCGAGCTCGAACTGATGCGGCGCTACGAGCTCGGCCGGCCCGAGGTGCAGCGCCTGATGGCGCGGCTTGCCGATCTCGACATGGTCGAGCGCAAGCGCGGCTATGGCTGGCGCTTCCTGCACGAGCCGCGCGACCAATCGGCGCATGACGAGCGCTACCGCTTCCGCCTGCTGATCGAGCCGATGGTCTTCCTCGAGCCCGGCTTTTCGCTCGACCAGGGCTGGATCGACGAGATGCGCACCAGGCACGAGCTGACGCTGTCGCAGCCCTGGAAGGAAAGCTCGGCGATCGGCTTTTACGAGATGAACGCCGATTTCCACGAGGGGCTGGCGGCGGCCTCGGGCAACCGCTTCATCCACTCCGCCATCCGCCGGCAGAACCAGATGCGCCGGCTGTCGAATTACGATTGGACCTATGGCTATGAGCGCGTCGTGGTGAACAGCCGCGAGCATTTGCAGATGCTGGCGACGATCGAGGCCGGTGATCTCCAGCTCGCTAGCGCGCTGATGCGCAGCCATCTCCAGCGTGCCATGCAGTTGCGTCGGCCGGACGGTCTAGACTGAATCGCGGCGGCGTTCTCGCTATTGTCTTTTGATAACAAGAAAGACATCATAGGTGATCCATAGCGAGGACCGCCGATGACCGCGCCAGCATGTGCCGCCGAAAGCCGCCGCGACAACGCTCCCGATGCCTTCTGGATGCCGTTTACGCCGATGCGCGCCTTTCGGCAGGCGCCGCTGCTGTTCGAGCGGGCGGAGGGCATGCACTACATCACCCCGGACGGGCGGCGCGTGCTCGACGGCATGGCCGGGCTCTGGTGCGTCAATGCCGGCCATGGCCAGGCCAGGATCACCGAGGCGATCCGTGCCGCCGCCGGCCGGCTCGATTTCGTCTCCTCCTTCAAGATGAGCCATCCCGGCGCGCAGGCCTATGCCGCCAGGCTCTGCGATTTCGCCCCCGAAGACATCGACCATGTCTTCTTCGTCAATTCCGGCTCGGAGGCGGTCGACACGGCCCTGAAGATTGCCCGCGCCTATCATCAGGCTCGCGGCCAGGCCGGGCGGACCAAGCTGATCGGCCGGGCCAAGGGCTATCACGGCATGGGCTGGGGCGGGCTCTCGGTCTCCGGCATCGGCCGGCACAAGGCCGCCTTCGGGCCGCTGCTACCCGATGTCGCGCACCTGCCGCTGCCCTATGACCGCGCGACCATGGCCTTCTCGCGCGGCCGACCGGAAGGCGGGCTCGCCGCGGCCGAGGCGCTGGAAACCCTGCTGCAGATCCATGATCCCGCGACGGTTGCCGCCGTGATCATCGAGCCGGTGACCGGCTCGGGCGGGGTCTATCCGCCGCCGAAGGGCTATCTCGAACGCCTGCGCGCGATCTGCGACCAGCACGGCATCCTCTTGATTTTCGACGAGGTCATTACCGGCTTCGGCCGGCTGGGCAGTCCGTTCGCGGCGCAGGCCTATGGCGTCAGGCCCGACCTGATGAGCTGCGCCAAGGGCATGACCAATGGCGCGGTGCCGATGGGCGGCGTCCTCGTCGCCGGGCATGTCTACGACGCCTTCATGGCCGGCCCGCCCGAGGCGATCGAGCTTCTCCACGGCTATACCTATTCGGCGCATCCGCTCGCCTGCGCCGCGGGCTTCGCGACGCTCGACGTCTTCGCCGAGCAGGACATCCTTGGACAGCTCGGCAAGGCGCTGCCGCTCTGGGAGGAACGCGCGCACCGGCTGAAGGGCGCGCCCCATGTCGTCGATATCCGCACCGCCGGCCTGCTCTGCGCGATCGATCTTGCGCCGCGTCCCGGCGCCGACGGTGCGCGGGGCGGCGAGACGAACACGCTCTGCCTCGATCTCGGCGTGCTGATCCGCAATGCCGGCGACACGCTGGTGCTGTCGCCGCCGCTGGTGATCGCCCCCGCCGAGATCGAGGAGATCTTCACCACGATCGAGCAGGCGATGGGGCGGATCGGTTAGCTCAGGCCCACTCGCCCTTACGGAAGACGGCGACGCGGCTGCCGTCCGGCTTGATGCCGTCGATGTCGACCTGGCCGGAGCCGATCATCCAGTCGATATGGATCAAGCTGCGGTTGCCGCCCTGCGCCGCGATCTGCTCCGGCGTCAGCTTGGTGCCGTCGATGAAGCACTTCGAATAGCACTGGCCGAGCGCGATGTGGCAGGAAGCGTTCTCGTCGAAGAGCGTGTTGTAGAACAGGATGCTGCTCTGCGAGATCGGCGAGGAATGCGGCACCAGCGCGACCTCGCCGAGCCGGCGGGCGCCCTCGTCGGTGTCGAGCACCTTGTTCAGCACCTCTTCGCCGCGGCTCGCCTTGGCCTCGACGATCCGGCCTTCCTCGAAGCGCACCTGGATGTTGTCGATCAGCGTCCCCTGATAGGACAGCGGCTTGGTCGAGGAGACATGGCCCTCGACGCGCCGGGCATGCGGGGTAGTGAAGACCTCCTCGGTCGGGATGTTGGCGTTGCAAGTGACGCCGTTCTTGGCGGTCGAGGCGCCGCCCTCCCATTCATGCCCGTCGGCGAGGCCGATGGTGAGGTTCGTGCCCGGCCCGGTGAAATGCAGCGCGGAGAAGCGCTGGCCGTTGAGCCATTTCGTGCGCTGCGCCAGCGCCGCATTGTGCTCCGCCCAGGCGGCGATCGGATCGTCGCGGTCGACGCGCGATGCGGCGAAGATCGCCTCGGCCAGACGGGCGACCGCGACGTCCTCGGCATCGTCAGGGAAAACCTGCTGGGCCCAGGCCGCGCCGGGATAGGAAACGATGTTCCAGTTGATGTCGAAATTCGCGATCTTCTCCAGCGCCGGCTGGTAGGCGATCGAGTTCGCCTTGTTGGCGCGCGCGACCTTGGCCGGATCCTGCTCGGCGAGCAGCATCGGATTGTCGCCGACGATGGCGAGGCGCGCGGTATTGGCGGCGAAGGCCTTGCCGACGCCCTCATAGAGCCAGGACGGGGCGCGGTCGAAACTGGCATCCTGGCCGAAGCGATAGCGTGCCAGCGTCAGCGCCTCGTCCGAGAGGATCGGCGTGACCAGGCCGGCGCCGGCCTTGTAGGCATGCTCGGCGATGCGCCGGACCAGCGGCAGGGCCGCGACCGGGGCGGTCAGGAACAGGTCCTGCCCAGGCTGCAGGTTGAGGCCGACCTTGACCGCGACCTGCGCCAGCTTATCGAGCTTGGCGGCATCGATGCCGGAGACGTGCTTGTTCATGGGGGCCCCGTCGGACTGATTTGATGAGGCCGCATTGCTGGCGGAAATCGGCCGCGGGTCAACCGCTCCGTTGCGGGTGATGCATTCGCTCAGCGCTTGCCGGGCCGGGTGCGCCGCGCCTTGGAGCGATCGCCGCGCCAATCGGCGACGGACATGGTCGGCAGGTCGAAATAATCGCGCGTCGTGGCATAGCCATGCCCACCCATGCGGCCGATTGCATCAAGCGCGACCGGGTCGACATAGTGCTTCACCTGGTCGATCGTGTCGGCGCGGAAATGCGCGTAGACGACCTCGCCCAGGATGATCTCGCGCGAATTGCCGATGCCGAGCGTGGTGTGGTGGCGGCATTCGAAGGCGGCCGGCGCCTGGCCGATCCAGGGGCAGGGCACCTTGACGCCCGGCATAGCCGAAAGACCGGCTTCGGCGAGCTCGTCCGTGCCCGGCTCGAACGGCACGGCGCAGGCGTTCATGCCGTCGAGCAGCGCGTCGGAGACGATGTTGACGGTGAAGGCCAGCGTCTCTCGGACATTGCGGCCGGTGTCCTTCTGCCCGCCGGTCTGGCGGTATTCGACGCCGAGCGCCAGGATCGCCGGGTCGGCCGAGAGGCAGTTGAAGAACGAGAACGGCGCGGCATTGACGACGCCGTTGGCGTCGATCGTCGTCACCAGCGCGATCGGGCGCGGCACCACCGCGCCGATCAGTAGCTTGTAGCGCTCGCGCGGGGTCAGTGCGGCGAAGTCGAAGGTGACGATCTCGGCGGCGGCCGGCCGGTCCTGCGGCAGGGGCTGGGTCACGATGGGGTCAATCCTTCACTCAGGGCATAGGGCGCGAGCACGTCGCGGATGTCGCGTTCGCCGCGTGGCGCCAGCAAGGCGCGGGTGACGACCGATTGCAGATGATGGTCCATCAGCGCGGCGGCGCGGGCCGCGTCGCCGGCGCGCAGGGCCTCGATCAGTTGGCGATGCTCGGAGACGGCGCATTCGGAGGAGTGCGGGCGGCCATAGATGGCGAGGATCAGCGAGCAGCGCGACGAGGCCTCCTGGACATAGCGCAGCAGCAGCGCATTGCCGGTCATCTCGGCGAGCTTGATGTGGAATTCGCCGGAGAGCCGGATCGATTCCGGTCCGTCCTGCTCATGTGCCTTTTCTTCCAGCCGCACATGCGCCTCGAGCTCCGCCGATTGCGCCGCGGTCAGCCGTCCCGCGAGGTTCTCGGCGACGAGCCGTTCCAGCCCGCGGCGAACCTCGAAGACGTCGCGCGCCTCCTCCAGCGTCGGATAGGCGACATTGGCGCCGCGATTGGGCTTGAGCTCGACCAGCCCTTCGACGGCGAGGCGCCCGAAGGCCTCGCGCACGAGAGTGCGGCTGACGCCGAGCTGCTCGCCGATCGAATCCTCGGGGAGCTTCATGCCCGGCTTGAGCGCCTGCTCGATGATGGCGCGGCGCAGCGCGTTGTAGACCGCTTGCGCGCGAGGGGAGCCGGCGGCGCGCGGCTCGGCTTTCCTGCGTGCTGGTCCGGAGCCGTCCGGGGCGGGTGATGTCAGGGGGCGCGCTGCCATCTCAGTTTCCGCTTGTCTTCAATAATCGCATACAATACTGTTCTTCTATCGTATGCAAGTTTGCTGAAGGATCGCACACGAGATGGCGCGGAAAGCGCCACGATGGTCACAGAGGCGGCAACGGAACGGCATTCCCCGGTGCGCAGCGCGGGCCGGCGGCGATCAACAAAAAGGGGAGAGTTCGATGAAGAAGGCCTGGCTGCTGGCGGCCGTTGCCGCCTTTGCGCTGAACGGCGCGGTCGAAGCGAAGACGCTGAAATGGGGCGCGTCGCGCGAGATCGCCTCGCTCGATCCCTACTCATATGGCGAAACCTTCACGCTCGCCGTGCTCAACCATGTCTATGAGGGGCTGGTGCGTTACACCGGCGATCTCAAGATCGAGCCGGCGCTGGCCGAGTCCTGGGAAACGGTGAGCCCGACGACCTGGCGCTTCAAGCTGCGCAGGAACGTCAAGTTTCACAACGGCAACTCGTTCACGGCCGACGACGTCATCGCCTCGCTGGCGCGGGTCACCCATGACACCTCGCCGCTCAAGGGCAACCTGCCAGCCTATAAGAGCGCGAAGAAGATCGACGACTACACCGTCGAGCTCGAGGTCAACGGCCCCTATCCGCTGCTGCTCAACGACCTCACCAACATCTTCATCTTCAACAAGGCCTGGCTGGAGGCGAATAATTCACTGCTCCCGACCGATTCCGGCAAGGGCGTGAAGGGCTACGCTACCGACAACGCCAACGGCACCGGCCCGTTCAAGATCGAGAGCCGCCGCCCTGACGCCAAGACCGTCTTCATCAAGAACCCGGACTGGTGGGACAAGCCGCAGCATAATATCGACGTGATCGAGTTCACGCCGATCACCTCGTCCTCGACCCGCGTCGCGGCGCTGCTCTCCGGCGAGATCGACTACACCAATGTCGCGCCGCTGCAGGACCTGCCCCGCCTCTCGGCCTCGCCCGAGGTCAAGGTGCTGCAGACCAACGAATTGCGCTCGGTCTTCTTCGCCTTCAACCTGACCGACAAGCTGGTCGAGAGCGACGTCAAGGACAAGAACCCCTTCAAGGACATCAAGGTGCGCGAGGCGCTCTACCGCGCCATCGACATCGACGCCGTGCAGAAGCGGGCGATGCGCGGCCTCTCGCGCAACACGGGCGCCCTCGTCGCCCCGGCCATCCCCGGCTACGAGCCCTCGCAGGACCAGCGCCTGCCCTTCGACCTTGCGGGCGCCAAGAAGCTGCTGGCCGAGGCCGGCTATCCCAACGGCTTCTCTTTCCTGATGAATTGCCAGAGTGACTCGCTCGTCAACGAGGAGGAGTTCTGCCAGGCGGTGGCGGCGATGTGGTCGCGCGCCGGGCTGAAGCCCAATCTCAGCCTCGCCCCGCGCAGCCAGCAGACGCCGAAGCGGGTCAAGGGCGATTTCGATGTGATCTCCTTCGGTTGGGCCAACGAGCCGATGATCGACGCCTATTCGCTGCTGGTGCAGGTGCTGCACTCGAAGAGCGGCACGGGCGGCGTGTTCAACTGGGGTAATTGGGGCGATCCGCGCATCGACGCGCTGATCGACAAGGCCGGCGTCGAGCTCGATACCCCAAAGCGCATCGAGATGATGAAGGAGGCGCTGAAGATCGCCAAGGCCGAGCAACTCTTCATCCCGCTGCACCAGCAGCCGATGGCCTGGGCGATGCGCAACACGGTCGCCTCCACCGTGCAGGCCTCGGACAACAAGCCGCGCCTGTGGCTGACCATGATGAAGTGACAGATTGTCATTCCGGGGCTTCGCGCAGCGAAGAACCCGGAACCCACGACTGGGCTGTACGCGCAAATCGACATGAAGGCGCCGCTCACCCGATCGTGGGTTCCGGGTTCACGCCTCCGGCGCGCCCCGGAATGACAAAAGCATCCGCTTAGCGCAGGGAGTCGCAAGACCATGCCGGCCTTCCTTTTCAAGCGCTTCGTCAATGCCGCCGGCGTCATGCTGGCGGTGGCGTTCCTCGCCTTTCTGACCTTCCGCTTCGTCGGCGACCCCGTCGAGCTGATGCTGAACGAGCAGGCGAGCCAGCAGCAGCGCGACGAACTGCGCACCAGGCTCGGGCTCGACAAGGGCTTCGTGCTGCAGTTCGCGACCTTCGTCGGCAATGCCGTGCGCGGCGATTTCGGCATCTCCTACCGCAACCAGCAGGAGGTGTTCACGCTGATCGCCGAGCGTTTTCCGGCGACGTTCGAGCTGGTGCTGGTCGCGACCTTCCTGTCGCTGGCGGTCGGCATACCGCTGGGCGTCTACACCGCGATCCGACGAGAGAGCGTCCTCGCCAAGGCGCTGCAGTTCATCTCGGTGCTCGGTGTCTCTCTGCCCAGCTTCGCGCTCGGCATCCTCTTCATCCTGGTGTTCTCGGTGAACCTGCAATGGCTGCCGGCCTTCGGCCGCGGCGAGGTCGTCCAGCTGGGCTGGTGGAGCACCGGGCTGCTGACCTCGTCCGGCCGCAAGGCGCTGATCCTGCCCGGCATCACGCTGTCCCTGTTCCAGATCACGCTGGTGATGCGGCTGGTGCGGGCCGAGATGCTGGAGACGATGCGCACCGACTTCATCCGCTTCGCCAGGGCGCGCGGCCTGCCGGCGCGGGTGGTGAATTTCCGCCACGCTTTGCGTAACTGCCTGATGCCGGTGATCACCGTGACCGGCCTGCAGATCGGCAACCTCATTGCCTTCGCGCTGGTCACCGAGACGGTGTTCCAGTGGCCGGGCATGGGCATGCTCTTCGTCCAGGCCGTCACCTTCGTCGATATCCCGGTGATGGCGGCTTATCTGATCGTCGTCTCCTTCATCTTCGTCTCGCTCAACACGCTGGTCGACCTGACCTATGCCTGGGTCGATCCGCGCCTGCGCGAGGACGCGCTCTCGGGAGGCGCCAATGCCCGCTGATGCCGCCAAACCAAGCCGTCTGCGCCGCTTCCTCGACAGCGATGTCGGCTGGAGCTTCCGGCAGACGCCGGCAGCCTGGCTCTCGGCGCTGGTGCTGACGATCCTGGTGCTGACCGCGCTGTTCTGCCCGCTGATCGCACCACAGAACCCGCACGACCTCGCCCAGGTCTTCATCGACAAGGCCGAGATTCCGCCGATCTGGGCGCCGGACGGCGAGTGGCCCTTCCTGCTCGGCACCGACCCGCAAGGGCGCGACGTGCTCTCCGCCATCCTCTACGGCACCCGGGTCTCGTTGATCATCGGCTTCTCGGCGGTGCTCGTCTCGATGCTGATCGGCGTCTCGATCGGCCTCGCCGCAGGCTTCTATGGCGGGCGCATCGACAACCTGCTGATGCGGCTCGGCGACACCGTGCTGTCGATCCCGACGCTCCTGATGGCGATCCTGGTCTCGGCGATCTTCCGCGAATTGCTGCCGCCTTCGCTGCGCGAGCCCTTTGCCGCGGCGGTGCTGGTGCTCTCGATCTCGCTGACCAACTGGGTGCAATACGCCCGCACCGTGCGCGCCTCGACGATGGTCGAGCGGCGCAAGGAATATGTGCTCGCGGCGCGCATCATCAAGGTGCCGGCCGGGCGGATCATGCGCCAGCACATCCTGCCGAACACGCTGACCCCGGTGATGGTCGCAGCCACGCTCAATCTCGGCCTCGCCATCCTCTCGGAAGCGACCCTGTCCTTCCTCGGCGTCGGCATGCCGATCACCCAGCCTTCGCTCGGCACGCTGATCCGGATCGGCAACCAGTATTTGTTCTCCGGCTCCTGGTGGCTCGTCGTCTTCCCCTCGCTGCAGCTCGGTCTGATCGTTCTGTCGGTCAATCTGCTCGGCGACTGGCTGCGCGACGCGCTGAACCCGAAGCTGCGCTGACGACAAGAAACCAAACGAGGATACGCCTGCGATGACCGCTTCCCTGCTGCTCCGCAATGTCCGCCCCTATGCCGGCAAGGCCGTCGACCTGCTGATCGAGAACGGCACGATCACGCAGGTCGGTGCGAACCTTTCCGCGCCCGCCGGCGTCGCGATCGAGGACGGCAGGGGCGAGATCGTCATCCCCGGCCTGGTCGAGGCCCACACCCATCTCGACAAGAGCCTGCTCGGCCTGCCCTGGTACACCAACGAGGTCGGCCCGAAGCTGCTCGACAAGATCGACAACGAGCGGATGAACAAGAAGCGGCTCGACATCGA
>PNLY01000110.1 GCA_013823325.1 Methylobacterium sp.
CCGTGACCATGGCGAGCGTCTTCTTCAGGGTCTGGCCGGCCTTGAGGGCGCGCTGGCCGGCGAGCTGGACCGGCACGCCGTCCGCCATCGGATCGGTGAAGGGCACACCGAGCTCGATGATGTCGGCGCCGGCCGCCGGCAAGGCGTTCAGGATCGCGCTGCCGGTGTCGAAATCAGGGTCGCCGGCGGTGACATAGGTCACCAGCGCGGCACGGCCCGCCGCGGCGCAGGCGGCAAAGCGGGCTTGGATGCGGGCTTGTCCAGTCTCGGTCATGCCGGAGCGGTTAGCATGGCCGCGCCCGGCTGGCGAGAGGGCGCGGATGCTTGCAGGATCAGGCGAAGCTGGCGCCGCGCTCCGCCAGCAACATGCGCAACACCGAGCGATGGCAATGCGCCTCGTTCTCGCAATAGCAGCCGACTGAGAAATCGCTGCCATGCGACAGGGTCGCCAGCAGGTCGAGCGCATGGCGCGGCGCCGGCTCCGCCATCTCGGCCTTGAAGGCGCGGCTGAAGCCGGCCCAGTCCTTCTCGCTCTCGGCTGCCTTGGCCTGCGCCATCAATTCGGGCGTCGGCGACAGCACCGGGAACCAGACGTCGAACCAGTTCTCGCTGGCGTAGCGCTCCTTCGGCACGCCGCGCGGCACGCGCCGGACCGTACCGATGCGGGTGCCTTCGGCGGGATCGCGCGGAGTTCCAAGGCGGACGATGCGGACGCTCATGCGCCTACCCTTTCATCGTTGGCCGCCGGCGCTAAACCCGGCCCGCATGCGTAGCATTGCCCGCAGTAGGACCGCTACGCCACCAGGCTCTTCGGCAGCATGCAGTGGATGCCCTTGGAGCCGTTGACCGTCTGGGTGACCCGCAGATCGGCAGCGAGGCTGCAGAGCATATAGGCCTCGTCCCGCGTCAGCTTGGTCCTGGAGGTGATCAGGCCGATCATCTCGCGCAGCGCATCTTTCGCGCAGATGTCGAGATCGGGATCAATGCCCATAGTGATGTGGTGGCTCTTCGTTTCCGCTCGCGGCATGGCGAAGGACAAATCCTCGCGCAGATGGAATTCGAAAGTGCCCTCCAGCGCCGTCTCGATCGCGGTGATGCAGACCTCGCCATCGCCTTGTGCGCCATGGCCGTCGCCGCAAGAGAACAGCGCGCCCTCGACGAAGACCGGCAGATAGAGCGTCGCGCCGGCGCCGAGCTCCTTGTTGTCGATATTGCCGCCGAAGGCGCGCGGGATCAGCGAGGTCACCCGGCCCCAATGCGCCGGCGGCGCCGTGCCCATCACCCCGAAGAACGGCGCGAGCGGCAGCTCCATGCCCCAGGGCAGGTTGGCGACGTTGCGCTCGCGGTCGAGATCGATGAAGCGGAAGGCCTGATAATCGAACTCGTCCGGCAGCGTGCCGCCGAGCGGGCGGAACATGGTGTAGCCGAAATCGGTGCGCGGCTTCACGCTCCTGATCTGCACCTCCAGCACCTGGCCGGGCCTGGCGCCCTTCACCGCGATCGGGCCGGTGAGGATATGGCCGGGCACCATGCGCTCGGCTTTCTCATGGATCTCGTGGATCTCGGGCGGGATCGTCGCATTGCCCTCGGGCTGATGGGCGGCGCCACCGGTGACGGTGCGGATGGTGACGCTGTCGCCGCTCTCGATCTCCAGCACCGGCCTCAGCGCGGCGTCGAAATAGCCCCAGTGGCAAGTGGCGAGGGAAGCGTCGAGCTGGTGATGCGCCATGGTCTGTCCGTTGGTCGTCAGGGCGGGGAGGAGAGGTCGGAGCCGGGCCGGCCGCGGGCATTGCGGCGCATGGTATAGAGCGTCGCGCCGATGACGATGGCGGCGCCGATCAGCGTCGTCGCCGTCGGCACCTCCGAGAAGAAGACGAAGCCGGTGAAGCCGGCCAGGATCAGGCGGCTGAAATCGAGGGGGGCCAGGGCGGCGGCCTCGCCGACCTGGTAGGCCTTGGTGATCAGCCATTGCCCGGCGGTGCCGAACAGGCTGAGCAGCACCAGCCAGAACCATTGCTCCGGCGTAGGCCAGACCCAGAAGGCGAAGGCCGGCCAGGCGAGCACGATCATCAGCACCAGGCCCTGATAGATCAGGATCGTCTCGGTGCGTTCGCTGGTGCCGAGGATGCGCACGCTGACGGTGATGCCGGCACCGAACAGCGCCCCGCCGACCGACATCAGCGCCCAGACGTTCAAGCCCTCGGTCGAGGGATTGAGCATGATCAGCACGCCGACGAAGCCGAGGATCGTCGCAATCCAGCGCGCCGCATCGACGCGCTCCTTCAGGATCAGCACCGCGGCGACGGTGACGAACAACACCTGGCTGAAGCTGATCGCCGTCGCCTGGGCGAGCGGGATGTAGAGCAGGGCGCTGAAGCCGCACAGCATCGAGGCCAGCGTGATCAGGCCGCGGAAGATCTGCAGTCCCGGCCGGTCGGTCTTGAAGGCCAATGGCAGGCTGCGGCCAGCGATGATGCAGACCACCGTGCTCATGATGATCTGGCGGATCATCAGCGTCTCGACCAGCGGGATCGCGGTGCCCAGATGCTTGAAGGCGCCGACCATCACCGCATACACCAGCAGCGCGGTGATCATGTAGACGGTGCCGCGCAGGTTCGGGCTCGCCCGGCGCCACCACAGGCGGCTGCGATTGCGGCGCGCAGCGAGCCAGCCCTCGTGGGACGGGGTGGCGAGGACCGGCGGCAGCGGCCGTTCGGGCGGATGCGATTCCGGAGGTTCCGGCGGACTGCCGTCCTCGTCCGTGGCGACGGGCAGCGCTTCGGCCAGGCCGATGGCCTCGCTGCCGCGACCGGGCGCTTCCGAAAGGCGGTCTTCGCTCATGGCTGCCCCGAGCCGGGCGGATGACGCCGACGGCCTATCAGATATCTGCAGGACCGGAACTGTCTTCGATTTTCCGACCGTTCGTCAGTGGCTTGCGAGCATGGCGGGGTTGCCTGACGAGTTTGCCGCGGCGCTCCTTCGCTCCGCCACGAAGGCAAACCCGACATGCCGATAGCGCCCTGTCATCGCCATGCGAATGGCGTATAGCAGCGGCGTAGCATTGCTATGGATATGCGTCTCAGGGAGGTGATCGGAGCGATGCGGGATCTGCTGCGGGATGCGGTCGATGGCATCAACGAATTGTCGCCGCGACGATTTCCCTGGCGCCGTTTCCTGTTCGCCCTTGCGCTCGGCACGGTGGGCGGCTGGCTCTTCGCGCATTACCGCCTGCCATTGCCCTGGATGCTCGGCTCGATGGTGTTCTGCACCGTGGCCGCCATCGCCCGCGCCCCGGTGGCCGCTCCCCCGGTGATCCGCCCGCCCATGTCGGCGGTGATCGGGGTGATGCTCGGCTCCGGCTTCAAGCCGGAGATCGTCGCGCAGATGCCGAACTGGCTGCCGACCATCGGCGGCCTCGTGCTGTTCATGGTCGCCTGCGGCCTGTGCTGCGTCACCTATTTCCGCCGCGTCGCCGGCTATGATCCGGTGACCGCCTTCTTCTCCGGCATGCCCGGCGGTCTGGTCGAGATGGTGATCACCGGCGAGGAGAAGGGCGGCGATGCCCGCACCATCGCGCTGATCCATTCCGCCCGCATCCTGCTGGTGGTGATGACGCTGCCCTTCATCGTGCAATGGCTCGAGGGCGTCTCGCTCGGCATCAACCGCAATACCGGCCCGTCCATGTTCCAGACCACGGCGCTGGCCTGGTTCTGGCTGGTCGCCAGCGCGCTCGCGGGCGTGATGCTCGCCCATGCACTGCGGCTGCCGGCAAAGCAACTGCTCGGGCCGATGCTGGTCTCAGCCATCGTGCATCTCGTCGGCTTCAGCGATTCCGTGCCGCCCTATGAGATCGTCAACGTCGCCCAGCTCATCCTCGGCGTCACCATCGGGTGCCGCTTCGTCGGTACGCCGCCGCAGGCGATCCTGCGCATCCTGCTGATCTCGGTCGGATCGACCGTGATCCTGGTGGCGCTGACGCTGATCTTCGCCTTCCTCGTGGCGCATGTCTCCAGCTACAAGCCCGTGCCGCTGATCCTGGCTTATTCGCCGGGGGGACTCGCCGAGATGAGCCTGATCGCGCTGGCGCTGCACACCGAGGTCGCATTCGTCGCGGCGCACCACATCGTCCGGGTCTTCCTGGTGATGATCGGCGCTGGCCCGCTCTTCGGCTCCATCGTTGGGAAGAAGCCCTGACCCTCAGGCGCCGCGTCCTGCCAGCTTCTGGCGCAGCACGCGCAGGAGGAAGGCGGGATTGCCGACGACATAGCGCCGCCAGAGTCGGCGCGGCTCGAGCCAGAGGCGGTAGGTCCATTCGATCCTGAGGGCCCGGAAGGTTTCCGGCGCCCGCGCCACCTCGCCGGCGAGGAAATCGAACAGCGCGCCGATGCCGGCGGCGACCGCGCAATGGCGGGCATCGATATGGTCGGCGATCCACTGCTCCTGCTTCGGATTGCCGAAGGCGACCAGCAGGAGATCGGGCCGCTCATGCGCGAGCCGCGCCAGCAGGGCGGCTTCCTCGTCCGGTCCGAAATAGCCGTGGCTCAACACCGAGAAGCGATGCTGCGGATGGTCGGCCCGCAACCTCGCGGCGGCGCGCTCGGCGATGCCCGGCCGACCGCCGAGAAGCATCACGCGCAGCGGACGCTTGCGGGCGGAGAGGATGGCCGGCGTGAAGTCGGTGCCGTTGAGATTGGCCGGGAAGGGCGCGCCGTAGAGCAGGCGCGAGGCAATGTCGACGCCGATCCCGTCGGGCAGGATCAGGAAGCCGGCGAGCCGCGTGCGCAAGGCAGCGTCGCGCGCGGCGATGTTGACGAGGTTGGCGTTGCAATAGGCCAGGTGCAGGTGGCCGCCACCGTCGAAGGCGTGCTCGATCAGCGCGAGCGCCTCGTCGCGCGTCACGGCCGCGACCGGGACGCCGGCGATGTCGCGGCGCGGCGGTTCGGGCGGGACGCCGAGGGCAGCCGGTCGCTGCGAGGGTTTGAAGAGAACGACGTTCATCTCGATCGCTGCTGGCGCACGCATCGCCATGCTGACGGCGTAGGCCTTTGTCTTCGTTGCGTTTCCGGCTCGGGTCAAGCGGAACCCCGCCATAGGATGAACGCGGCCTTTCCCTGATCGCACAGCCGATCTCGGCGCCTCGGTGACCTCTTGTCCTGTCGGCTGTCCCGTTATGGCACGCCCTGCGATCACGTCCTGGTCGAAGGAGGATGGACCAGATCGATTCCTGCTTGTTTTCGTCGATTTTGCTGCCGTGCCGTCGCGGCATCGCCCTTGCCACTTCGACCGAAGAGGCGGTCTGCGGCGCATCTTCCTGTGCCGAATCCGGACTGCCTGCGACCGAGTGAGCGCGGCATGATGAGCGTCAACGACCTGGACTATGAAGTCGCAACAGCAGCAGACCAGCGCGCCAATGCGCTGCGCCACTGGATCGGGCTGATCACGGCGCTGGTCGACGCGGTGACCGTGGCGACCGTGGTCGCCAGCACCTCGCTCGCCTACCATTTCGTCGCCTACCGCCATCTCGGCAACGACAAGATCACCGTCGAGCTCGCCTCGATGATCGCTGCGATCTTCGTCTTCACCAATCTGATGCGCGGCCGCTACCGCCTGGAGAACTATCTCTCGACCAAGGGCCAGATCGCTTCGGCCTTCGCGGTCTGGAACCTGACGATGGTCGCTTTCGTCGCCATCGTCTTCATGGCCAAGATCAACGACCAGTACTCGCGCGCGGTCGTGTTCGCCACCTATGTCGCCGGCGCCCCGCTGATCGCGCTCGCCCGCTCGGCGATCGTACGTACCATCTCAATGGCCTCCAAGACCGGCCGGATCACCTCCGAGCGGGTCTTCCTGATCGGGCGCGAGAGCGAGGTGATGTCCTTCGTCGCCCGCCACCAGCCCTGGAACATCGGCTTCTCGATCGTCGACGTCGCCTTCCTGCGCAGCAACGACCCACGCCGGATCAATGATCCGCAGGCCGCGCTCGCCGCGGACCTCGCCACCGCCTCGGCCCGCGCCCGCGATCTCAAGCCGGATGCCGTCTTCATCGCTTTGCCCTGGTCTGACCAGGAGACGATCGATGCCTGCATCGACGCCTTCATGAATCTGCCGGTCGCGATCCATCTGACGCCGGAGCGGGTCATGGACCGTTTCGACAACCCTCATATCGTCCGGATCGGCTCGCTCGCCTCGTTGAGGCTGACGCGGCCGGCGCTGTCCTTCGCCCAGATCCTGTTCAAGCGGGTCTTCGACGTCGTCGCCGCCAGCGCGATCCTGATCGCCAGCCTGCCGGTGCTGCTGTTCATCGCGCTCGCGATCAAGCTCGATTCGAAGGGACCGGTGCTGTTCCTGCAGCGCCGCTACGGCTTCAACCAGGAGCCGTTCCGCATCTTCAAGTTCCGCACGATGACGACGACCGACGATGGCGAGGTGGTCAAGCAGGCGACGCGCAACGATCCGCGCATTACCAGGATCGGCAGCTTCCTGCGGCGCTATAATCTCGACGAATTGCCGCAGCTGCTCAACGTCATCGCCGGGCAGATGTCGCTGGTCGGACCCCGCCCGCATGCGCTCGCCCATGACCGCGAGTTCCAGCGCAAGATCGCGCTCTATGCCAGGCGCCACAACGTCAAGCCCGGCATCACCGGCTGGGCCCAGGTCAATGGCCTGCGCGGCGAGACCGACACCGACGACAAGATGGCCCGCCGTATCGCCTATGACCACTGGTATATCGACAACTGGTCGTTCTGGCTCGATATCGGCATCCTCTTGCGCACCGTGTTCAGTCCGCGCGCCTTCCGGAACGCCCGTTAAGCTGACGCAACCCTCCCCTCAGGCCATCGCGGCTTTGCGATGGCCGGCTTTGCGCTAGAGTTCAGGCGCAAGTTCCAGGGAGGGATTCCATTTCAATGAACCAAATCGATTTAAAGGGCCGGGTCGCGATCATTACCGGCGGTGCACAGGGGATCGGCCGTGCCGTGGCCGAGCGTCTCGCCGCCAGCGGCGCCAAAGTCGCGATCTGGGACCTCGACGGCAAGCTTGCCAACGAGGCGGCCGCTGCGATCGGACCGGCCGCGAGCGGGCTTGCGATCGATGTGACCGATGCCAAGGCGGTGAATGCCGCCGCCGCCGAGCTGGAACAGCGCCATGGCAGCGTCGACATCCTCGTCACCAGCGCCGGCATCGCCGGGCCGAACCTGAAGACCTGGGAATACCCGCTCGACGAATGGGCCAGGATCATGCGCCTCAATGTCGACGGCACCTTGCATTGCTGCCAGGCGGTGATTCCCGGCATGATCAAGCGCAATTACGGCCGGCTCGTGCTGGTCGCCTCGATCGCCGGCAAGGAAGGCAATCCCAACGCCTCGGCCTATTCGGCCTCGAAGGCGGCGGTGATCGCCCTGACCAAGTCCCTCGGCAAGGAGCTGGCGCAGCAGGACATCGCGGTCAACTGCATCACCCCGGCCGCCGCCCGCACCCGCATCTTTGACCAGATGAGCGAGGAGCATATCGGCTACATGCTGGCCAAGATTCCGCGCGGGCGCTTCCTGTTGCCGGAAGAAGTCGCCTCGATGGTCGCTTTCCTAGCCTCGGCGGAGAACAGCTTCACCACCGGCGCGATTTTCGACCTGTCAGGCGGGCGCGCGACTTACTAGTTCGCCAATCGATCCCACCGCGTTAAAGCGGGCTGGCCATGCCTATGACCGGCCCGCTAGGTTGACCTGATGACCACGACCCTGCCCTCTCCCGCCGTACTCGGCGCCCGCGCCTTCGCCGCCCTTGCCGGCATCAACCGCTTCAGCGACGAGCCGGGCAAGCTGACCCGGCTCTATCTCTCGCCCTCGCATCGGCAGGCGGCGGAGTACGTCAAGGGCGCGATGGAGGTCGCGGGGCTGACCGCCTTCATCGATGCGGCCGGCTCGGTACAGGGGCGGCGCGAAGGGGCGAGCCCCGGCCTGCCTGCGGTGCTGATCGGCTCGCATATCGACACGGTCCGCGACGGCGGGCGCTTCGACGGCAATCTCGGCGTGGTCGCCGGCATCCTGGCGGCGCAGGCGATCCGCGACGCCGGCATCATCCTGCCGTTCGCCCTCGAAGTGATCGCCTTCGGCGACGAGGAGACGGTGCGCTTCCCGACCTCGCTCTCGACCTCTTCGGCGCTGATCGGCCATTACGACCACGCTTGGCTCGAGTCGCGCGACGCCGACGGCGTGAGCTTGCGCGACGCGCTCGTCGCCTTCGGCGGCGATCCCGCCGGGATCGCAGCGCTCGCGCGCAAGCCGGGCTCGGTCAAGGCCTATCTCGAGGTCCATATCGAGCAGGGACCGGTGCTCGAGGTCGAGAACGAGGCCGTCGGCATCGTCACCGCGATCAATGCCCAGAGCCGCGCTGCGGTGCGCGTCAGCGGCGAGGCCGGCCATGCCGGCACCGTTCCCATGAAGCTCCGAAAGGACGCGCTGACCGCCGCCGCCGAGATGGCGCTCGCGCTGGAGGAGATCGCCGGCGCCCACGACCAGGCGGTCGGCACCGTCGGCGTCTTCCGACCCGATCCGGGGGCCACCAATGTCGTGCCCGGCGCGGTCGACTTCACGATCGACTATCGTGCTCCCCGGGGCGAGACCGTCGCCAGCATGGAGCGGCAGATTCAGCAGCGCTTCGGCGAGATCGCCCAACGGCGCGGCGTTGGCCTGAGCATCACGCCCTATTCGCGCGACGACGCCACGCCGATGGCGGCCGAGCTGCAGGAGGCGCTCGCCGCGGGCATCGCCCGCACCGGCTCCAATCTCTCGGCCCGTCGCCTGTCCTCCGGCGCCGGCCACGATGCCATGGCGATGGCGCGGCTCTGCCCCTCGGCCATGCTGTTCGTGCGCTGCGAGAAGGGCATCAGCCATTCGCCGCTGGAGAACATGACCGAGCTCGACGCCGGCATCGCCATCCGCGTCCTGATCGAGACGATCCTGGAGCTGGCGCGGCGCGAAGGCTGAGCCTCAGCCGCCGGCGGCGTCCGAAGCCAGCGCCGGCCGGCGCTGCCGCCGCTCCGGCCTCGCCGCCGGCTTGCGGAAGAGGTGCAGCACGGCGAATGCGAGCCCGACAGCTGCGACCCAATGGCCGGGCCGTAGCGCCGTCCAGTCCTGGTAGACGATGATGTCGGCATTGGCCTGGAAGATCAGCCAGGCCGAGGCACCGGTGGCGAAGGCATACCAGGCCGTTTCGGCCAGCGCGGTGGCCAAGCCGGTTGCGAGCGCCGTCAGAGCGAGCGATGTGAAGCTCAGCGGGATGCCGAGGCGGTTGAGCCCGCGATAGGCCATCAGCAGCGCGAACAGGCCGGTCAGCAGCACCGGCTGGGTGACGTCGATCTTCGACTGCAGCGCGAAATGGAACAGGCCGAGGCAGGCGATCGGATAGACGAGATTGTGCAAGCGCTGCCAGCGGCCTGAGCCGAGCCGGCGGATCATGCCGTCGGTCGAGGTGATGCCGAGCGCGACCAGGCCGATCAAGGCGGTGATGCCGACGACGAGATAGAAGCGCTTGACGATCTCGGAGAGGATCAGCCCCCAGTCGAAGGCGAGATCGATGCAGTAGAGCGCGAGATGGCCGAGCGCATAAGCCATCGCCGAGAGGCCGAGCATGCGGCGGATGCCGATCAGCCTGTTCCAGTCGAGGATGCGGCGCAGCGGCGTCACCGCCAGCGTGATGACGAGGATGCGCAGCGCCCAGGTGCCGGTGTCGTGCACGGCCTGCGTCCAGGGCTTGGAACCGAGCTGATGCGCCCAGGCCTGCCAGGCGAGAATCAGCGCCGGAACGAGCACCAGCGCAAAGCAGCCGGCGCGCAAGGCGGAGAAGCGCCCCTGCCGGTCGTTCCACGGCCAGTAGCTGGCTGTTGCTGCGAAAGCCATCCGTCACCTTGATTGTCGATCCCCAACGCGAATACGCCAGAATCGGTGTGAAAGTTACGCCCGCTCGCGCACAAGGGCGTGAGCCGTGCGATCCCATCGCCGCGAACTGGAATGGAGAAGCCTGTCGTGCCTGAGAATCGCAAGGTCGTGTTCGATGTCGGCAATGTCCTGCTGCGCTGGGACCCGTTCCATCTCTATCGCAATCTGATCCCGGACGACGCCAAGCGCGACTGGTTCCTCAGGAATGTCTGCACCTCGGCCTGGAACATCGAGCAGGATCGCGGCCGGCCCTGGCCCGATGCGGTCGCACTGCTGGTGGCGGAGCATCCCGAATGGGAGGCCGAGATCCGCGCCTATGACGAGCGCTGGCATGAGACGGTGCCCTCGACGATCGAGGATAGCGTCGCGACATTGGCTGAGCTGAAGGCGAAGGGCGAGGCGGTCTACGCCATCACCAATTTCTCGCGCGAGAAATGGGCGGAATGCCTGATCCGCTTCCCCTTCCTGCAGAGCTTCGACGGCGTCATCGTCTCTGCGCACGAGCGACTGC
This sequence comes from Methylobacterium sp., assembly GCA_013823325.1. Lineage (GTDB taxonomy): Bacteria > Pseudomonadota > Alphaproteobacteria > Rhizobiales > Beijerinckiaceae > Allobosea > Allobosea vestrisii. The sequence continues at coordinate 10,444 of PNLY01000110.1, forward strand.
TGAAGCCCGATCCGGCGATCTACAATGTCCTGCTGCAGCGCTACGGCCTCGAAGCCGGCGAATGCATCTTCGTCGACGACAGCGCCAGGAACGTCGAGGCCGCCCGCTCGGTCGGCATGCAGGCAGTGCACTTCGTCGAGCCGATCGATCTGAGGGCGCAGTTGCGCGGGCTCGGCGCCAATCTCTGACATCCGGCCATATCCCGCGCGAGTTCAAGAGCTCGCCCGGGAGGCCTGATGTTCACCACATGCTACCAATAGCGCCGGCGATAATAGTAGCGCGGCCGGTAATAGCGGCGGCGGTAATAGTAGCGCGGCCGATAATAACGGCGGCGCCAGTAGCGCCTGCGCCAGCGCGGCCTGCGGCGATAATAGTAGTACTGGGAATAGCCGGCGTCGGTCTTGTCGAGCGCTTCGGGATCGACCTGCGGCGGAGCCTCAGGCTGACGCGGCTTTGCCGCCGATTTTTGTGCCGGCGCGGCGAGCGCCGCCGTGCCGAGACTGCCGGCCGCAGCCAGACCGCCGATCAGGCTCGCGAGGAAAGAACGTCTGTCCACGATGCTGTCCTCCCTTCAGTTGAGGGCTTGAGGATCAACATCGGAGCGGACGTGATGGTTCCCTAAAAGCGGCCTAGGCAGCCGAACGCGCTTGCTCAGCTATCCATCTTCAGCGCGGCGATGAAGGCTTCCTGCGGGATCTCGACGCGGCCGAACTGCCGCATCTTCTTCTTGCCTTCCTTCTGCTTGTCCAGGAGCTTGCGCTTGCGCGAGGCGTCGCCGCCATAGCACTTCGCCGTCACGTCCTTGCGCAGCGCCCGGATGGTCTCGCGGGCGATGATCTTGCCCCCGATCGCCGCCTGCACCGGGATCTGGAACATATGCGGCGGGATCAGCTCCTTGAGCTTCTCGCACATCGCCCGGCCGCGTGCGTCGGCGCGTGAGCGGTGGACCAGCATGGAGAGCGCGTCGACCGGCTCGGCATTGACCAGGATCGACATGCGCACGAGGTCGCCCTCGCGATAATCGGTGATCTGGTAGTCGAAGGAAGCGTATCCCTTCGAGATCGACTTCAGCCGGTCGTAGAAGTCGAACACCACCTCGTTGAGCGGCAGGTCGTAGACGACCTTGGCGCGGGCGCCGACATAGTTGAGGTCGATCTGCAGGCCGCGCCTGTCCTGGCAGAGCTTCAGCACCGAGCCGAGATACTCGTCCGGGGTGAAGATCGTGGCGCGGATCCAGGGCTCCTCGATGAACTCGATCTTCATCACATCCGGCATGTCGGCCGGATTGTGCAGCTCCAGCGTCGAGCCGTCGCGCAATCGCAGGTGATAGACGACCGAGGGCGCCGTCGAGATCAGGTTGAGGTTGAATTCGCGCTCGAGCCGCTCCTGGATGATCTCCAGGTGCAGCAGCCCAAGGAACCCGCAGCGGAAGCCGAAGCCGAGCGCGGCCGAGGTCTCCATCTCATAGGAGAACGAGGCGTCGTTCAGCCGCAGCTTCGCCATGGCGCTGCGCAGCACCTCGAAATCGGCGGCGTCGACCGGGAAGATGCCGCAGAACACCACCGGTTGCACCGGCTTGAAGCCCGGCAGCGGCTCGGCGATCGGCTTCTTGTCGTCGGTGATGGTGTCGCCGACGGCGGTGTCGGCGACTTCCTTGATCGACGCGGTGAAGAAGCCGACCTCGCCGGGGCCGAGTTCCTTGACCTCCAGCATCTTCGGCTTGAACACCCCGACGCGGTCGACGCCGTAGCTGGCATTGGCGCGCATCATCCTTATGGTCATGCCCTTCTTCAGCACGCCGTCGATGATGCGCACGAGCACGACGACGCCGAGATAGGCGTCGTACCAGCTGTCGACCAGCATCGCCTTGAGCGTCGCTTCGGCATCGCCCTTCGGCGCCGGCAGCTTCTCGACGATGGCTTCGAGCACGCCCTCGATGTTGAGGCCGGTCTTGGCCGAGATCGGCACGGCCTCGGAGGCGTCGAGGCCGATGACGTCCTCGATCTGCTGCTTGATCCGCTCCGGCTCGGCGGCCGGCAGGTCGATCTTGTTGAGGACGGTGACGATCTCGTGGCCGGCGTCGAGCGCCTGATAGACATTGGCCAGCGTCTGCGCCTCGACGCCCTGCGAGGCGTCGACGACGAGGAGCGAGCCCTCGCAGGCCGCCAGCGAGCGCGAGACCTCATAGGCGAAGTCGACGTGCCCGGGCGTGTCCATCAGGTTGAGGATGTAGCTCTTGCCGTCCTTGGCCTGGTAGTCCAGCCGGACGGTTTGCGCCTTGATGGTGATGCCGCGCTCTTTCTCGATGTCCATCGAGTCGAGGATCTGCTCGCTCATGTCGCGCGCGGCGACCGTGCCGGTCTGCTGGATCAGCCGGTCGGCAAGCGTCGACTTGCCGTGGTCGATATGGGCCACGATCGAGAAATTGCGGATATTGTCGAAACTGCGGGTGCTCATGCGCGCGCCATAGCAGTGCGCGCGGGTTGCGCCAAGGGTCGCGCCACCGGTTTGCGGCAGATCGACCGCTGTTTCACTCCGCCGCGAGCAAGCGCTCCTGCGCCCAGTTCAATGCCTTGTAGTCGAAGCCAGCCTCCAAGGTCGGCTTCACCACGGAGAAATAGGGCGAGATGTCGAAATCGCGCGGCATGTAGAGCGAATGATGCCGGATGTGCAAAATTTCCTCAAAATCCTGCTCGTCCATCGCGCTAGCATATTCGACCGTCGGCAGCACGGGATAGCGCGCCGCCTCGAAGGCCTGGGCGATCAGCGTCGAGCAGATCGCCCGCGTCGGATCGCCGGAGCCGAGCGCGATCATCCGCCGGCGCAGGCTGGCCGGCGCCCAGGGCAGCGGAATCAGCCAGCGCGCCAGGTCGAGGATGTTCTTGAGGTCGTATTGCGTGCCGAGCCGCTCCAGCACGTAATCGACGGCCGTCTGGCGTCCCTCGCGATCGAGCGCCTGCGGCCGGCAGATGCGGGTGCCGAAGGCGCCGTATTTCGACAAAGGCGAGAGCACGCAGCCGACATCCATCTCGACCTCGGCCAGCACCAAGGGCTCGCCCTCGGGACTGACCTTGCCGGTATCGCCGACATAGAGCGCGGCATGCGACCAGGTCGACTGCGTCAGGTACTTGATCGCTGCCGAGACTTTCATATGGCCTTCGACCAGCAGAACGTCGCCAGGCCTGAGCGCAGCCTGCAACCTTGCCAGGGCCTTGCGATCGACGGGGCCGCTTTGCGGCTTGCCCCGCGTGATGAAGCGGACCACCGACCGGCCGACGTATTCCAGCCCTCTGTTCATCGACGCCTCCCCTTGCGCCGGCGCTGTTTCCAGCGTCTTCCGGCCCTCAGTCAAAACGCGAGCCCGTGACTTTTTCGGAAATCACCTGCCGGATTTGCGCCGGGGAGACCGTGATTCGCCGAACGTCGTAAAATCCGGGTTGATGGCGGCCCGTGGCGATCTTGTTTGGTGTGATCCATTATACTGGAATTATTCTTGCATGATGGATTTTACCGCTGATCGGCGGTGCGAAGGAGACAGATCATGACGGCGCTGGACAGCGTGACCATCGAGCAGCTCGACGGGGATGGGGCGCGGGCGGCTGTGCCGGCCCTGGCAGACATCCTGCGCGATTCCGTGGCGAACGGCGCTTCGGTCGGTTTCATGGACTGGAGCACGCCAGGTGATTTCGAGAGCTTCTGGCGTGGCATCGCGGCGGAGGTCGCCGCCGGGCGCGTCCTGCTCTTCGTTGCACGCGATGAAAGCGGCATCGTCGGTACGGCGCAGCTCCATCCGGTCGGGAAGCCGAACCAGCCGCACCGCGCCGAGATCGCCAAGGTGCTGGTGCATTCGCGAGCGCGTCGCCGCGGCATCGGCGAGGCGCTGATGCGGGCGGCGGAGGCGGCCGCGCTGGCGCTCGGCCGCGATCTCCTGGTGCTCGATACCGACGAGGCCGGCGCGGCGCGCCGCCTCTACAATCGCCTGGGCTGGACGGAGGTCGGCACTATCCCGCGCTATGCGCTGATGCCGGATGGGCGCGATTGCGGCTCGACCTTCTTCTACAAGGCGCTGCGCTGAGCGAGCCTCACTCGGCGTTGCGGAAATAGGGCTCGACCGTGCCCTTGAGCTTCACCGTCATCGGGTTGCCATGGCGGTCCTTGGCATTGCCGGCGGTGAGGCGGACCCAGCCCTCGCTGATGCAATATTCCTCGACATTGGTCTTCTCGACGCCCTTGAAGCGGACGCCGATATCCTTCGCCAGCAGCTCCTCATTGTAGAACGGGCTGTTGGGGTTGGAGGACAGGCGGTCGGGGAGGGTGTCGGTCATGGCGCTGCTCGTCTGCGGAAGTGATTTGCCGGACAGGTAGCAGGCCAGGGCGCATTCGGCAAAAACCGGGGCGCTCATCGTCATTGCGAGCAAAGCGAAGCAATCCAGGAGGGCTCGCTCTGCCGCTCTGGATTGCTTCGTCGCTACGCTCCTCGCAATGACGGAAGGAGCGCCTCAGCGCTCGGCGAACGCCTTCTCGATGACGTAGTCGCCGGCCTCGCCGTGATTGCCTTCCTCGAGGCCGCGCTCGTCGAAGATCTGCTTGAGGTCGACCAGCATCTGCGGGCTGCCGCAGAGCATGAAGCGGTCGCCAGCGGGGTCGAACGGGCCCAGGCCGGTGTCGCTGAAGAGCTGGCCGGAGGTCAGCAGGTCGGTGATGCGGCCGCGATTGCGGAAGGGCTCGCGCGTCACGGTCGGATAATAGACCAGCTGCTCGCGGATCATCTCGCCGAGGAATTCGTCGTTCGGCAGTTCCTGCTGGATGCGCTCGCCATAGGCCAGCTCGGAGACCTGGCGGCAGCCATGCACGAGCACGACCTTCTCATAGCGCTCATAGGTCTCGGGATCGCGGATCAGCGACAGGAACGGCGCGAGGCCAGTGCCGGTGCCGAGCAGGAACAGGCGCTTGCCGTCCTTGAGGTTGTCGAGCACCAGCGTGCCCGTCGCCTTCTTGCCGATGATGATGGGATCGCCGACCTGCAGGTTCTGCAGGCGCGAGGTCAGCGGGCCGTCCGGCACCTTGATAGAGAAGAACTCGAGGTTCTCGTCGTAATTGGTGCTGGCGACGCTGTAGGCGCGCAGCAGCGGCTTCTCGCCGACCTTGAGCCCGATCATCGTGAACTGGCCGTTCTTGAAGCGGAAGGTCGTGTCGCGGGTCGTCGTGAAGCTGAAGAGCGTATCGGTCCAGTGATGGACGGAGAGGACGCGCTCCTCGTAAAAATTGCTCATCTCGTCGATCCTTAGATAGTCTAGCGATTTAGCAGATTATCGGATGCAGGCCACCCAATATCACATTGCCGGGCGTTCGGAAAGCAGGTCGATCTTGTCCGGTATTCCCTTCCAGTCGTCGGCGTCGGCCGGCGGCTCGCTCTTCTGGGTGATGTTCGGCCAGAGCGGCGCCAGCCGCGCATTCAAGGCCAGCCATTGCTCGGCCCCGTCGGCGCTATCGGCGACGATCGCCTCGGCCGGGCATTCCGGCTCGCAGACGCCGCAGTCGATGCACTCGTCCGGGTGGATGACGAGCATGTTCTCGCCCTCGTAGAAGCAGTCGACCGGACAGACCTCGACGCAATCCATGTACTTGCAACGGATGCAGGCGCTGGTGACGGCGTAAGGCATGCGCGATCCTTGCTGCTTGACAGCCGGGTTCGGACGGGGCAGAAATTCATTCGTATACAAACGATATGACGCTTCCCATCGCGCTTGTCAATCGGGCTCGTGACGAAGAGGATGGCGCCGGATTTCGGACAACGACGACAGGGCGGATACGATGGCTGAACAGCAGGCGACCACGGTCAGCAGCACCCACAAGCTGGTGGTGAAGAATATCGGCCTGATGCTCTCCGGCGACATCGAGCGCCCGATCCTCGAAGCCGACACGCTCGTCGCCATCGGTGGCCGGATCGCCGCGGTCGGCCGCTTCAAGGATCTCGATACGGACGGGGCCGACACCGTCATCGACGCCAACGGCACGGTACTCTCGCCCGGGCTGATCGACAGCCATGTCCACCCGGTCGCCGGCGACTGGACGCCGCGCCAGAACCAGCTCGGCTGGATCGACTCGACCATGCATGGCGGCGTCACCACCATGATCTCGGCCGGCGAGGTTCACACCCCCGGCCGGCCCAAGGACATCGTCGGCCTGAAGGCGATGGCGATCTATGCGCAGCGCGCCTTCACCGCCTTCCGCCCCGGCGGCGTCAAGGTCCATGCCGGCGCGCCGGTGATCGAGCCCGGCATGGTCGAGCAGGATTTCAAGGATCTGGCCGATGCCGGCGTGAAGCTGCTGGGCGAGGTCGGCCTCGGCGGCGTCAAGGACGGCGCCCGGGCGAAGGAGATGGTGGCCTGGGCCCGCAAATACGGCATCCAGTCGACCATCCATACCGGCGGCCCCTCGATCCCCGGCTCCGGGCTGATCGGCGCCGATGTCGTGCTGGAGGCCGACACCGACGTGGTCGGCCACATCAATGGCGGCCACACCGCTTTGCCGGACAAGGAAATTCGCTGCATCTGCGAGGGCTGCAAGCGCGGCCTCGAACTGGTCCATAACGGCAATGAGCGCGCCGCGCTCTATACGCTGCGCGTCGCCCGCGAGATGGGCGAATTGCAGCGTGTCATCCTCGGCACCGACGGCCCGGCGGGCTCGGGCGTGCAGCCGCTCGGCATCGTCCGGATGGTCTCGATGCTGTCCTCGCTCGGCGATGTCCCGGCCGAGGTGGCGTTCTGCTTCGCCACCGGCAACACCGCCCGGATGCGCAGCCTCGATTGCGGTCTGGTCGAGGTCGGCCGCAGCGCCGATTTCGTCTTCATGGACAAGGCCCAGCACTCGGCCGGACGGAACTTCCTCGACTCGATCCAGCTCGGCGATTTGCCCGGCATCGGCATGATCGTGATCGACGGCATCGTCCGCAGCGGCATCAGCCGCAACACCCCGCCGGCGGAGAAGATCCCGTCGGTGGCGCACTGAGCGCGACCTGCGAAAGCCT
>PNLY01000111.1 GCA_013823325.1 Methylobacterium sp.
CAGGGCGCAGTCCATCACGACGAGACCGATCTCCTCGATCTTGACGCGCTCGGCGAGCTCCTCGACCTTGCCTTTGCCGAGATATGTCGCGGGCCGCAGCGCCGTCAGCACCACCGGGATCGCCTCGACGATCTGGAGGTCGATGGCGCCGGCGAGGCCGAAAGCCTCGTCCAGCCGCGCCGCGTGGCTGCGCTGGTTCTCGTCGCCCGCGGCGGCCCGGCTGACGGCATGGCGCGCCAGATAGGGACCGATCACAAAGGCGCGAGTGTCCGCAGCCAAGGCATGCTCGGCCGCATCGATCGAGATGCCGATTGCGCTTCCGCTGCCTGTCGTCGAGCCGCCGGCCTTGCCGCCCACGGTCAGGCCTTGTCCGTGTCCTCAGGCTCGAACAGCTGGACCGGATGGCCCGGCATGATCGTCGAGATCGCGTGCTTGTAGACGAGCTGCGAATGCCCGTCGCGACGCAGGAGAACGCAGAAATTGTCGAACCAGGTGACGACACCCTGCAGTTTGACGCCGTTCACGAGAAAGATGGTGAGGGGAATCTTCTGCTTGCGGACGTGATTGAGAAAGGTGTCCTGTAGATTTTGAGCCCGCTCGGCGGCCATGGGTAACCCCTGTTGTTGGGATCGCAATCGGCTTGCCCTTGCGATCCAGATCGTTCCGTTCGGCTTCGGCGCCAATCGCCGGGCCGTCGGAACACCGACACTCCATTAGATCGCGACCCCGCGAGAACGCGCAAGGGTTGCGGAACGCCAATTTCGGCCGGCCGCCTTGCGTGCAGTGCAACACAGCGGCCGGATTTCAGCCGACGCCGAGCGATTTGAGCTTACGGTGCAGGGCTGAACGCTCCATGCCGATGAACTCGGCAGTGCGGGAGATGTTTCCGGAGAAGCGGGCGATCTGCGCCATCAGATACTCGCGCTCGAAGATCTCGCGGGCATCGCGCAGCGGCAGGCTCATCAGCTTCTCGCCACCCGAGCCGGACGGCGTCGTCGGGACCATGGCGCCGACCTCGGCCGGCAGCATATCGACCGTGATCTCGGCCCCGGGGTCGCCCTTGGTCAGGATCATCAGCCGCTCGACATTGTTGCGCAGCTCGCGAACATTGCCCGGCCATTCATGCGATTGCAGGATCGCCATGGCGTCGCCGCCGATGCGGCGCTTCGGCAGGCCGCTGGCGATCGAGATCTGGTCCATGAAGAACTCGATCAGTTCGGGGACGTCCTCGCGCCGTTCCGACAGTGCCGGCACGCGGATCGGTACGACGCCGAGCCGGTGATAGAGATCCTCGCGCAATAGGCCGTCAGCGATCAGCTTGGCGAGATCGCGGCTGCTGGAGGAGATGATCCGAACGTCGACATGGACGCGGGTCGCGCCGCCTACGCGCTGGAAGTTCTGGTCGACCAGGACACGCAGAATGCGGTTCTGCGTCTCGCGCGGCATGTCGCCGATCTCGTCGATGTAGAGGGTCCCGCCATGGGCTTCCTCGAGCGCGCCGACGCGGCGCGAGCGCCCGTCGCCACCCTCGATGCCGAACAGCTCCTCTTCCATAGTCTCGGGCGTGATCGTCGCCGCATTGATCACGACGAAGGGGCCGGCCGAGCGGGTCGAGGCGTCATGCAGAGTGCGCGCGGTCAATTCCTTGCCGCAGCCGGGCTCGCCGGTGATCAGCACGCGGGCATTGGTCGGCGCGACGCGCTCAAGGGTCTGGCGCAACTGGTTGACCGCGGTCGAGCGGCCGACGATGCGGCTGGCCTGGACCGAGCGGGTCTTGAGCTCACGCACCTCGCGCCGCAGCCGCGAGGCCTCCAGCGCGCGCTCGGCGACGAGCACGAGCCGGTCGGCCTTGAACGGCTTCTCGATGAAGTCGTAGGCGCCGCTCTTGATCGCAGAGACGGCGGTCTCGATGTTGCCGTGGCCGGAGATCATCACCACCGCGAGGTCGGGATGGCTCTCCTTGATCAGCTCCAGCACCTGCAACCCGTCGAGCCGGCTGCCCTGCAGCCAGATGTCGAGGAAGACGAGGTTGGGCCGCCGCGCCGCGATCGCGGCCAGCGCCTCGTCGGCGGAGCCCGCCTTGCGCGTGCGGTAGCCTTCGTCCTCCAGGAGGCCGGCTACCAGTTCGCGAATATCGACCTCGTCGTCGACGACGAGAATGTCAGCACTCATGCCTTCGTCCCGTTTACGTGTCGTGCGGCGGAATCCGCCGTGCTCTTGCCTATTTCTGGTCTGTCTTCGCCAGTCGGCGGTGGGCCAGTCTCGATGAACCAGAGTTTGATGCGGGCACCGCGGGCGCCGTCGGGCCGGTCGAGCAGCTCGATGCCGCCGCCATGGTCCTCGAGGATCTTGCCGACGATGGCGAGGCCGAGCCCGGTGCCGCCGTCACGGGTGGTCATATAGGGCTCGAGCAGCTTCTGGCGCTGGTCGGCGGGCAGGCCCTTGCCGTTGTCGAGGATGTCGATGACGATCCGGCCGTCCTGCGTCCGTTCGAAGCCGATCTCGATGCGGCCCTTGCCGCGCTCCTCGGCCGGCACGGCCTGGATCGCCTCGGTCGCGTTCTTGATGACGTTGGTCAAAGCCTGCGAGATCAGGCGCCGGTCGAAATGCGCCAAGACCGGCACGTCCGGCAGGTTGTCGGTGATGTCGATCTCGGGATTGCCGACCCGCATCAGGAAGGCGACCTGCCTGGCGGTCTCGACGATGTCGTCCCGCGCCGGCGAAGGCTTGGGCATCCGCGCGAAGGAGGAGAATTCGTCGACCATGCGGCGGATGTCCTCGACCTGCCGCACGATCGTCGACGTGCACTGGTCGAAGATCTCCTTGTCGTCGACGATGACGCGGCCGAACTTGCGGCGAATGCGCTCGGCGGAGAGCTGGATCGGCGTCAGCGGGTTCTTGATCTCGTGGGCGATGCGGCGGGCGACGTCGGCCCAGGCCGCGGTGCGCTGCGCCGAAACGAGATCGGTGATGTCGTCCAGCGTCACGACCAGCCCTGCACCGGGCCCTTCGCCTTCGCGCGTCGCGCGGATGTTGAGCATGCGCTCGCGGCCGCCGCGCGTGATCGCCGCCTGGCTGGAACTCAGGCGCTGGCGATTGCTGAGCGCCTCGGAGACGAACCCAGCGATCTCGGGAACGACGCGTGCGACCGGCTCGCCGAGCAGCCGCCCGCCGGAGCCGAGCAGGGTCTCGGCCGAGCGGTTGCTGAGGGTGATGTGCCCGTCCTCGTCGATGCCGAGCACGCCCGAGGAGACGCCGGAGAGCACCGTCTCGGTGAAGCGCCGGCGCCGGTCGATCACTTCGCTTGCCGTGACCAGCCCGTCGCGCTGTCGGCGCAATTCGGCGGTCATCTTGTTGAAGGTCTCGCCGAGATGGGCGAGATCGCCCTCCGCTCGTCGTATCGGCACCTGGACGTAGAAATTGCCGCTGGAGACCTGGTCGGTGGCGTGGATCATCCGCCGAATCGGGGCGACGAGGCCGTTGGCGAAATTGAGGCCGAGCCAGATCGCCGACAGCAGCAGGATCACCGAGATCAGCGCGTACATCGAGGCGAAGGCGATCTGTACGCCCTTCCGGCGCGCATCGATGCCGAGATATTCGACGACGGCGCCGCGGGCCACGGCCGGGAATTCGACGGCGAGCGGATCGACCTCGCGGGCGACATAGAGGAAAGCGCCGTCATAGCTCGGCAGCTTCATCAGCGCGCCGAAGACCCGGCCCGCCGAGGGCAGCACACAGATCGGCTCCGGCGAGCTCTGTGCATCCTCGAAGGCGTCGGCGTTCGGCTTGTGGGCATCGCGCAGCACGTCGATATTCGCGCGGACAAGAATCTCTTCCGGCGGCTTCATGATCCAGGCCACCGGCAGGCCGAGTGCCGTGGCGCGCGCCGTCAGGAAGTTCTCGAACCAGCGCCGGTCTGCATCATAGGCTGTTTTGGCTCTCCCGAGATCGTCGGCGAGCAGCCGAATCTCGCGGCCGAGCGAACGGCACTGTCCCGTCGTATAGGCGTCGGCGACCTCGACGGATTTGAAGATCACGTCGCGCATACGGTCGGAGAACCACGGTTCGAGACCGCGCTCCAGCGTCGCGGTCGCAATGATCGCGACAAGGACCGCCGGCAGCGCGGCGACGATGCTGAACAGGCTGACGATCCGCACATGCAGGCCGGCGGCCGCCACGCCCTTGCGCCTGGCGCGGATCAGGACGGCCGCCTCGAAGGCGACGATAATCAGCAGAAGCAGGATCAGCAGGCCGTTGATGATGAAGACGCCGACCACGACCTCGTGGACCGGCGCGACCGGCGTCGCGCCCGAAAGCACGAGGAAGGTGGTGAGCGCCGAGACCAGCGCGAAACCGACGACGAGCGCGCCGAGCCAGCCCGAGACCCGGCGCGGCGGGTCCTCGCTCCGGGGCGTCATGCGCATGTCGCCGGTCGATGTGGTCAATGCGAAATCGGAGCTCCGTTGCCGCGGCGCTCCGTCACCGGAGCTGCCGCACAGCGCACTGATGCGCCGCCGCAACGGTGTTGTCAAAATATGACAGATGCAAGGCAGCCACAGTCGTGGCTGTCAGCGCGGTGAGCGGACCACCTGCATGTCGAGCTCACGGATCTTCTTGCGCAGGGTGTTGCGATTAAGTCCCAGCAGCTCGGCGGCCCGAATCTGGTTGCCTCGCGTCGCGGCCAAGGCTGCGGCGATCAAGGGCGGCTCGATCTCGCGCAAGATGCGGTGATAGAGGCCGGGCGGCGGGATCTGGTCGCCGAAACCGCCGAAATACTGGCCGAGATGGCGCTCGACCGAGCCTGACAGGGTTTCGGCCCGCTCCGGCGCGGTGCCGCTCCCGGTTTGCACGGGAGCGCCGCTCGCCGGCTGCAGCTCGGCTTCGACGATCGGCGCGGTGATCGTTTCCTGCGGATAGAGCGCGGCCAGACGCCGCACCAGATTCTCCAATTCGCGGACATTGCCGGGCCAGCGATAGCGCCGCAGCACGTCCATCGCCTCCGAATCGATCTGCTTGCGCGGCAGCCCTTCCTTCTCGACCAGCGCGAAGAAATGGCGGACGAGATCCGGGATGTCCTCGACCCGCTCACGCAAAGGCGGCAGGCGGATCGGCACGACGTTGAGGCGGAAGAACAGGTCCTCGCGAAACAGGCCATGCGCGATCGAGATGCGCAGGTCCTTGTTGGTCGCGGCGATGATGCGGACATTGGTCTTGATCGGCGTGCGGCCGCCGACCGTGGTGTATTCGCCCTGCTGCAGCACGCGCAGCAGCCGCGTCTGCGCCTCCATCGGCATATCGCCGATCTCGTCGAGGAAGAGCGTGCCGCCTTCGGCCTGCTCGAAGCGCCCGGAGGAACGGGTGAGCGCCCCGGTGAAGGCGCCCTTCTCATGGCCGAACAGTTCCGATTCGATCAGGTCCTTCGGGATCGCCGCCATGTTGATCGCGACGAACGGGCCGTTGCGGCGCTTGCCGTAGTCGTGCAGGGCGCGAGCGACCAGCTCCTTGCCGGTACCGGATTCGCCATTGATCATCACGGTAAGGTCGATCGGCATCAGGCGCGCCAAGGCACGGTAGACGTCCTGCATCGCCGGCGAGCGGCCGACCAGCGGGATGTCCTCGGGCTCGGCGGCGGGGCTGCGCGCGGCATCGCTGCGCGGCCGCGACAGCGCCCGGCCGACGATGGCGACGAGCTCCTTCAGGTCGAAGGGCTTGGGCAGGTATTCATAGGCACCGCGCTCGGAGGCCTTGATCGCGGTCATGAAGGTGTTCTGCGCGCTCATCACGATGATCGGCAGCTCGGGCCGGACCCGCTTGATGCGTGGCAACAGGTCGAAGGCGTTGCCGTCCGGCATCACCACATCGGTGATGATGAGGTCGCCGAGGCCCTGGGCCGCCCAGGTCCAGAGCGTCGCCGCCTGGCCGGTGGTGCGGACTTCATAGCCGGCGCGGGCGAGCGCCTGGTTGAGGACGGTGCGGATCGCGGCGTCGTCGTCGGCGATGAGGATGTTACCCGTCGGCATGCGCTTTTCCGTGTCCTACTCGTCTTTTCACCCGGCCTGAGACGGCTTCGCCTCATGCAGGGGCAATCGAATGCGGAATGTCGTGCGTCGCGGCGCGGACTCGCATTCGACGATTCCGCCGTGATCGCCGATCACCTTGGCGACGAGTGCAAGTCCAAGGCCACTTCCCTGCGCCTTGGTGGTGACGAAGGGATCGAACAGGAGCTGGTGCAGATCGGGAGGCACGCCGGGCCCGTTGTCGCGCACGCCGATCTCGAGCGGCAGGGCGAGCCTTGCACCGGAGCCAGGCGCCTGCATGCGGATGCCGGGGCGATAGGCCGTGGTCAGCGTGATCTCGCCATCGATGGCGTCCTGGCCGATCGCCTCCGCCGCGTTCTTGACCAGGTTGAGCAGCACCTGGACGAGCTGGTCGCGGTTGCCGGCGACCGGCGGCAGGGATGGGTCATAGACCTCGCTGAAGCGGATGTGGCGGGCGAAGCCCGACTGAGCCAGCCGCTTCACATGGTCGAGCACGTCATGGACGTTGACCGGCCCGCGCTCGCTCGGGCGTTCGTCGCCGAACAATTCGACGCGCTCGACGAGCTTCACGATCCGGTCGGCCTCGTCGCAGATCAATTGCGTCAGCAGGCGGTCCTCGTCACCGACCGAGGCCTCCAGCAGCTGTGCCGCGCCGCGGATGCCGGAGAGTGGGTTCTTGATCTCATGCGCCAGCATGGCGCCGAGCGCGGTGATCGAGCGCGCTGCCCCTCTATGCGTCAATTGCCTGTCCATTTTTTCGGCAATTGTCCGTTCTTGCAGCAGAAGGACCACGGCATCAGGCTGACTGGGCAGCAAGGAGGCGAAAACATCGACGGTCCGGTCGAGACCGAGCCGGGGCGAAGCCAGCTCGAGCCGATACTCGCTGACGCTGGCGCCGCGGCGTTGCACCTCCTCGACCAGCCCCAGGACCGGGGAGCCGAAGGCGACGAGGTCGTCGAGGCGCTGGCGTTTCAGGACAGGCGCGCTGGCCTGGAAAAAATCCTCGGCGGCCGTGTTGGCGTAGAGGATGCCGTGTCCCTCCCCGATCACCAGCACGGGCATGGGCAGAACGTTCAGCGCCTGGATTTCGAGCAGGTCTGACAAGGGATCGTACCGCTCCTCCACATTGTCGTTGAACAACGCCATCGTCATCTGCGGACTTTCGTGATCAGGCGGCCGCGCCGAGGCGGTCGGTCGAGAATAATTGCCCGAGCGCGGCGATTGCCGTCGCGGGCTCGGTGGTGGTGAGAAGCTCGCGGCGAGCGTTCTCGTCGGGCTCCAGCCCGCTGGCGAGTGCCTCGTCGGCATAGGCGGCGAGGTGCTTGCGGGCATGCCGGACGCCCGTCTCGCGTCCCATCAGTGACAGCAGACCCTCATAATGCTCCCGGGCAATGTCGTGCTTGGCGGCGAGCGTGATCCTCTCCGGCGCACGGCCGGCGAGCGCGGCACCGATCGTACCGGGCAGCCAGGGGCGGCCCATCGCAGCACGGCCGACCATGACATAGTCGGCACGAGATTGCTCAAGACAGGCCCGCGCCTGCTCCAGCGTCGCGATGTCGCCATTGGCGATCAGCGGAAAGGTTCCAGCGGCGCGCACCGGGCGGATCGCCGCCCAATCGGCCTGGCCCTTGTAGAATTGCTGGCGTGTGCGGCCATGGACGGTGATCGCGGCCGCTCCCGCAGCGACGGCCCGGCGGGCCAGTTCCGGCGCATTGCGGCTGGCATCGTCCCAGCCGAGCCGCATCTTGACGGTGACCGGCACCTTCACCGCCGCCACGACCGCCTCGATCAGGCCGACGGCATGGTCGAGATCGCGCATCAGCGCCGAGCCGGCCCAGCCGCCGACGACGCGCTTGGCCGGGCAGCCCATGTTGATGTCGACGATATCGGCGCCCGAGGCCTCGGCGAGCTGTGCCGCTTCGGCGAGCCAGCGCGCCTCGCAGCCGGCGAGCTGGACGACATGCGGCGCGACGCCGGCGCCCTCGGCCCTTAAGCGCGCCTCCTCGCTGCCGCGGACGAGTTCGTCCGAGGCGACCATCTCGGAGACGACGAGCCCGGCGCCGAAGCGGGCGGCGATCCGGCGCATGGCGAGGTCGGTCACACCCGACATCGGCGCGAGGAAGGCCCGCGACGCCGGTAGCAGCCCGCCAATCGACGCTTCGCGCTCGCCCGAATTTGAGGCAGTTTCCATTCTGCCGATTTATTGGACAAATGCTGCGCCGCGCAAGAGAATTCCGCGCTATGTTGCATTGCAATATCGACATGAGCCCCTTTGGCGGACGCCGTCATGATGGTGGTGACGGCTTGGCGGCGGCTTATTGCCGTCCTATCAGCGAACCTGCAGAGCCCGAGAGGATTGGATGACATCGGCCGTTGCCGCCCTGATCGTTGCCGCCGGACGCGGCCTGCGCGCCGGAGCCGGTTCTCCCAAGCAGTATCGGCAGCTGGGCGGCGTGCCGGTCCTGTGCCGCACGCTCGCGCCCTTTCTGGCGGAAAGCCGGATCGGCACCGTGCTCGTGGTGACCGGAGCCGGTGACGGCGAACGCTATGACGATGCGATCGGCCAGCTTCCGGAGAGCGTCCGGACTCGGCTCGCAGCACCGGTCGAAGGCGGCGAGACCCGGCAGGATTCGGTTCGCGCCGGGCTGGAGGCGCTCGCGGCCGCGGGTTTCACGGGCAGCGTGCTGGTCCATGACGCTGCCCGTCCTTTCGTCTCGCCGACTCTGATCGAACGGGCCCTGGCGGCAAGCGCCGAACATGTCGCCGCCATCCCGGCGCTCGCGGTCACCGATACCGTCAAGCGAATCGACACGACCGGGCAGATCGAAGAGACGCTGCCGCGCGAACAGCTCGTCTCGGTGCAGACGCCGCAGGCCTTCGCCTTCCAGCCACTGCTTGCCGCGCACCGCGCCGCATATGCCGCGGCCGCCGATGGCTTCACTGACGATTCCGCCATCATGGAATGGGCCGGCCACCGGGTCGCGACCTTCGCCGGAGATCCGATGAACCTGAAGCTGACCTATGCCGAGGACTTCGAATTGACCGAGCGACGCTTCGCCCGCCCGCTCGTGACCCGCACCGGCACCGGCTACGATGTCCATGCCTTCGCGGAAGGCGATCATGTCTGGCTCGGTGGCATCCGCATCCCGCACAGCCGCGGCGTCACGGCGCATTCCGACGGGGACGTCGCCCTGCATGCGCTCACCGATGCGGTGCTCGGCGCCCTGGCCGATGGCGACATCGGCAGTCATTTCCCGCCGAGCGATCCGCAGTGGCGCGGCGCCTCCTCCGACCGCTTCCTCGCCTTCGCCGCTGAGCGCGTGCATCAGCGCGGCGGCAGGATCGATCACCTCGACCTGACCATCGTCTGCGAAGGGCCGAAAATTGGTCCGCATCGAGACGCCATCCGGGCCCGCATCGCGGCGATCGCGGGCCTGCGTCTCGATCAGGTCGGCACCAAGGCGACGACCTCGGAGCGCCTCGGCTTCACGGGACGCGGCGAAGGCCTCGCCGCGCTCGCCACCGCCACCATTCGCCTGCCAGAGCCGGAGTGAGGCCATGTTCGATCTCGCCACCCGTTCGCTTGCCGCCGAATTGCTGAACATCTCACGCGAGCGTGGCATCACCGTCGCGACGGTCGAATCCTGTACCGGCGGACTGGTCGCCGGTGCGCTGACCGCGATTTCAGGCTCGTCCAACATGGTGCTCGGCGGCCTCGTCACCTATTCGAACGAGGCGAAGACGGTGCTGGCCGGCGTCCCGGCCGAATTGATCCGCCAGCATGGTGCGGTCAGCGAGCCAGTCTCGCGCGCCATGGCGGAGGGCGGCCGGGAGCGGCTGTCGTCGCGGCTCGCCGTCTCGATCACCGGTATCGCCGGCCCGGACGGCGGCAGCGAGGAGAAGCCGGTCGGGCTGGTGCATTTCGCCTGCGCCGACGGCACGCGGACATTGCACCGCGAGAAGCGCTTCGGCGCGCAGGGCCGTGACGAGATCAGGCGCCTCAGCGTGCTCGAGGCGCTCGACCTGCTGCGCCAGGCGGCGCTGACGATCGAATAGGCGACTGCGCCTATTTCGGCGAAAGCTGCCGCCAGATGGCCCCGATGACGTCGGCATAGTCGTCGCTCCAGGGGCGGGTCGGGCCGGGACCGGCCTGCTCCTGCCAGCTCCCGGCGATGATCGGGCCGGGATCGACCCCCGGTCGCAGGACGATCGCCACCTTCGGGGCCAGCCTCATGGCCTGGACGTCGGCTGCAGAACGAACCGGTTCGTTGATCCAGCTCGTCAGACCCTGGGCCGCAGCCGTCGCCCTGACGACAGATCCTAGCTCCATGTTGCGGTTCGAGATGTGCAGGAGCACGGCGCCATCCGGCTTGAGCTTGCGCATATAGAGCGCGAGGGCCTCGCCGGTGAGCAGATGGACGGGGATCGCATCGGACGAGAACGCGTCGACGACGATCAGGTCGAGCGAGCCGTCGCGTGCGTCGCCGAGAGTGAGCCGGGCATCGCCGATGACGAAGTCCGTCGATGGGGCGCAGGCATTGAGGAAGCCGAAGCGGGCCGGATCGGTCGCGATCCTGATCACGGCCGGGTCGATCTCGTAGAAGCGCCAGTCCTCGCCGCTGCGCGCCTGGCAGGAGAGCGAGCCGGTGCCGACGCCGATCGCAGCGACAGCGCCGAGCGTGCCGCCCCTGGCCTGGCGGACCGAGTGGATCGCATCGGCGATGCCGCCTCCGGTGAAATAATAGGTCAGCGGCTCGGGCCGCCCCGATACGAGCGTGCCGTCGTCCTGACGCAGGCGCTGCGCGCCGTGGACCGTGCTGCCGTGGCTGAGGATGCGGAAGCGGCCGTCCGGCGTCTCGCTGATGCGATGCACGCCGAAGAACGAACGGACCATGTCAGTGCGGGAGGCTTCGTGGCTGACGAGCGCGCCGGCCCCGACGATGGCGAGACCGGCCAGGACGGCGCCTTGCAGACGCGAGGGCCGGAGCGAGGTGAAGCTCGGCCGGCAGAGCATGCCCGCCACGATCAGAATCGGATATTCGGCCACCGAGTTGAACAGCAACGGCGCCAGCAGGGCGGCGAATACCCCGCCCAGCACGCCGCCGAGCGACATCCAGAGGTAGAAGCCGGTCAACGCGGCCGCGGACGGCCGCAGCCGTGCGAGTTCGCCATGCGCGACCATCGCGGTGACGAACAGGATAGCGAGGTGAAGAACGAGCTCTCCGCCCCACCCCAGAGGCGGGTTGAACACCATCACGACCATGTAGCCGAGGATGAGCAGCAGCTGCGTGTTCAGCATCCAGCCATGGCGCAAGACCGGCCTGCGCTGGAAGACGATGACGAAGGTCAAGAGGAAGAGCGCCAGCGGGGCGACCCAGAGCAGCGGCCCCGATGCAACGTCGGTCGAGATATGGGCGGTCACCGCGACCAGCAAGCCGGATGGCACGAAGGCCAGGACGAGCCAATGCAGCTTGCGGCTGGCCGGGATCGGTTCCGCAACGAGCGGCATCGTGTCGAGCCTGCCCGCCGGGCGTCCCACGCACAATCCGGCGCAGGCCGTGATGCCGGCGAGCAGCAGGCCGAAGCCCCACGCCCAGGCCGAAGCCTGCGTGGCCAGCCGCAAGGTCGGCTCGACCACGAACGGATAGGCGAGCAAGGCGAGGAAGCTGCCGATATTGGAGGCGGCATAGAGGAAATACGGGTCGCGGGCATGGGCATGTCCGGTTCGGGCGAACCAGGCCTGCAGCAAGGGACCGTTCGCGGAGACAGCGAAGAACGGCAGGCCGACCGAGGCTGCGAAGAGCAGCAGAAGCCAGGCGAATTCGCCCTGCTGCGGCGGGCGCTCGAAGCCCGCGGCGATGCCGATCGGCAGCGAGGTCGCCACCACGACGATCATCAGCGCAATGTGGATCAAGGCGGCGCGCCGGACACTGAAGCGCCCGACCAGCCAATGCGCATAGGCATAGCCCGCCAGCAGTATCGCCTGGAAGAAGACCATCGCCGTCGACCAGACCGCCGGTGAGCCGCCGAGCTTCGGCAGCACCATCTTGGCGAACATCGGCTGGATACCGAAGAGCAGGAAGGCGGAGAGAAAGATCGTGCCGGCATAGACCGGCAGAACCGCGCTCATCCGGCGCATGTCGACATCGGCACCCGCCTGCACAACTGGAGTTTCCATGCCTTCCCCCTGCCGGAACCGGGGAAGAATGCCTCAGGCAGCTTAAGACTAGATGAGCGCGGCCGGGCTGCTTTTGCCGTAGATCGCGTCAGCGCGCTTCTCGAAGGCCTCGGCGAACTTGCGGAAGGCCTTGTCGAACATCGCGCCCATCAAGAGGCCGAGCATGCGGCTGGCGAACTCGTAGGAGATGAAGAAGCCGACCTCGCTGCCGCTATCCCGCGGCTTGAAGCTCCAGCGGTTCTCCAGATAGCGGAACGGCCCGTCGACATATTCGACGACGATCTTGAGGTTCGCCGGATCGAGCGTGACGCGGCTGGTGAAGGTCTCGCGGATCGCCTTGTAGCCGACGGTCATGTCGGCGAGCAGCACTTCGCCGCCGCCCTCGCGCGGCGTGCGCCGGCGGACCGTCAGCCCCTCGCAGAGCGGCAGGAACTGCGGGTACTTCTCGACATCCGCCACGAGCGCGAACATCTCTTCGGGTGAGTGCTTCACCCGGCGGGTGTTGTTGAACATCGGCATGAGTACGGAGCCGATCAGCTGCCGAGCTTGGCTGCGCGAGCTGCCCGCAGCTTGGCGAAATCCTCGCCGGCATGGTGGGAAGAGCGCGTCAGCGGCGTCGAGGAGACCATCAGGAAGCCCTTCACATAGGCGATGGTCTCGAAGCTCTTGAACTCGTCCGGGGTGACGAAGCGCACGACCTCATGGTGCTTGCGCGATGGTGCCAGGTACTGGCCGATGGTGATGAAATCGACCTCGGCCGAGCGCAGGTCATCCATCAGCTGCAGCACCTCGTTCCGCTCCTCGCCGAGGCCGACCATAATGCCGGACTTGGTGAAGATGGTCGGGTCGAGCTCCTTGACCTGCTGCAGCAGCCGCAGCGAATGGAAGTAGCGGGCGCCGGGACGCACCTTCAGATACCTGCCGGGGACCGTCTCGAGATTGTGGTTGAAGACGTCGGGCTTGGCCGCGACGACGACCTCGAGCGCGCCGGGCTTGCGCAGGAAGTCCGGCGTCAGGATCTCGATCGTCGTGCCCGGCGAGGCCTCGCGGATGGCGCGGATGACGCGGGCAAAATGCTCGGCGCCGCCGTCCCTGAGATCATCGCGGTCGACCGAGGTGATCACGACATGTTCGAGGCCGAGCTTCGCGACGGCGTCGGCGACCTTGCGCGGCTCGTCATGGTCGAGCGCTTCGGGCACGCCGGTCTTGACGTTGCAGAAGGCACAGGCGCGCGTGCAGGTGTCGCCCATGATCATGAAGGTGGCGTGCTTCTTCTCCCAGCACTCGCCGATATTGGGGCAGCCCGCCTCCTCGCAGACGGTGACGAGCTTCTCGGCCTTCACAATCTTCTGGGTTTCGGCCCATTTCGGCGAGCCCGGGGCCTTGACCCGGATCCAGTCCGGCTTGCGCAGGATCGGGTTCTCCGGCCGCTTCTGCTTCTCCGGATGGCGCAGCTCCGGCTTGACCTCGGATTTCGGGTTGCCGGAGTTAGGGCGCGGATCGCGGTTGAGGAGGTCGAGCACGACGGCCATGGACGGGTCCGTTACTGGCGCCGCACAGCAGGGCGCGGCCACTCCCGTCTAGCTAATGCCGAAGTGGGGCGTGGGCAACCCGCGCGCAGCAGAACTCAGTTGCGCACTGCGCGCCAGACCACGATCAGCAGGCAAGCGCCGGCGATCGCGGCGGTGAGCGTGCGCCAGAAGCCGAAGACCGGAATCTCCAGCAATTCGGCAAGCCGGCTGCCGACGAAGGAGCCGGCGACGCCGACGATCATGTTGGTGAAGAGCCCGTGATCTGACGAGGTGACGCGCTCGGCAATCCAGCCGGCGATGATGCCGATCAGCAGCGTCATGAAGAAGCCGTAACCCGGCGTGCCGAGCGTGGCATAGATTTGGTCGTTCATGGCAATCCCCCTGCCCTCAAGTCCGGCCATCCGGCCGCCGACGACAACGCGCGGAGCGCGTCTCGGTTCCGTCAGGCGATGAAGCGCGCCAGCAGCACGACCAGGATCGCGCCGATCACCGCCATCGCCATCGAGTCGAGGAAACGGTAGCCGGTGCTCGCCCGCCAACCGGTGACGCGGACGATGCCCTGCCCGACCAGCATGCCGAGCAGGCCGACCACGGCGTGGCGCAGGAAGCCGCCGCCACCGACGACCAGGCTGGCGATGAAGCCCGCGGCCGTCCCGAAGGCAACCGGCGGCAGCAGCCGATGCCAGTCGAGCGCCAGGCCTTGCCGCGGCGGCAGGATCTCGACCTTCTCGTCGGGCACGACCCTGTCGGGCTTGGCGGATTTGCGGGCGCGGCTCATCGGCCGGATATGGCCTGCGCCATCGGCAAATGCCAGCGCCGGTTGATCAGGCGATCAGCCGGGCCAGGAAGACCACGACGATCGCGCCGATCGTCGCCGTGACGATCTGCGAGATCAACGGATTGCCGATGCCGAGGCTGACGCCAAGGAACTGCAGCAGGAAGCTGCCGACGAAGGCGCCGATCAGGCCGGTGATGATGTAGCGGATCAATCCGCCGCCACCCATGACGATGCTGGCGAGCCAGCCGGCGACGGCGCCGATGGCGATTGCGACGAGAATGGCACGAAGGTCCATGCGTGATCTCCTTGCTACGCCGCAAGTCATCGCAACCTTAAGCTGAAGCGCGGATGAACGCGCTTGCCGCTCAGGCGTTCAGCACCTTGCCATAGGCGTCGAGCACGGCCTCCTTCATCGTCTCCGACAGGGTCGGATGCGGGAAGATGGTGTGCATCAGCTCTTCCTCGGTGGTCTCGAGGTTCATCGCCACCACGAAGCCCTGGATCAGCTCGGTCACTTCCGCACCGACCATGTGGGCGCCGAGCAGCTTGCCGGTCTTGGCGTCGAAGATCGTCTTGACCATGCCGCTGTCTTCGCCCAGCGCCACCGCCTTGCCGTTGGCGACGAAGTTGAAGCGGCCGACCTTGAGCTGGTGGCCGGCCTCCTTGGCCTTGGCCTCGGTCAGGCCGACGCTGGCGATCTGCGGGTGGCAGTAGGTGCAGCCCGGGATCATCAGCTTGTCCATCGGGTGCGGATGCAGGCCCTTGATCGCCTCGACGCAGATCACCGCCTCGTGCTCGGCCTTGTGGGCTAGCATCGGCGGGCCGGCGACGTCGCCGATCGCGTAGATGCCCTTCACATTGGTGCGGCAGAGCCCGTCGATCGCGATCACGCCGCGGTCGAGCTTCACGCCGAGCGCCTCCAGGCCGAGATTCTCGACATTGGCGACGACGCCGACGGCCGAGATCATCCGCTCGGCGGTGATCGTCTGCTTGTTGCCCTTGTCGTCCTCGACATGAGCGGTGACGGAGTTCGCCCCCTTCTCGACCTTGGTGACCTTGGTCGAGGTCAGGATCTTCATGCCCTGCTTCTCGAAGGCTTTGCGGGCGAAGGCGCCGATCTCGGCATCCTCGACGGGAACGACCTGCGGCATCACCTCGACGACCGTCACCTCGGCGCCGAGCGTGCGGTAGAACGAGGCGAACTCGATGCCGATCGCGCCCGAGCCCATCACCACCAACGATTTCGGCATGGTCGGCGGCACCAGCGCCTCGAAATAGGTCCAGATCAGCTTGCCGTCAGGCTCGAGGCCCGGCAGGACGCGCGGGCGGGCTCCGGTCGCGACGATGATGTGGTCGGCGGTATAGGTGCCCTCGCCCTTGGCGCCCTTCGGGATCGGCCCCTGCGGCTGCATCGCCGGCTTCTTGGTCGGGGCGACGACGATGGTGTTGGCCTTGGTGAGCTTGGCCTCGCCCCAGATCACGTCGACCTTGTTCTTCTTCATCAGGAACTGGACGCCGTTGTTCATCCGGACCGCGATGCCGCGCGAGCGCTTCACCACCGCTTCCAGATCGGCCTTGAACGAGCCTTCGAGGGTCAGGCCGTAATCCTTGGCATGCTGGCCATAGTGCAGGATCTCGGCCGAGCGCAGCAGCGCCTTGGTCGGAATGCAGCCCCAGTTCGAGCAGATGCCGGCGAGGTGCTCGCGCTCGACGATCGCGGTCTTGAAGCCGAGCTGCGCCGCGCGGATCGCCGCGACATAGCCGCCGGGGCCGGAGCCGATGATGATGATGTCGTAGTCAGCCATGGGAAGTGCCTCGGCTCGTTCTGCCCACTGCGGGCAGTGTTGCTGTGCGGGGCAAGCCCCGGTCGAATGTCGTCTACGGACCGGAGATCCGCAGTGCGGGTCCGCGCGCCGGCAATGGCAGGCCGAGCAGGCCGTCGACGACGGGCGCCAATGCCAGCCCGATGGCACGGGTGTTGTCGGCGTCGAGATGGATGCCGTCCTCGCCGGTCACGGTCGCAACCTTGGCTGCGTCGAAGAAGCTGGCGCCGATCTCGTCGGCGATGCGGCGATAATAGGTCGCCAGCAGCGCCATCTTCTCGGGCGCGCCCTCCATGAAGAAGTTGGCTTCGTGGTCGGGATCATCGGGCATGCGCACCACCGGCGGCGCGACGATCAGCACCTCCGGCACCGGCATGCCGGGCTCGACCGGGGGACGCTGCGCCACCTGCGCCAGCATGCGCATCGAGCGGGCGACGTCGTAGGGCGCCAGCGAGTGCTGGCGCTGGCAGTCATTGGTGCCGAGCATCAGGATGACGAGGTCGAGCGGTGCGTGGCACTCGATGAAGAGCGGCAGCAGCGAGATGCCGGAACGATAGGGGCGCAGCGGATCCTCGAGCGCGATCCGCCTGCCGTTGAGCCCCTCCTCGATCACCATGGCGTAGCCGCCGAGCGCCTTCTCAAGCACGCGCGGCCAGCGCACATCGTCGCCATGCCGCTCAGGCCGGTTGGCGATCCGGCCCCAGGTGAGGGAATCGCCGAAGGCGAGGATGCGGGCCTGGCGGGTCATCGCCGCCTCACACCAGCATCGCCATCGGCTTTTCGATATAGCCCTTGAAGGCCTGGAGCAGCTCGGCGCCGAGCGCCCCATCCACCGCGCGGTGGTCGGTCGAGAGCGTCACCGACATCACGGTCGCGACCGCAAGCTGCCCGCCCTTGACCACGGCACGCTGCTCGCCGGCGCCGACCGCCAGGATCGTCGCATGCGGCGGATTGATCACCGCCGCGAAGTCCTTGACGCCGAACATGCCGAGGTTCGAGACCGCCGTC
>PNLY01000112.1 GCA_013823325.1 Methylobacterium sp.
CCGTAAGGGCTCAATCCGGCCAGGACAGCAGGATTTCGTAGGCGGTCGGCTTGACCTGGCGCATATCCGGGTCGGCCGAGGAGAATTCCTTGTCGCCCGAGAGCCGGTCGAGCGCCTTGGGATCGGCGCCCTCCGGGTAGGCGAAACGGATCGTCAGCTTGCAGCCGCCGAAAGCTTTTTCGAGCTTGCCGCCCTGCCAGTCGGCGGCGGTGCCGGAATAGTCCCAGTCGAAGCCGAGGATGCTGAAGGGCTTGCCATTGGCGGCCTCGACCGCGGCCAGAGCGCTGCCGATGGCGAGGCGCTCGCCGGCCGGCCCCGCCACCGCCCAGGCCGAGCCCTGGCGGACATAGATCGTGCTTGGCCCGCGCCGCGTCTTGCCGTCGCGCCAGATCAGTTCGAGCCGGCTTTTTTTGTCCTTGGGGAAGAGGATGGCGCCGGCGGCCTTCTCGCCCTCGCCGATCTCGATGCGGGCACGCTGGACGTTTGCGGCGCCGAAAGCCTTGATCAGGGCGGCCTCGTCGGCCTCGCGGGCGAAGGGGCCGGAGCAGGCGAGCAGGTCTGGCGTCTGTGCGGAAGCCGTTCGGGCCAAAGCGACAAGTGCGACCGTCGCCAGATGCAATGCCAGAGCCAGTTCCTTCATGCTTCGCGCCCCCTGCAGACGATGGCGGCCCGGTAGCGCCGCCTCCGTCAAACCTTGGGAGGCTTTGAAGCACGATCGAAGACGGGTGTCGCCTCGGTCTTGCCGGCCGAGTCCTGCCCCGTCGGGATGTCCTCGGCGGCGTGGCGGACGGCCTCTTCCTGCTCGGTCAATCCGTCCAGCGTGTCGTTGGCGTCGCTGCCGGCGTCATGGACATTGGTTTCGTCGCTGGCGCGGCGCCGGTCACTGATCGGTGCATCCTGGTCAGGGCGGACCGAGGCATCCTCGGGCCTAACCGGATCGGTCTCGAGGCGCTCGTCGAGCAGAGCGGGATTCTCGCGTGGCTTTCCGTCCGGCATGGCTGTGCTCCGTTGCTGGTGGCCTGCCCAACCAAGCTGCGAGCCGCGGCATTGTTCCGCGAACCTTCGTGCTGCGCGGGCGTTTCAGGAGAACAGCTCAGGAGCGCTTCATGACCATGATCCACAACGCCGGCGGTGCCCCGACCAGCCTAAACCCGCCGCCGGAACTGCCGCCGATGAACCCGGGCGAGGTCTCGCCGGCGCCGCCGATCGAGAATCCGCCGGACAACGAGCCCAACGGCATCCCGAACGATCCGCCGCCGGAATTGCCGCCGAATGCGCCGCCGGAAGGGCCGCCGGCGTCGCCGATCGACCTGCCGCCCGCCCGCGATCCGCGCGAGCCGCAGGAGCCGGGGCGCTAGCCCAAGTTCAGAGCGCCGGGCGGTCGCTCTCGCCGAGGTCCCAGTAGAGCCCGGCCATCAGGCCGAGCGCCTCGCGCGGGATCGCGACGGGAACATGCTCGTTCGGGGCGTGCTGCGAGCAGCCGGGATAGGAGTGCGGCACCCAGACCGTGCGCATGCCGACGATATCGGCGAAGATGTCGTTGGGCAGGCCGCCGCCGAGATTCGGCAGCAGAGCCGGCTTCTTGCCGGTGCTCTTCTGCAGCGAGGCCAGCGCCCATTCGACCCAGGGATCGTCGGGATCGAGCCGCGTCGCGTTGAAGACGGCATCGCGCGCCTTGGTGACCTCGACCATGTCGAAGCCATGGCGCTTGAGATGGCGCTGCAGCGCCGGGATGACGTCGTCCGGGTCGATGCCGACGACGAAGCGCAGGGCACAGCGGGCCCAGGCGCTCGGCGGTACGGCGTTGACCGGGGTTTCCGGCACGCCCGACTTCATCGCCAGCACGTCGAAGGAGCACCAGCCGAAGACCTGCTCGGCCGGCGACAGGCCAGGCTCGCCCCATTCAGGGTCGATGGTCGGGCCGTCGGGTCCGCCGTCGATCTCGCAATCGGCGAGGGCCTTGCGCACGGCCGCCGGCAACTCCTTCGGCACCCATTCATGGATGCGGATCTGCCCGGTCGGCGAGGTGATCGAGGCGATGGCGTGGGCGAGCTGGATCGCCGGGTCGGAGAGGATGCCGCCCCAGTTGCCGGAATGATGGCCGCCTTCGCGGGCGTTGATGGTGAGGTCGAAGGTGACGCCGCCGCGGGCGCCCAGGAAGATGGTCGGGCGCTCGGCATTGAGGCGGGGCCCGTCGGAGGCGATCAGCACGTCCGACTTGAACAGCTCCTTCTGCTCGGTGCAGAGCTCGCGCAGGCCGGGCGAGCCGCATTCCTCGCCCATCTCGATCAGGTACTTCACGTTGAAGCCGAGCTTGCCGCGCGTCTCGAGCACGGATTTCAGCGCGCTGATGTTGATCAGGTGCTGGCCCTTGTTGTCGACGACGCCGCGGCCATACCAGCGGTCGCCGCGCTCGGTCAGGGTCCAGGGCGAGAGCCCTTCGGCCCATTGCGCATCGAGGCCGCGGATGACGTCGCCATGGCCGTAGCCGAAGATGGTCGGCAGGCCTTCGGC
Source organism: Methylobacterium sp. (assembly GCA_013823325.1). Taxonomy (GTDB): domain Bacteria; phylum Pseudomonadota; class Alphaproteobacteria; order Rhizobiales; family Beijerinckiaceae; genus Allobosea; species Allobosea vestrisii. The sequence continues at coordinate 2,515 of PNLY01000112.1, forward strand.
CTCGAACCGCTCCGCGAAGAGGAAGGGGCCCTTGGCCTTGGGGTGGTTCAGCGTCCGGCAGGAGAAGCCGAGGCTTTCCAGCAGCGGCTGCATCTCCTTCTCCAGATACTCGGTGAGCACCGGGGCGCGCTCGGGATTCTGGCTCTCGGTCGGCATGGCGATCAGGCGGGCGAGGTCGCTCTTGAAGCTGCCGGAGTCGAAATAGTCGAGCGCATGGGCGATCGCCTTGGCGCGGGTCATGGTGGTCACTCCGTGGAAGGGATCAGTTGCGCTTGTCGGGCGAGATCACGTCGCGCAGGCCGTCGCCCGCGAGGTTGATCGCGAAGATCAGCAGGGCGAGCGCCGTGCCGGGCAGGGCGATCAGCCAGAACGAGAAGAACATGTAGGCCTTGGCCTCCGAGACCATCAGGCCCCAGGAGGGCAGCGGCGGCTGCACGCCGAGGCCGAGGAAGGAGAGGGCGGCCTCCAGCAGGATGGCGCTGGCCGCTTCCAGTGTCGCGACCACGATCAGATGCGGGGCGATGTTGGGCAGGACCTCGCGCAGGATGATGCGGGCGGTGCTGGCGCCGGAGGCTTGCGCCGCGGTGATGTAGTCGAGCGAGCGGACCTGCTGGGTCGCGCTGCGCATCACCACGGCGAAACGGTCCCATTTCAGCAGGCCGAGCACCAGGATGACGATCCAGAGCGAGGAGCCGATGATGGCGACGACGGCGAGCGCCACCAGGATCACCGGCATGGCGAGGCGGGTCGTCACCATGAAGGTCACGGCCATGTCGACGCGGCCGCCGAAATAGCCGGCGAGCAGGCCCATGGTCGTGCCGATCAGGCCGGCGATCGCGACGACGCTGATGCCGATGATCAGCGAGATGCGGGCGCCGTAGAGCAGGCGCGAGAGGTAGTCGCGCCCGAGCGGGTCGGTGCCGAGCGGGTGGAGCCAGCTGCCCTTGTCGTACCAGACGGGCGGGACGTTCCGCGCCGTCAGATTCTGCAGATAGGGATCATGCGGCGCCAGCACCGGCGCCAGGAGCGCCAGCAGGACGAAGAGCACCAGCAGGCCGAAGCCGAACAGGAAGGATTTCTGGGCCAGCGCCCGGCGCAGCAGGCGGCGCCCGCCGGTGACGTCGCTCGCAGCAAGGGGGAGGGAGGTCGCGTCGCTCATGTCAGGATACCCGGATGCGCGGATCGAGCCAGGCATTGGCGATGTCGGCCAGCAGCGTCAGCAGGACGTAGACGACCGAGAGCAGCAGGACGATGACCTGCATGACCGGGAAATCCTTGTAGGTGATGCTCTGATAGGCGAGGTAGCCGAGGCCATCGAGCGCGAAGATCGTCTCGATCACCACCGAGCCGCCGAGCAGGAAGCCGAGCTGCACCGCCGTCAGCGCCACGACCGGGACGGCGGCGTTGCGCAGGGCATGGGTGACGATGACGGCATGGGAGGAGAGGCCCTTGGCGCGGGCGGTGCGGATATAGTCGGCCGAGAGCACCTCGATCATGCCGGCGCGGATCAGGCGCATGAAGGCTGGCGCGATATAGTAGCCGAGCGCGATCGTCGGCATGACGTAATGCAGCCAGCTGCCGGAGCCCGAGACCGGCAGCCAGCGCAGGGTGATCGAGAACAGCATCACCAGGATCAGCGCGAAGAAGAAGTTCGGCAGCGCCTGGCCGACGACGGCGATGGCGAGTGCCAGCCGGTCGATCCAGCTATTGGCGTAGACCGCGGCGAGTACGCCGAGCGGGATCGAGATCAGAAGCGCGAAGGCGAGCGAGGAGAGGCCGAGGATCAGCGTCACCGGCAATTTGGCGAAGACCAGCGCGGCGACGTCGGTCTTGAAATAGATCGAGGTGCCGAAATCGCCGGACAGCGTCTTCAGCAGCCAGTCGAGATACTGGACGATGAGCGGCCGATCGAGCCCGTAGGTCTTGCGGATGACGTCGAGATCGGCCTGCTGCGCGCCCTCGCCGGCGATCGCGACCGCGATGTCGCCGGAGAGGCGCAGCAGGAAGAAGGCGATGGCCGAGACCGCGAGCGCGACGAGCAGCGCCAGGCCGAGCCGTTTGACGATGAAGCCGAGCATGGCTGCTTCCACTTGCGAAGGTCATGTCCGCGCCGGGCAATGAAAAGGCCCCGGCGCGTCATGGTCGGCCTTGAGCCGACCATCTCTTTCAGGAGATTCTCGGGTCTGCGCTTCGCTTCGCCCGAGAATGACGCTTGCGCGTCACTTCCAGCCCATCTCCCAGAAGCGGACGAGCTCGTCCGGGTAGGCCTTGAAGTTCAGGTCCTTGTTGGCGACGTAGTAGACCGGCAGCGAATAGAGCGGCACGGCATAGGCCTTGTCGGCGATCAGCTTCAGGCCGGCCTTGTAGGCCTCCTTGCGCACCGCCGGATCGACCGAGTTGTTGCCCTTCTCCAGCAGGTCGCGGACCTGCGGATCGCGGGTGATGTCCTCGCTGCGGAAGGCGAAGTAGTTCGGCGTCGCGGCCGAGACGTCGTTGACCGAGAACGAGCCCCAGGTCTGGTGCGTCAGCATCGCCTTGTTGGTGGCGATCTGCTCGCGCATCGCGGCGTATTGCAGGAAGCGCAGATTGGTCTTGATGCCGACGGCCTGGAGATAGCCGATCAGCGCCTCGGTCTGATTGCGCTCGCGATAGGCGACGATGTCCATGGTCAGGCTGGGATGGCCGGCTTCCGCCAGCAGCGCCTTGGCCTTGGCGGGATCATAGGGATAGCGCGCCGCGCCCTCGTCGGTGCAGCCGAACTGCGAGGGGAAGCAGATCGTGTTGATGACGCGCGAGCCCGTGCCGACGATATTCTTGACCATCGCCTCGCGGTCGATGGCGTGGATGATCGCCTTGCGCACGCGCTCGTCCTTGAGGGCGGGGGCCGGCGTGCCGTCGAGGATGTTCATCTGCATGAAGACGATGCGCATCGTCTCGCCGGAGACGACCTGCAGCGTCGGCACGGTCTGGAGCTGATCGGCCTGGTCCTTGGGCACGTGCATGATCAGGTCGGCGCCGCCCGAGAGCATCTCGGCCATCTGGGTCTGGCGGTCGGGTATGAAGCGGATCTCGAACTTGCCGATCTTGGGCTGCGGCTTCGGCGAATCCTTGAAATAGTCCTTGTTGAGCTCGAGCGTGATCGACTTGCCCGGCACATAGTTCGAGACCTTGTAGGGGCCCGAGCCGACCGGCTTCTCGTTCTGGCCCTTGGGGCCGACCTTCTCGTAATACTCGTTCGGGTGGATCACGACCGGGCCGGCGAGATACTCGATGGCGGCCGGGAAGATCTCCTTGGTGGTCAGCCGGACCTTGTATTTGTCGAGCTTCTCGGCCTTGGCGATCCAGTTGACGTTGCCTTGGGTGACGACCTTGTTCTCGGGCTTGGAGATGAAGTTCAGCGTGTAGACGACGTCGTCGGCGTCGAACTCCTCGCCGTTGTGGAACTTCACGCCCTCGCGCAGCTCGAACTCGATGGTCTTGTCGTCGACCTGCTTCCAGCTCTTGGCGAGCTGGCCCTTGTACTCGTTGGTGGCGGGGTCGCGGTAGATCAGCGTGTCCCAGACATTGGCGCCGATGATCACGCCGATGCGGACATTGTTGAAGAACGGATCGACGCTCTCCGGCGCCTGGTCATAGGCGAAGCGGACGGTGTTCGCAGCCTTCTGGGCCAGGGCGGGTGTCGCAAAGGCGGTCGCAGCCAGAATGGTTGCGGCCAAAGCCGTGGAGGCCTTGTCAAACAAGCGCATGTTTTCCCCTCGCTGCGTTGTTGCTTGTCTCGTTCGGCGGGCAGCCTTGGGCCACCGTCACGCCGACGACACAAACTCTGCACAGCTTCGTGCTTGCCGCCATAAGAATGAATCGAAAGGATCGTTGCCGAGACGGCAAGGGGCGGCTACTGCACGCCCATGCAAACTCCGGCCTTGCGGTATTTCCTGGCGGTGGTGCGGACCGGCTCGATCAGCGCCGCGGCGCAGCGCCTGCGCGTTGCCGGCTCCGCTGTCAGCCGCCAGATCGCCAACCTTGAAAAGGAGCTGGACGCCGCGCTGTTCGAGCGGCGCTCCCATGGCATGATCCTGACCCAGGCCGGCCAGACGCTCGCAGCCTATGCCCAGCGGCTGGAGCTGGAGAGCGAGCAGGTCGTCAGCGAGATCCGCGAACTCCGGGGCGCCAGCAAGGGGCTGATCCGGCTCGGCGTCACCGAGGGCTTCGCCGTCAGCTTCATTCCCGAGGTGATCTATGCCTTCCGCCAGCAGCACCCGGACGTCGCCTTCGACGTCAAGGTGATGTCGCCGCAGGTCGTCACCGAGCATGTCCGCACCGGCACGATCGATCTCGGCCTGACCTTCGTGCTGCAGCAGGAGCGCGGCGTCACCATCAACTGGCAATGTGCGGCGCGGACCTATGCCTTCGTCGCGCCGCATCACCCGCTCGCGGCAAAGGAGGCGGTCAGGATCGAGGACATCTTCGTCCACCCGGTCGCGGTGCTCGACAGCGAGGCGACGGTGCGCAAGATCGTCGACATCTACTTCTCGGCGCGCGGGCTGACCGTCGATGCGGTGCTGACCTCGACCAATGTCGCGAGCCTGCGCCATTTCTGCAAACTCGGCGGGGCCGTGATGTTCGCCAGCTCGATCTCCTTCGGCGCCTCGATCCGCGACGGCTCGGTGGTCGCCCTGCCGCTGAGGGATGGCGACCTGCCGCCGCGCAGCCTGCAGATCCAGAGCATGTCCGGCCGGGCGCTGCCCAAGGTGGTCACCAATTTCATGGGGGCGCTGATCGAGGAACTGCAGCAGGCCGATACTCTCGCGACGATGGCGACCGAGCGGGCCGCGGTTCCGGAGGCCCGGCAGGCATGAGTGCAGCGGCGAAGGGCGATGCGCCCGAGATCATGGTGCCGCATCCGCACCAGCTCGTGGCACGTGACGCGATCCTGGCAGCGCGTGCTGCCGGCAAGCCGGGTTTCCTGCTCGGCGACCTCACGGGGCTCGGCAAGACGCTCTCGGCTTGGCTCGCCATTTCGGCGATGCCGGAGCAGGAGGTGCTGGTGATCTGCCCGAAAGGCGCGATTCCGCAATGGCGGCGCACCATCGCCCATGCCGGGCTCCCGGCGAAGAAGCTCACCCTGATGAATTTCGAGCGGACCAAGTCGCTGCTCGCGCCGCCGCCGGCCAGCAACAAGCGCTCGACGCGGGCGAAGAACAACGAGCTCGCCAAGCACGGCACGCCGAAACGGGTCTGGCCGCTGGTGGTGATCGACGAAGCCCACCGCATCCGCAATCCGAACTCGCAGCAGGGAATGGTCTGCCGGCAGATGGCGGCGGCCGCGCAGTTCACGATCTATATGAGCGCGACCGCGGGGCAGGCGCCGCACGAACTCTCCTATCTCGCGCGGTTGCTTAGCGAGGCCACGGGCGCGCCCGGCGCCGATCTCGACGGCTTCCGGGCACTGATGAAGCGGCTGAGGATCGGCAAGGCCAAGGGGCACTGGAAGAACTGGAGCTGGGAGCCGAACGAAAGCGACCGCAAGGTGATGGCGGACCTGCTCTATCGCGGCGCCAACGCGATCGGGCTCCGGCGCCGACCGGAGGAGATCGCCGGTTGGCCCGAAGTGCAGCGCGAGCTCGCTCCCGTCGCTCTCGATGCCGCCGAGCGCAAGCTCTACGACGCGACCTGGCGCGAATTCCGGCGTGAGCTCGGTCTCGCCGGCGGCTCGACCCGCAAGCCGGCCGGCTGGGCCGCCGATCTGCGCTTCCGCCAGAAAGCGAGCCTGCTGCGCACCGCCGGCACGGCCGAGTTCTGCCAGGACCTGCTGGAGAATGACGAGCAGGTCGCGATCTCCGTCGCCTTCCTCGAAACCGGCGCGATGCTGGCCGATAAGCTGGCCGGCAAGGGCTGGCGCGTCGGCTCGATCACCGGCGAGCATTCCGGCGAGGCCAATGAGGCGACGCGGATCGCCTTCCAGACCGGCAAGCTCGATGTCGTCGTCTTCACCGTGACCGAGTCGATCTCGCTGCATCGGGCCGAGATGCCGGGCGGCGAGCGCGAGCGGGCGCTGGTCGTCCACGACCTGCGCCACAGCGCGATCCAGCTGCAGCAGATCGAGGGCCGTTGCCATCGCGACGGCCAGCACGCGACGATCTTCTACGCCTACGCCGAGGATACGGTGGAAGAGAAGGTCGCCGCGACCGTGCTCGCCCGCATGGCGGCGATGGAGGGCCTGGCGGGCGATGAGACGGCGCTGCTCGACGCGATCGCCGGGGAGGTCGAGCGGGCGGCGCTAGCGAGAGAGGCGGCTTGAGGCGGAGCTACTTCGTCATTGCGAGCGACGTGAAGCAATCCAGTTTCATAGAGCTCTGCCGCCCTGGATTGCTTCGTCGGCTACGCCTCCTCGCAATGACGGGAGGTGTCGCTCAGTTCATCTGCGAGCGCGGCGGCTCGTCAGGCTTGCGCTCGCCGACGCGCTTGGCTTCGTCGACGACGCGCTCGGTCGCGCCGACCGCCTTGAACCAGAGGTCGCGGGTATAGGCGCCCTGATGGACGATGGCGTCGTAGCCGATCGCCACGACCGCGATCACCAAGAGAATGCGAAACATGGGTATCCCCCGTCCGAATTGGTCCTCGATAGGAAACGCGTAGGCGGCAGCGGCGGTTCCGGTGCGGTGAGGTTGACCAGCGCAGCGCGGCATTGTCCCCTCCGCTCGACAGGGAGGCGATGCGTTCGATGTTCGACGATCTCAAGGGCAAGCGGGTTCTGGTGACGGGCGCCTCCTCGGGGCTCGGCGCCCATTTCGCCCGGCTTCTTGCGGGCAAGGGGGCTCTGGTCGCCGCCGCGGCGCGGCGGACCGAGCGGCTTCAGGAGCTGGCCCGCGCCTGCGAGGGCTTGCCCGGCCGGGTCGTGCCGCTGGCGCTCGATGTCAGCTCCGTCGCGGCGATCGAGGCAGGTGTCGTCGAGGCTGCCAAGCTGCTCGGCGGGCTCGACGTGCTCGTCAACAATGCCGGCGTCGGCGAGACGGAAGCTGCGCTTTCCGTCAGCGAGGCGCAGTGGGACGCGCAGCTCGACGTCAACCTGAAGGGCTGCTTCTTCGCGGCGCAGGCAGCGGCGAAGCTCATGGCGGAGCGGAACGGCGGCGGCGCGATCGTCAACATCGCCTCGATCCTGGGCGAGCGCGTCGCCGGCCGCGTCGCGCCCTATGCGATCTCCAAGGCCGGGCTGATCCAGATGACCAAGGCGCTGGCGCTGGAATGGGCCCGGCACGCAATCAGGGTCAATGCGCTGGCGCCGGGCTATATCGTCACCGACATCAACCGCGAGTTCTTCGCCGGCGATGCTGGCGAGGCGCTGAAGAAGCGCATCCCGATGCGCCGGGCCGGCGAACTCGACGATCTCGACGGGCCGCTCCTGCTGCTCTGCTCCGACGCCGGGCGTTACATGACCGGCGCGGTGGTCGCGGTCGACGGCGGGCATCTGGTCAGCGGGCTGTGACGCCCTACTCTTTCGTCATTCCCGGCGGAGCGGCGCCCCTGCCGCCGCTTGTCCGGAGTAACGGGTAGACGTTGAGTCGGGAGTGGAACCGACCTGCCTTCCCGATGTTGCACGACGAGACAGGGAGGAGTTCGATGCACAAGCCCGAAGGACACAACGCCGTTTCGCCCTATCTCATGGTCGCCGATGCGGAAAAGGCGCTCGCCTTCGCCAAGGCGGTGTTCGGGGCCGATCCAAGCTTCGTAGCCCGGCGCGAGGATGGCGGGATCATGCATGCCGAATTCAGTATCGACGATTCGATCGTGATGCTCGGGCAGGCGCCGGGTGGCCCGGAATGCCATGTCCACGTCTATGTCGCCGACCCCGATGACCTGATCGCAAAGGCGGTGGCGGCCGGCGGCACGCTGGTGCAGGCGCCGGAGGAGAAAGGCGATGGCGACCGACGCGGCGGGGTCAAGGACCCCACAGGGACGACATGGTGGCTGGCGCGCATGGTCGATCCGCAAGGGCGCGAGCGGACGAACAAGTCCTAGCCTGCCGGCAGCAGGTCTTTCAGCCGGATCAGCGCGATCTTCTCGACCTGGGCGAGCGCTGTGGCGAACTCCTGTTCGGGCGTGCTCTTCAGCCTTTCCTCGAAGGCGGCGAGGATGTCGGCCTTGCTCAGCCCCTTGACCGCCACGATGAACGGAATCCCGAACCTCGCCTTGTAGGCCTCGTTCAGCGCCGTGAAGCGGGCGCGCTCGTCCGAGGTCAGCCGGTCGAGCCCGGCCGAGCCCTGCTCGCTAGCCGATTCCGGCGTCAGCTCGCCAGCCGCCGCGATCTTGCCGGCAAGGTCGGGATGGGCGTCGAGCAGCGCCTTCTGCCGCTCGCGCGGAGCCTTGTGCAGCACCGCGACCATCGCTTTGTGCAGTTCTTCGGCGGAGTCCTGCTTTGCCGTCAGCCCGGCCGCGTGGGCCTGCTCGGCGATCCAGGGCGAGTGCTCCCAGACCCGGCCATAGACCTCGGTGAACAGCGCCTGCGGCAGCCGCGAGGGCTTGTAGCCGCCTTCGGGCGGATGCGTCCTGACCCAATGGCGGGCGATGTCGAGCCGGGTCGCGACCCAGACGCGGTCATGGCTCTGGACGTAGTCGAGGAAGCGGGCCAGCGCCGCGGCGCGGCCGGGCCGGCCGACGAGGCGGCAATGCAGGCCGACCGACATCATCTTCGGCGCGCTCTCGCCCTCGGCATAGAGCGTGTCGAACGAATCCTTGAGATAGGCGAAGAACTGCTCGCCGCTGTTGAAGCCCTGCGGTGTCGCAAAGCGCATGTCGTTGGCGTCGAGCGTATAGGGCACGGCGAGTTGCGGGCCGTGCGGACCTTCGAGCCAATAGGGCAGTTCGTCGGCATAGACGTCGGCGGTGTAGAGGAAGCCGCCTTCTTCCATCGTCAGGGGAATGGTGTTGACTGAGGTCCGGCCCTGATAGCAGCCGAGCGGCCGTTCCCCGGCGAGCTCGGTCTGGATGCGGATCGCTTCGGCGATGTGCTCGCGCTCGAGCTCGGGCGGCGCGTCGCGATAGTCGATCCATTTCAGGCCGTGGGTCGCGATCTCCCAGCCGGCCTCCTGCATCGAGGCGACGATCTCGGGATAGCGCTGCAGCGCCGAGGCGACGGCGAAGACCGTGACCGGCAGCTTCCGCTCAGTGAACATCCGCCAGAGCCGCCAATAGCCGGCGCGCGAGCCGTATTCGTAGATTGACTCCATGTTCATGTGGCGCTGGCCGGGCCAGGGCGCGGCGCCGACGATCTCGGAGAGGAACGCCTCCGAGGCGGCATCGCCATGCAGGATGCAGTTCTCGCCGCCTTCCTCGTAATTGACCACGAACTGCACCGCGATCCGGGCCTGCCCCGGCCAATGCGGATGCGGGGCATTGCGGCCGTAGCCGACGAGATCACGCGGGTAGGAAGTGCTCATCAGATGATTCAAGTCCATGCGACGGTGATTCAGAGGCGGCGTGCAAGCCGTTGGAACCAGACTCGTTTTCCGCGATCCGGTCTAGCGCGGAACCGGCTCCTGTCGAAGGCGCGAGAGCTGCGCCTTTGGGAGATGCTCTTTTTCGGAAATGCCTCAGCTGCCGCGATAGGTCGAGTAGCTCCAGGGCGAGGCGAGCAGCGGCACGTGGTAGTGCCCCTGCGGCTCGGCGATGGCGAAGCGGATCGGCACGAGGTCGAGGAAGGCGGGCTCGGCCAGCTTCGTGCCGAGATGGCGGAAATAATCGCCGATGGCGAAGGTCAGTTCATAGCTGCCGACGGGCAGCGTGCCGCTGAGCAGGGGCTGGTCGGTGCGGCCGTCGGCATTGGTCACGGTGTCAACCACACGCTCGCGGCTCCCATCGGGCAGCAGCGCGTCGAGCGCGATCGCGACGCCCGCGGCCGGCTTGCCGTTGACCGTGTCGAGCACATGCGTCGACAGACGCCCCATGGCCTATAACCTCTCGTTGAAGCTGCGCTGAGCAGCTGGAATGACGCTTGCCTTCCAAGGCTGCGAACCTAGTCTGGACTGCGATGCAAGTTCCCTCCCGGATTCCGCCCTGTCAAATGATGAAGCGCTCGCGGCCCGCACTTCTCCCTCCCCCCGCTTGCGGTGGGGAGGGCCGGGGTGGGGGGCAGTGCCGCTTGGCGAAACGATCCAGAGTAGTACGCCGGCTTTCCGGCCCCCCATCCCTAACCCTTCCCCACCGCAAGCGGGGGGAACGGGATAGGTCGCGCATCCGCATTCAGGCGGAGCACTTCCGTGCTTGAGGCCTATCTGATGGAGTGGGGCAGCCAGCTCCTGCGCTGGCTGCATGTGATCGCGGCGATCGCCTGGATCGGCTCGTCCTTCTTCTTCATCCATCTCGACGCTTCGCTCAGCGCGGCGCCCGACGCGCCCAAGACCGAAGCCGGCCAGCCGACGCAGTTTCTCGCCTGGCAGGTCCATGGCGGCGGCTTCTATGCGATGCGCAAATACCTGGTTGCGCCGGAGGTGCTGCCGAAGGAGCTGACCTGGCACAAATGGCAGGCCTACTGGACCTGGATCTCCGGCTTTTTCCTCCTGGTCTGGGTCTATTACGCCCAGTCCGAGCTCTATCTGATCGACCCGGCGGTGATGGCGCTCTCGCCCTTCGCGGCAGGCGCGATCGGCATCGCGGCGCTGGCCGGCGGATGGCTGTTCTACGATCTGCTCTGCAAGTCGCCGCTCGGCAAGAACGACGTCGTACTCGGACTGCTCGGCTTCGGCTATGTCGTCGCCGCCAGCTGGGCCTTCGCCAGCGTGTTTTCGGGACGCGGCGCGCTGATCCACACCGGCGCGCTGATGGCGACGATCATGTCGGCCAACGTCTTCTTCGTGATCATGCCGGGCCAGCGCAAGACTATTGCCGCGATGGTCGCCGGCGAGGTGCCCGATCCGAAATACGGCAAGCAGGCCAAGCAGCGCTCGCTGCACAACAACTACATCACCCTGCCGGTGCTGTTCCTGATGCTGGCGAACCACTACCCGGTGACCTACGCCAATTCGGCGGTGATCCCGGTTCTGGTCGCGCTGATCATCGTCGCGGGTGCACTGATCCGGCATTTCTACAATGTCCGCCATGCCGACCATGCCAAATCGCCCTGGTGGACCTGGGCGGTGGCGGCGCTGGCGCTCTGGCTCGCCTTCTGGGTGGCGATGGCGTCTTCGCCCGGCGGGCGCGAGCGGCTAGGCCTAAAGCCGCTCGACCCGGTGAAGCCGGTGATGCTCGCCGGCCTCGTGCCGCCGTCGCCGGAGGTCGCCAACATCGTCACCGGGCGCTGCGCCATGTGCCATGCGCCGGAGCCGTCCTGGCCGGGCATCGGCATCGCGCCCAAGGGCGTCTTCCTGCACGAGCCAGAATTGATCGCCCGCCAGCGCCGCGCCATCGGCGTGCAGGCGGTTCTGACCCACGCCATGCCGCCCAACAACCTCTCTGGCATGACCGCGGACGAGCGGCGCGTCCTCGCCGCCTGGGTGGCGCAGAAGCGCTGATTCCGCTGCGCCGGCGCGGCATGGTGACGCTGCCACGCCACAGTCGGGCGCCCGATTCACAGCGTTCAGTTTCATTCAGTTTCGGTTCATCGCGGAACCTTCATCGTCGATCCTGATCACATCGGCGTGATCGGCGCGTGATCATGCGCGCCGGGCGCGCCGGGGGCCTTGGGGGTCCAGTTGAAAGCGGTTTGGAGATCGGGCTCCAGCTACTGGCTGGCAGCCGCGCTGTTCTGTTGCGCCTGGGTGGCGCTGTGCTGGCCCTGGCTGTCGGGGGCGGTGACGATTCCGTTCGACGCCAAGGCGCATTTCCAGGCGCAGATCCAGTTCCTGGCGCAGGCGCTGCATTCCGGGCAGTCGCCGTTCTGGACCCACAACGTCTTCGCCGGCTCGCCCCAGGTCGCCGATCCGCAATCGCTGATCTTCTCGCCCGCGATCCTGCTGGCGCTGTTCAATCCCTCGCCGAGCTTCCGTGCGGTCGATGCCTATGTGCTGGCGCATCTGCTCGTCGGCGGGCTCGCCATGCTGATGTTCTTCCGCGACCGCAACTGGCATCCGGCCGGTGCGCTGCTGGCGGCGCTGGTCTTCGCCTTCGGCGCATCGGCGGCGTGGCGCGTCCAGCATGTCGGCCAGATCGCCAGCTTCGCCTTTTTCGGGCTGTCGTTCTGGCTGACGGCGCGGATGCTGCAGCGCGCCTCGCTGCGCTACGGCCTGCTCGCCGGTTTCGCCGCCGGCATGATGGTTCTGGAGCCAGACCAGGTCGCGCTGCTCGGCGCCTATATCCTGATCGGCATGGTCGTCGCCTACTGGCTCTCCGAGGGCTGGACGGGCTTGCGCGAGAGTCTCGCGCCGATCGCGGCCGCGTGCTTTGCCGGCCTCGTCACCATCGCTGTGCCGCTGCTCTGGACCTGGCTCTTCGCCGAGGCGACGACGCGGCCGGCCATCGATCTCGTCGAGGCGGGCAGGGGCTCGCTGCACCCGGCCTCCCTGCTGACCGCCTTTGTCGGCGACCTGTTCGGCGTGCGTGACCCGTCCGTCGAATTCTGGGGACCTTACGCCCCGGACTGGAACGCCAAGGAACTCTTCCTCTCGAAGAACATGGGGCAGGTCTATCTGGGGGCACTGCCCTTCCTGCTGCTGATCGTGCCGGGGCTGACGCGCGGCTGGCTCTGGGACAGGGCGATCCGGCCCTTCACCATCCTGTTCGTGCTGATGGTGCTGTTCGCGCTCGGCCGCTACACGCCGTTCTTCCACCTGGCCTATGACTATCTGCCGGGCGTCAAGGTGTTCCGCCGGCCGGCCGATGCGACCTTCCTGATCGGCGGGCTGGGGGCCGTGCTCTCGGGCTATCTGCTGCATCGTATCCTCAGCGAGGAGAAGCAGGGCGCGATCTGGCGCGATCTCGGCATCGGCGCCGGCGCGATCGCCCTGCTGATCGGCGTTGCCTTGGTGGTGGCGCGTCAGGCCGGCCATCTCGGCCAGGCCTGGTTGCCGAGCGCAACCGCGGCCGCCTGGTTCGCGAGCGCGCTTGTCCTCCTCGTCGTGCTGACGCGTTGGCGTGGTGCCGCGGCCCCGCTTGCCGCGAGCCTGATCGTCACCGGTGTCGTCGCGGCCGATCTCGCCGCCAATAACGGCCCCAACGAGGCCACGGCGCTGGCGCCGGAGGTCTATGACGTGCTGCGGCCGGAGACCAAGAACGAGACCGTCGCCGTGCTGAAGAAGCTCACGACGCAGCCGCCGGATTCAGCCAGGCGCGACCGGGTCGAGCTGCTCGGCATGGGCTTCGAATGGCCTAATGCCGGCATGATCCACGGCTTCGACCACACGCTGGGCTACAATCCGCTGCGCCTGGCCGACTTCTCGGAAGCCGTCGGCACGCGCGATTCGATCGCCGCGCCAAGCGAGCGCGTGTTCACGCCGCTGTTCCCGTCCTATCGCTGTCGCCTCGCCGATTTTCTCGGCCTGCGCTACATCGCGACGCGGGTGCCGATCGGCCAGGTCGATCGCTCCCTGCGGGCCGGCGACCTCAAGCTCGTCGCCTACACCAAGGACGGCTACATCTACGAGAACCCGCGGGCGCTGCCGCGCGTGATGTTCGTCGGCGGCTGGGAGCTCGCCGATTTCGAGGGGATGAAGTCGGCCGGGAAATGGCCGGAGGCCGATCCGCAGCGCGTCGTCCTGCTCGACCAGGAGCCAGAGCCCGGCGTGCCGGAGGGGCCGGTCGCGAGCAATGCCGAGGTCAAGCTCAAGCGCTACCGCAACACGGTGGTCGAGATCGAAGTGACGAGCGCGCAAGCGGGCTTCGTCGTGCTGAACGACATCTGGCACCCCTGGTGGAAGGCGGAGCTCGACGGTCAGGAGGTCGAGATCCTCAAGGCCAACGTGCTGTTCCGGGCGGTGCAGGTTCCGGCCGGCACCCACAAGATCCGCTTCAGCTTCCATCCGCTCGAGGGCGCGATCGCCGAACTACGCGACCGCGTGACGCCGCCGGAGGAGGAGGGCGTGGTCGCGGAGGCGCCGACGCATAGCGGCCCCTCGGGCTCGCCGGCGACGCGCATCCAGCCGGTGCCGGCCGAGCCGGTCACGCGCCCGGCGCACGATATGGCCGCGCATGACATGCTGCCGCCGTCGTCGGCGATATCGGTGGTGCGGTAACTGCTGTGCGTTAACCCATGCGCGAGGTCGTCCCGGGCGACCGTAGGGAGACCCGGGACCCATTCTGGAACCTCATTCGGAAAGGCTCAGGAATGGATCCCGGATCGGCGCCGCTTCGCGGCTTGTCCGGGATGACAATCCGGTTGGGGACGAAGCCTCAAGCCACGCCGAGCTTCTTCTGCAGGGCGCTCGACGAGGTCGTGTACTGGAAGGTCAGCCGCTTCTCCGGATAGACGTAGCGGTGGACCTTCTGGGCGGCGAGCGCCGCCTCGTGGAAGCCCGACAGGATCAGCTTGAGCTTGCCCGGATAGGTGTTGATGTCGCCGACGGCGAAGATGCCGGGCAC